>NZ_JBQCUV010000037.1:0-221 GCF_051962915.1 Neisseria sp. P0006.S009 | reverse complement strand
ACCGTTGCCGGCGACGACAACATCACCACCGAAGCCCAAGACGATAAAGTGACCGTTAAGCTGAACAAAGACCTGGTTGTAGACAGCGTCAAAGCCGGCGACACCACCGTTAACAACGACGGTGTAAAAGTAGGCGATGATGTTGCATTGACCCAAGACGGCGTTAAAGCAGGTGACGTCAAACTGACCAAAGACGGTTTGAACAACGCCGGCAACAAAGT
>NZ_JBQCUV010000036.1:0-229 GCF_051962915.1 Neisseria sp. P0006.S009 | reverse complement strand
ATTATTGACCCACCTGTCTTACTACATAGGTTGTAGGAATAGGCAATTTGGCAGCTGCCAATTCAAATGCTTCACGAGCCAAAGAATCAGGAACACCGTCAATTTCGTACAATACTTTGCCTGGTTTAACTTCAGCAATGTAATATTCAACATTACCTTTAGCGCCACCCATACGAACATGAATAGTTTTCTCTGTAATTGGTTTATCAGGGAATACACGAATCCAAAT
>NZ_JBQCUV010000035.1:0-230 GCF_051962915.1 Neisseria sp. P0006.S009 | reverse complement strand
GCAAAAATGAGGTTTGGCGAAACCGTGAATTATTTGCCCAAGTATTTGGTTATACAATGACTGAGACTCAGGTATTTGGTTTGTCGGTTCCTGAATCAGGCCGTCTGAAATATTTGCAATCCCCTTATTACGTTGCTTTGCTTGCAACCAGTCGCGACAGTAAATTATGGCCGGTAGAACACTGGCGTTCATTATTGAAAAAGTTGAATGAAGAACAACAATGCAATGTG
>NZ_JBQCUV010000034.1:0-231 GCF_051962915.1 Neisseria sp. P0006.S009 | reverse complement strand
GGCGCGGTCAGCTTCGGATACTTCCGCTTCGGCAAACATGCCGGATACGCCCAAACCGATTTTTCCCGGCGTATTGGGCATGGTACGGACGATTCGGCGTGTTCCGCCAAGGTAGCGGCTGAGGGTATCAATAGACAAACCGGCGGCGACGGAAAGCACCAATGCGGCGTTGACACGAACGTTGCGGCACGCGGCTTCCATGTCCTGCGGTTTGACGGCAAGGATTAACAC
>NZ_JBQCUV010000033.1:0-231 GCF_051962915.1 Neisseria sp. P0006.S009 | reverse complement strand
TTTAACAATTTGTGCTTTTTTTTCTACGGTCAATGCCATGATGGATAACTCCGAAAATAAAAGAACCTTTTCAGGTTCGGACAAGTTTGTAAAGCCGAACGACCTAAGCAAACTCCTAAGTGCCTTTTTATAAAGACGGGCGGATTATGCCACATTTTGTCTTTGTGCGCAATATCTTTTCAGACGGCAAAAAAAAGCGGCGATACCTTTCAGTACCGCCAAAGCTGCTTT
>NZ_JBQCUV010000032.1:0-231 GCF_051962915.1 Neisseria sp. P0006.S009 | reverse complement strand
ATCCGTATTTAGTCATCAAACCCCTGCGCGGCAACGTGCAAACCCGCCTGTCCAAACTCGACAACGGCGAATACGATGCCATCATCCTCGCCGCCGCCGGATTGCAGCGTTTGGAACTGGACGAACGCATCCGCCTGATCCTCTCCGAAGCCGACAGCCTGCCCGCCGCAGGACAAGGCGCGTTGGGCATCGAAATCGCCGCACACCGCACCGACCTTCTCGACGTATTGA
>NZ_JBQCUV010000031.1:0-235 GCF_051962915.1 Neisseria sp. P0006.S009 | reverse complement strand
TAATACTGTTTGCTACCATCGCTTTCGAGAATGAACGTCAGTGTTTTCCCAGTAGGCTGCCTTCGCCTTCGTTATTCCTCCACATCTCTACGCATTTCACTGCTACACGTGGAATTCTTCCTCCCTCTGACACACTCTAGTCCCCCGGTTCAGAACGCAGGTCCCAGGTTGTGCCCGGGGATTTGACCTCCTGCTTCAGTCACCGTCTGCGCTCGCTGTGGGGGGCGTGGGTCCG
>NZ_JBQCUV010000030.1:0-236 GCF_051962915.1 Neisseria sp. P0006.S009 | reverse complement strand
ACCGGTAATAATGTTTCTGAAGCAGGAAAGCTCTTGTCTAAAATTCCTGCGCCGAATGGCAAAGGCGGCATCTCTACCCCTTCTTTGGTAGACACCGATTTTGACGGTATTGTCGATATTGCTTATGGCGGCGACCGTTACGGCAATATGTTCCGCTTTGACTTGAGTGGTGAAACTCAGTCAAAATGGTCTTCGCAAATGATTTTCCAAGGATCGGGTAATCAACCGATTACTTC
>NZ_JBQCUV010000029.1:0-236 GCF_051962915.1 Neisseria sp. P0006.S009 | reverse complement strand
TTGGGCATTGTTCTGTTCCTGAATACCGTTTTCACCCTCCAACTGTTCGGCAAGTCTCAATTGCTGTTGGAAATGCTCAAGTACCTGTCCAAACAACTGTTCCGACTCCTTGCCTTGGGCTTTTAGCGCCTGCTCTAAGTAGCAATAGCCTAACCAATATTGGGCATTGTTCTGTTCCTGAATACCGTTTTCACCCTCCAACTGTTCGGCAAGTCTCAATTGCTGTTGGAAATGCT
>NZ_JBQCUV010000028.1:0-237 GCF_051962915.1 Neisseria sp. P0006.S009 | reverse complement strand
TGTGTTTTGTTTTTTAAGTTGGTTGTATTTTTTTTTGGTTTTTATTTTTTTTTTTCGTTGTGTGGGGTTTGCTTTTTTCTGTTTTTTTGTTTTTTTTGTATATAAAGTTCATAATCTATACTTTTTTTTTTTATGTTTTTTTTATGATGTGTTGAATTGTTTCATACGGGCTTTCATTGTTTTGTTTTTAATTTATTCGTAGAGTTTGTGTAATATTGATTTTAATCTGTATAAAAT
>NZ_JBQCUV010000027.1:0-238 GCF_051962915.1 Neisseria sp. P0006.S009 | reverse complement strand
CTGCATGGCTTCGAAGTTTTCGCGGTTGATGTAGGTTACGCCGAATTGCAGGCGGCGGGTGACGTAGAAGGCTTCGTTCAGGTTTGTTGTGTACACGGAGCTGGTCAGACCGAATTCGCAGTCGTTTGCCAATGTGATGACTTGGGCGAGCGTGTCGAAATTGGAAACGGGCAGGACAGGGCCGAAGGTTTCTTCCTTCATGATGTCCATGTTTTTGTCGGTGTCGGTCAACAGGGTT
>NZ_JBQCUV010000026.1:0-239 GCF_051962915.1 Neisseria sp. P0006.S009 | reverse complement strand
CTGAATTCAGACGGCCTCACCATTACCGGTGGCCCGAGTGTGACCAAGTCAGGCATCAATGCCGCCGGCAACAAGATTACCAACGTAGCCGCCGGTACCGATGACACCGACGCCGTCAACTACAGCCAGCTGAAACAGCAAAGCGCCGCCGCCCGTACCGAAGTTGCAGCCGGTACCAACATCAAAGACGTGGTGAAAACGACCGGCGCCAACGGCCAAGACATCTACACCGTCAACGC
>NZ_JBQCUV010000025.1:0-242 GCF_051962915.1 Neisseria sp. P0006.S009 | reverse complement strand
GTCGCAGATATGCTGGTCATTGTGGATAAGCGTGGTTAGGGAATGCAGAAATTGATTGATAACGGAAGTGTTGTCGATTTCCGCAAATTTACTTAAATGCTGGATATCAATCGTGGTAAAAGGAGGTAATGTGGCTTCGGTTTGGCCGTTGTAATGGGAGGTATGGATGTTGCCGTAATTGGCTTGGCGGCTAAATCGAAATTGGACGGATTTGTGTTTTTTGGTTTGGCACGGAGGCAGGT
>NZ_JBQCUV010000024.1:0-243 GCF_051962915.1 Neisseria sp. P0006.S009 | reverse complement strand
AATCCAAAGTGCGGACTCCAACGTGCAGCGAGTATCGCTAGGAAGGTTCTGGAACTAGATAGAAAATTTACCCCAAGTGTTGAACTAAGAAATAGTCAAAATGAAAACAAAAAAAAAACAAATAAAAAAAACGCGCGCCCACAAAGTGGGGTGGCGGGGCCGGGGTGGGTTGTTTTGTTTTTTTGTGGTTTGTGGATTTTATTGGGGTTGTCGGGTTTGTGGGTTTGTTTGGGTTTGTGTAAT
>NZ_JBQCUV010000023.1:0-246 GCF_051962915.1 Neisseria sp. P0006.S009 | reverse complement strand
ACCCGCAGCGATCCCAAAAAATATGTTATGCAAAGGGTGTATTATTACAAAACAGCCGACAAAAAAACCCCTATAATAATGGGTATAAAGTGTTGTCGGCCGAATTAAAAAAACCAAAGTAAACCAAAAAAACCCAATAAATTAAAAAACCACAAATTACCAATTGAAACCCACAACCAACCACCGCAACCACCCCCCCACCCCCCGGTCCCGCGTAGGCGGGCTTTTATTCCACCGCCCCCCACA
>NZ_JBQCUV010000022.1:0-247 GCF_051962915.1 Neisseria sp. P0006.S009 | reverse complement strand
AAACGCGCCAGCGCGATGCGCCGGACGATCTCGTCGATATGGCCAAATTCGGTTTTTTCGGTGCGCATAAATTTGCGCCGGGCGGGGGTGTTATAAAACAGATCCAGCACTTCCAGCGTTGTCCCAACCGGGTGCGCCGCCGGCTTCACGGTGACCGCCTGATCGCGCCCTTCGGCATAGGCCTGCCAGGCCTCCTGCTGATCCTCGGTACGCGAGGTCAACGTCAGGCGAGCCACTGAGCTGATAC
>NZ_JBQCUV010000021.1:0-249 GCF_051962915.1 Neisseria sp. P0006.S009 | reverse complement strand
CGACCACCGCGGCGAGCCGATCATCCCCGACATCTCCGGCGCAACCCCCTCCCACGCCGCACCCCCGCTGGTGCGCGAACACAACTCCCCCACCCGGCCCGGCCACAACGCCCCGAAGATGATTAAAGAAATCCAATAATCAACACAATCCGAAAACCTCTACGACTTCACCGAAAACTTAAAAGATGACTACATCCGGGGCATTTTCTCAATAACATCCTCACCTTAAGACCTGGTTTGCAAAGAACA
>NZ_JBQCUV010000020.1:0-251 GCF_051962915.1 Neisseria sp. P0006.S009 | reverse complement strand
GACCAGTGACATGCTTTTTCTGGCACGTTCAGAGCATGGTCTGCTGCGGCTGGATAAACATGATGTGGATCTGGCAGCCGAACTGAATGAATTACGTGAGTTGTTCGAGCCCCTGGCAGACGAAACAGGAAAGACAATCACGGTTGAAGGAGAGGGCGTTGTTACCGGAGACAGCGATATGCTGCGCCGTGCTTTCAGTAACCTGCTTTCCAATGCAATCAAGTATTCTCCCGATAACACCTGTACAGCGA
>NZ_JBQCUV010000019.1:0-254 GCF_051962915.1 Neisseria sp. P0006.S009 | reverse complement strand
GCGACACCATCAATGTCAAAGGCGACAGCAACATCATCAGCGAAACCGTAGCCGGTGGTGCACAGCTGAAACTGGCCAAAGACATCACCGTTGACAGCGTCACCGCAGGCGACAGCAAACTGAATTCAGACGGCCTCACCATTACCGGTGGCCCAAGTGTGACCAAAGCAGGCATCGATGCCGCCGGCAACAAGATCACCAATGTTGCCCCGGGTACCGATGACACCGACGCCGTCAACTACAGCCAGCTGAAA
>NZ_JBQCUV010000018.1:0-255 GCF_051962915.1 Neisseria sp. P0006.S009 | reverse complement strand
GACACCAGTGTTTTGGAGCGGATGACGGCATCAATTTTATCGGGATTTGCCTGGTCATGCGCAAGATTGAACACATATTGAAACTTGGTCATGGCAGCATTGTCTTCTTTTGGCTGTTTTTCTTGTTCTTCTTGGTTTTTTATGTTTTCTTGGTCTTGAATTTTCTTCCTTAATTCAATCTTAACTATTGTCTCTGTATATTTAATTAACTGGAATTTCGGATTCTGATAATTATGATTTAATTCTGATTTCAAA
>NZ_JBQCUV010000017.1:0-255 GCF_051962915.1 Neisseria sp. P0006.S009 | reverse complement strand
GTCATAGAGAAACACTCCTGTTAATTAAGCGCGCAATATAGCAAATCCGTCGTATCTGCGCCAACAAACTACGCGGCGGTCGGAGCGCGTCCCACCGCCAACAAAGAGGCAGCCTGAAAGATAACGTGTATAATCGGCGCCAGTCTCAATGAAGGAGTGTTTCATGTCCGCTTTTACCCCGGCAAGTGAAGTCTTGCTGCGCCACAGTGATGATTTCGAGTCCGCCCGCGTTCTGTTTGCCGGTGACCTGCAGGA
>NZ_JBQCUV010000016.1:0-263 GCF_051962915.1 Neisseria sp. P0006.S009 | reverse complement strand
CACAATATGTAGGACGTTTTTTCGAAAAAAATCAGTTTTTTTCCTGATGAACCTTCCTCCGCGTTGCCCGGTGATGCTGCCAACTTACTGATTTAGTGTATGATGGTGTTTTTGAGGTGCTCCAGTGGCTTCTGTTTCTATCAGCTGTCCCTCCTGTTCAGCTACTGACGGGGTGGTGCGTAACGGCAAAAGCACTGCCGGACATCAGCGCTATCTCTGCTCTCACTGCCGTAAAACATGGCAACTGCAGTTCACTTACACCG
>NZ_JBQCUV010000015.1:0-269 GCF_051962915.1 Neisseria sp. P0006.S009 | reverse complement strand
GTTTCAAAGGAATCGGCGGCAACGGCCAACGCGGTATGCTCACTCATGTCATTGCGCAACATCGACCATTGCCCAATCGTTGCGTTGTGAACGGACAGGCCGAATGATGTCGGCGACACGGTATGCGTGTTCAAAAGCTCTTGCCACAATTCAAAGCTGCTGTTGCTTTCGCCGTCGTGCGAAACGTACACCGGGACGCTTTCGGGATATTGGTCGGCCAGATTCCATTCGGCATCGCAAACCAAGCGTGCTGCTTTTCCCAAGCGGCG
>NZ_JBQCUV010000014.1:0-274 GCF_051962915.1 Neisseria sp. P0006.S009 | reverse complement strand
GTAGGCGAGGTTGCCGCCTGCGTCTATCGCCAGATTGCCTGCGTTGGCTTTTTCAAACTCCGCCAGCTTTTTCTTGTCTTCGCACGATACCCAGCGCGCCGACCAGATGGATGCGTTGTCGAACACGGCTTCTACGCCGTATTCGTTGGCGAGGCGTGAGGTAACGACTTCAAACTGCAACACGCCGACCGCGCCCAAAATCAAATCTGCGCCGCTCATCGGTTTGAAGACCTGCACCGCGCCTTCTTCGCCAAGCTGTTGCAGGCCTTTTTGC
>NZ_JBQCUV010000013.1:0-293 GCF_051962915.1 Neisseria sp. P0006.S009 | reverse complement strand
ACCGACGATACCGACGCCGTTAACTACGGTCAGCTGAAAGAAACCAACGCCAATGTGGCCAAAGGTCTGAACATTGCCGCCGACAACGGTAACGACGACAACGTCCAACTGGGCGAAACCGTTGCCTACCGCAGCAGTGACAAAAACATCGTCACCACCGTGTCCGACAACCAGATTGACTTCAAACTGGCCAAAGACATCACCGTCGACAGCGTCACTGCAGGCGACAGCAAACTGAATTCAGACGGCCTCACCATTACCGGTGGCCCGAGTGTGACCAAGTCAGGCATCAA
>NZ_JBQCUV010000012.1:0-298 GCF_051962915.1 Neisseria sp. P0006.S009 | reverse complement strand
CATCAACGTCCACTGACCATCTGATTTTACCATCGCGGTTTTGCTGCAACACTTGCACCCATAAACTCAAGGCGCGGTGCAAATCATGTCGGGACGGGGATTCGAGGAAGATTTGCGCGCGTTCGCGTTCGGCGAGGCGGACCATCAGCATGGGTGCGGCGCCGAACTGAGAGACGCTTTCGGGCAAATGCGGGGCCAGGGTTTCTTTGGCGGCGTTGAGAAATTCCATCGCATCGGCAACGCGCGGCGCATCGGCACGGACGGCAGTCTGAAAACCGAAAGGCGGCATGGCGAACAT
>NZ_JBQCUV010000011.1:0-303 GCF_051962915.1 Neisseria sp. P0006.S009 | reverse complement strand
ATTAAACCACAATGCGAGGAATCTCAAAATTTGTATTGGTTTTCAGTTAATCAAAAAAAAAACCAAAATATAAAATCCTAACAATACGACGGTGAAAACATAAATCAGGAAAATAAAAAAACCCAAAAAAATTAAAAAAAAACCAAAAACACCAAAAAAAACCCACCACCCAAAAAAAAAAAAAAAAACAACAACCCAATCGCTTAAAAAAAAACAAAAACCCAAAAAAAACCACAAAAAACAAAAAAAAGACCCCAACATTAAAAATAAATAACCAAAAAAAAAACACAAAAACCAAAAAAA
>NZ_JBQCUV010000010.1:0-333 GCF_051962915.1 Neisseria sp. P0006.S009 | reverse complement strand
TTTTGCGACAAAGCCTCGAAAAACGCAATCGGCGAACGACCGCCGGAAACAGCCAAAACCGCATGGCCTTTCTCAATCAACGCGGTTTGTAATGCAGCGGCAACGGCATCAGCGAGAGACTGCGCGGCAGTTGCAGCGTTTTCTTGTTCGTGACAAACAAACATGTTTCGTCCTTTCATGGTTTCAGACGGCCTTTTGTTGGAAAACAAGGCCGTCTGAATGAAATATTATTGCTCTTCGTGCCACTTGTTGCCGTCACGCGCCAACAGCGCGCGCGCAGCTTCAGGACCCCTAGAATGGGCTTAGTAAGCATGCGGAGGCGTTGTTTTGTTC
>NZ_JBQCUV010000009.1:0-347 GCF_051962915.1 Neisseria sp. P0006.S009 | reverse complement strand
GTTGCAGCCGGTACCAACATCAAAGACGTGGTGAAAACGACCGGCGCCAACGGCCAAGACATCTACACCGTCAACGCCAAAGGCACAACTGCCAGCGCAGGTTCTGACAAAGTGACCGTCACTGCTTCAGCAGAAGACGCGAACAACGTGACCGACTATAGCATCGACTTGGCTGATAGCACCAAAGACGACATCCAAAAAGGTGTGGATGCCAAAACCACCGTTGACAACAAAGGCCTGACCTTCAACGGCGACAGCGGCAGCACCAATGTCGAAAAACTCGGCTCCACCGTGACCGTTGCCGGCGACGACAACATCACCACCGAAGCCCAAGACGATAAAGTGAC
>NZ_JBQCUV010000008.1:0-417 GCF_051962915.1 Neisseria sp. P0006.S009 | reverse complement strand
GACGGTTTGAACAACGCCGGCAACAAAGTGACCAACGTAGCTGCCGGTACCGACGATACCGACGCCGTTAACTACGGTCAGCTGAAAGAAACCAACGCCAATGTGGCCAAAGGTCTGAACATTGCTGCCGACAACGGTAACGACGACAACGTCCAACTGGGCGAAACCGTTGCCTACCGCAGCAGCGACAAAAACATCGTCACCACCGTGTCCGACAACCAGATTGACTTTAAACTGGCCAAAGACATCACCGTTGACAGCGTGACTGCAGGCGACAGCAAACTGAATTCAGACGGCCTCACCATTACCGGTGGCCCGAGTGTGACCAAGTCAGGCATCAATGCCGCCGGCAACAAGATCACCAATGTTGCCCCGGGTACCGATGACACCGACGCCGTCAACTACAGCCAGCTGAAA
>NZ_JBQCUV010000007.1:0-6377 GCF_051962915.1 Neisseria sp. P0006.S009 | reverse complement strand
CGTCGCCAATATCGAAACCAACAGCATCACCACCAACAGCTGTATCAAAGAATACCCCCTCTGCACAGTTGCCCTATTCCGTTTTCCGTTAAATGCCTTTGAGTACATATCTTTATTCCCTTTATCTTTTATATCCCCTATCCGACAAGAGGCTATCCGTTTATCCCTTTACCCAATGAAAGCCCCATTAGCCCAAGTCTTCATTCCCGCCCCCCATACAAAGCCGCCCCGTGGCCCAACCGGCAAACGGTTCGGCCGCAGGGCGGCATATAGGCAGAGTCCGGCTTATTTTTTCACGGCAGGCTGGGCGGCCTTAGGCGCGACAGAAGAAACCGTCGCCTCCGCCTTCAACTTGTTCAGCACCGCATCACCGATGCCCTTCACGTTTTTCAGCTCCTCCACCGATTTAAACGCACCGTTCTTCTGACGGTATTCCACAATCGATTTTGCCTTAGCCGGACCGATACCCGGCAAGGCCTCCAGTTCGGCAGAAGACGCGGTATTGATGTTCACGGCGGCTAAAGAGAATGCTGCACAAACAGCAGCAAATGCACCAAATAAAATTTTCTTCATCAGATTTTTCCCATAACGTGTTTAATTGAATCAGTCAGAAAGTCTACCGAATGGTTTATTCCACTCTGTAAACACTGTCGCATATACGGGCCCATACCCGCATAAATGCTTACGACATATTAACGCAAATGCCGTTTAATTTCAAATATTCCAAACGGTTAATCGTAACTTTCGGTACTTTTGTTCAAGAATAACAACAGGTAATCATAATCCCCCTATCGCCAAATCGACAGAACCGACAGGTATGTAAAAAGCCCCCGACATCAGTCGGGGGCTTCGGAATGGGTGTTTGGCGGTGACCTACTTTCACATGGAAGAACCACACTATCATCGGCGCTGAGTCGTTTCACGGTCCTGTTCGGGATGGGAAGGCGTGGGACCAACTCGCTATGGCCGCCAAACTTAAACTGTTACAAATCGGTAAAGCCTTAATCGGTATAAATGGTGATGACTGAATCAGTCAGTAAGCTTTTATCATTTGAAGTTCTTCAAATGATAGAGTCAAGCCTCACGAGCAATTAGTATGGGTTAGCTTCACGCGTTACCGCGCTTCCACACCCCACCTATCAACGTCCTGGTCTCGAACGACTCTTTAGTGTGGTTAAACCACAAGGGAAGTCTCATCTTCAGGCGAGTTTCGCGCTTAGATGCTTTCAGCGCTTATCTCTTCCGAACTTAGCTACCCGGCTATGCAACTGGCGTTACAACCGGTACACCAGAGGTTCGTCCACTCCGGTCCTCTCGTACTAGGAGCAGCCCCCGTCAAACTTCCAACGCCCACTGCAGATAGGGACCAAACTGTCTCACGACGTTTTAAACCCAGCTCACGTACCACTTTAAATGGCGAACAGCCATACCCTTGGGACCGACTACAGCCCCAGGATGTGATGAGCCGACATCGAGGTGCCAAACTCCGCCGTCGATATGAACTCTTGGGCGGAATCAGCCTGTTATCCCCGGAGTACCTTTTATCCGTTGAGCGATGGCCCTTCCATACAGAACCACCGGATCACTATGTCCTGCTTTCGCACCTGCTCGACTTGTCGGTCTCGCAGTTAAGCTACCTTTTGCCATTGCACTATCAGTCCGATTTCCGACCGGACCTAGGTAACCTTCGAACTCCTCCGTTACTCTTTGGGAGGAGACCGCCCCAGTCAAACTGCCTACCATGCACGGTCCCCGACCCGGATTACGGGTCTGGGTTAGAACCTCAAAGACACCAGGGTGGTATTTCAAGGACGGCTCCACAGAGACTGGCGTCTCTGCTTCAAAGCCTCCCACCTATCCTACACAAGTGACTTCAAAGTCCAATGCAAAGCTACAGTAAAGGTTCACGGGGTCTTTCCGTCTAGCAGCGGGTAGATTGCATCTTCACAACCACTTCAACTTCGCTGAGTCTCAGGAGGAGACAGTGTGGCCATCGTTACGCCATTCGTGCGGGTCGGAACTTACCCGACAAGGAATTTCGCTACCTTAGGACCGTTATAGTTACGGCCGCCGTTTACTGGGGCTTCGATCCGATGCTTGCACATCTTCAATTAACCTTCCAGCACCGGGCAGGCGTCACACCCTATACGTCCACTTTCGTGTTAGCAGAGTGCTGTGTTTTTAATAAACAGTCGCAGCCACCTATTCTCTGCGACCCTCCAGGGCTTACGGAGCAAGTCCTTAACCTTAGAGGGCATACCTTCTCCCGAAGTTACGGTATCAATTTGCCGAGTTCCTTCTCCTGAGTTCTCTCAAGCGCCTTAGAATTCTCATCCTGCCCACCTGTGTCGGTTTGCGGTACGGTTCAATTCAAACTGAAGCTTAGTGGCTTTTCCTGGAAGCGTGGTATCGGTTACTTCATGTCCGTAGACACTCGTCATCACTTCTCGGTGTTAAGAAGACCCGGATTTGCCTAAGTCTTCCACCTACCGGCTTAAACAAGCTATTCCAACAGCTTGCTAACCTAACCTTCTCCGTCCCCACATCGCATTTGAATCAAGTACAGGAATATTAACCTGTTTCCCATCGACTACGCATTTCTGCCTCGCCTTAGGGGCCGACTCACCCTACGCCGATGAACGTTGCGTAGGAAACCTTGGGCTTTCGGCGAGCGGGCTTTTCACCCGCTTTATCGCTACTCATGTCAACATTCGCACTTCTGATACCTCCAGCACACTTTACAATGCACCTTCATCGGCCTACAGAACGCTCCCCTACCATGCCAGTAAACTGGCATCCGCAGCTTCGGTTATAGATTTGAGCCCCGTTACATCTTCCGCGCAGGACGACTCGACCAGTGAGCTATTACGCTTTCTTTAAATGATGGCTGCTTCTAAGCCAACATCCTGGCTGTCTGGGCCTTCCCACTTCGTTTACCACTTAATCTATCATTTGGGACCTTAGCTGGCGGTCTGGGTTGTTTCCCTCTTGACAACGGACGTTAGCACCCGCTGTCTGTCTCCCGAGGAACCACTTGATGGTATTCTTAGTTTGCCATGGGTTGGTAAGTTGCAATAACCCCCTAGCCATAACAGTGCTTTACCCCCATCAGTGTCTTGCTCGAGGCACTACCTAAATAGTTTTCGGGGAGAACCAGCTATCTCCGAGTTTGTTTAGCCTTTCACCCCTATCCACAGCTCATCCCCGCATTTTGCAACATGCGTGGGTTCGGTCCTCCAGTACCTGTTACGGCACCTTCAACCTGGCCATGGATAGATCACTCGGTTTCGGGTCTACACCCAGCAACTGTTCGCCCTATTAAGACTCGGTTTCCCTACGCCTCCCCTATTCGGTTAAGCTCGCTACTGAATGTAAGTCGTTGACCCATTATACAAAAGGTACGCAGTCACACCACAAGGGTGCTCCCACTGTTTGTATGCATCAGGTTTCAGGTTCTATTTCACTCCCCTCCCGGGGTTCTTTTCGCCTTTCCCTCACGGTACTGGTTCACTATCGGTCGATGATGAGTATTTAGCCTTGGAGGATGGTCCCCCCATATTCAGACAGGATTTCACGTGTCCCGCCCTACTTTTCGTACGCTTAGTACCACTATTGAGATTTCGAATACGGGACTATCACCCACTATGGTCAAGCTTCCCAGCTTGTTCTTCTATCTCGATAGTTATCACGTACAGGCTCCTCCGCGTTCGCTCGCCACTACTTGCGGAATCTCGGTTGATTTCTTTTCCTCCGGGTACTTAGATGGTTCAGTTCTCCGGGTTCGCTTCGCTTATCCTATGTATTCAGATAAGGATACCTCCTAAGAGGTGGGTTTCCCCATTCGGACATCGCGGGATCATAGCTTTATTGCCAGCTCCCCCACGCTTTTCGCAGGCTTACACGTCCTTCGTCGCCTATCATCGCCAAGGCATCCACCTGATGCACTTATTCACTTGACTCTATCATTTCAAGAACCTCTTTGACTTCGTTTGCCTACCCGTTGACTAGGGAAGCAAACTTGAAATTCCTACTTTGATAAAGCTTACTACTTTGTTGTGTCTTAATCCTGCCTTTTGTGTTTCAGGATTAAGTCGATACAATCATCACCCAAATACTGTGTTTGTTTTCTTTTCTCTTGCGAGAGATTTTTTATCCTTTGCAAAGAACAAAAAATCAAAACAAACTCATTGTCTTTGTTTGTTGATTTCGGCTTTCCAATTTGTTAAAGATCGATGCGTCGATATTTCACTTCGCAAATCAAAATAAGCTGCTAAGTATAGCAGGCTTCCTTTGATTTGTAAAGTTCTTGGTGGAGGCAAACGGGATCGAACCGATGACCCCCTGCTTGCAAAGCAGGTGCTCTACCAACTGAGCTATGCCCCCGTTCTTGGTGGGTCTGGGAGGACTTGAACCTCCGACCCCACGCTTATCAAGCGTGTGCTCTAACCAGCTGAGCTACAAACCCGGATTCTCTTCTTAAGCGAATCTTGTCTTCACTCAAGCTTTTCTCTTCCGCATCTTTTACAGTTTACCGATAAGTGTGAATGCATCAGACCTCTTCTTTCTCTAGAAAGGAGGTGATCCAGCCGCAGGTTCCCCTACGGCTACCTTGTTACGACTTCACCCCAGTCATGAAGCATACCGTGGTAAGCGGGCTCCTTGCGGTTACCCTACCTACTTCTGGTATCCCCCACTCCCATGGTGTGACGGGCGGTGTGTACAAGACCCGGGAACGTATTCACCGCAGTATGCTGACCTGCGATTACTAGCGATTCCGACTTCATGCACTCGAGTTGCAGAGTGCAATCCGGACTACGATCGGTTTTGTGAGATTGGCTCCACCTCGCGGCTTGGCTACCCTCTGTACCGACCATTGTATGACGTGTGAAGCCCTGGTCATAAGGGCCATGAGGACTTGACGTCATCCCCACCTTCCTCCGGCTTGTCACCGGCAGTCTCATTAGAGTGCCCAACTTAATGATGGCAACTAATGACAAGGGTTGCGCTCGTTGCGGGACTTAACCCAACATCTCACGACACGAGCTGACGACAGCCATGCAGCACCTGTGTTACGGCTCCCGAAGGCACTCCTCCGTCTCTGGAGGATTCCGTACATGTCAAGACCAGGTAAGGTTCTTCGCGTTGCATCGAATTAATCCACATCATCCACCGCTTGTGCGGGTCCCCGTCAATTCCTTTGAGTTTTAATCTTGCGACCGTACTCCCCAGGCGGTCAATTTCACGCGTTAGCTACGCTACTAAGCAATCAAGTTGCCCAACAGCTAATTGACATCGTTTAGGGCGTGGACTACCAGGGTATCTAATCCTGTTTGCTACCCACGCTTTCGAGCATGAACGTCAGTGTTATCCCAGGAGGCTGCCTTCGCCATCGGTATTCCTCCACATCTCTACGCATTTCACTGCTACACGTGGAATTCTACCTCCCTCTGACACACTCTAGTCACCCAGTTCAGAACGCAGTTCCCAGGTTGAGCCCGGGGATTTCACATCCTGCTTAAGTAACCGTCTGCGCTCGCTTTACGCCCAGTAATTCCGATTAACGCTCGCACCCTACGTATTACCGCGGCTGCTGGCACGTAGTTAGCCGGTGCTTATTCTTCAGGTACCGTCATCAGCTGTCGATATTAGCAACAGCCTTTTCTTCCCTGACAAAAGTCCTTTACAACCCGAAGGCCTTCTTCAGACACGCGGCATGGCTGGATCAGGCTTGCGCCCATTGTCCAAAATTCCCCACTGCTGCCTCCCGTAGGAGTCTGGGCCGTGTCTCAGTCCCAGTGTGGCGGATCATCCTCTCAGACCCGCTACTGATCGTCGCCTTGGTAGGCCTTTACCCCACCAACTAGCTAATCAGATATCGGCCGCTCGAATAACGCAAGGCCCGAAGGTCCCCTGCTTTCCTCCTCAGAGAATATGCGGTATTAGCTAATCTTTCGATTAGTTATCCCCCATTACTCGGTACGTTCCGATATGTTACTCACCCGTTCGCCACTCGCCACCCAAGAAGCAAGCTTCTCTGTGCTGCCGTCCGACTTGCATGTGTAAAGCATGCCGCCAGCGTTCAATCTGAGCCAGGATCAAACTCTTATGTTCAATCTCTAACTTATAACTTCTGGTCTGCTTCAAAGAAACCGACAGGACAATGTCTAAAACATCATCTTGTCTGTCTTTCAAACAGTGTGAGGCCTAATGCACTCACACTTATCGGTAATCTGTTTTTTAAAGAGCGAATCGAATTATACAGTACATTTAGCAAATGTCAACTAAAATTATCGAAAATTCTAACTAACTGTGTTATACTGTCTGCTTCGTTTTCTTCACCGCGTCAGCAGCGAAGAACCGAACTATACGCCTACCAA
>NZ_JBQCUV010000006.1:0-22382 GCF_051962915.1 Neisseria sp. P0006.S009 | reverse complement strand
GTCGAAAAACTCGGCTCCACCGTGACCGTTGCCGGCGACGACAACATCACCACCGAAGCCCAAGACGATAAAGTGACTGTCAAACTGAACAAAGACCTGGTTGTAGACAGCGTCAAAGCCGGCGACACCACCGTTAACAACGACGGTGTGAAAGTAGGCGACGATGTCGCATTGACCCAAGACGGCGTTAAAGCAGGTGACGTCAAACTGACCAAAGACGGTTTGAACAACGCCGGCAACAAAGTGACCAACGTAGCTGCCGGTACCGACGATACCGACGCCGTTAACTACGGCCAGCTGAAAGAGACCAACCAAAACGTCGCCAACAACGCCGCCAACATCGCCAAAGGCATCAACTTCGGCGGTACCACCGGCAGCAACAACTACGCATTGGGCGACACCATCAATGTCAAAGGCGACAGCAACATCATCAGCGAAACCGTAGCCGGTGGTGCACAGCTGAAACTGGCCGATGTATTGAGTGTCGGTCAAGCGGCTCCGGTGAAAATCGATGGCGATAAAGGTGAAGTCAGCGGTTTGAGCAACACTACTTTGGGTGGTAATGATTTTGCCCAAGGTAAACGTGCAGCAACTGAAGAGCAGCTGAATGCGGCCCAAGATCAGTTGGTAAATGTATTGGGTGGCAATGCGGCCAATAATGGCGGCAACATCAGCATGACCGATATTGGCGGTACTGGTGAGAACAACATCCACGATGCAATCAAAGCCGTTAATGCAACTGCCAATCTGCCTTTGACTTTCGGCGGCGACAGTGGCAAAGACGTTGAACGCAAACCGGGTACGAAGCTGAATATTGTTGGCGGTCAAACCGATGCAGCCAAACTTTCAGACGGCAATATCGGCGTTGTAGCGAATGGCTCTGATAAGTTGGAAGTCAAATTGGCTAAAGACTTGGCAGTTGACAGCGTGAAAGCCGGCGATACCACAGTCAATACTGACGGCGTGAAAGTTGGCGATGTCAATCTGACTAAAGCCGGCTTGAACAATGGCGGCAATAAGATTACCAATGTTGCAGCCGGTACCGATGATACTGATGCGGTGAATGTTGCTCAGTTGAACAAAGCTGCGGCTGCGGCTAAGACTGAAGTCGTTCAAGGCGATAACATTGTTGTTACTCAGGATGTCGGCGCCAATGGCCAAACCATTTACAAAGTGGCTACCGATAAAAACCTGAAAGTCGACAGCGTTACCGCAGGCGATACCGTGATGAATAATGACGGTGTGAAAGTTGGCGATGATGTTGCATTGAACAAAGACGGCTTGAAAGCAGGCGATGTGAACCTGACCAAAGCTGGCTTGAACAATGGCGGTAATAAGATTACCAACGTTGCGGCCGGTACGGATGACACCGATGCAGTCAATGTTTCCCAACTGAAACAAGCTGCGGCGGCATCTAAGACTGAAGTCGTTCAAGGTAAGAACATCGTTGTGACTGAAAAAACAGGCGACAAAGGTCAGACTGTTTACGAGGTGGCAACCGATAAAGACTTGGATGTTGACAGCGTCAAAGCCGGCGACACCACCGTTAACAACGACGGTGTGAAAGTAGGCGACGATGTTGCATTGAACAAAGACGGCTTGAAAGCAGGTAAGGTAAACCTGACTAAAGACGGCTTGGACAATGCGGGCAACAAAGTAACCAATGTAGCAGATGGCGATCTCAATGCCAACAGCAAAGATGCCGTCAACGGCAGCCAGTTGTACGCAACTAACCAAAACGTAGCCAACAACGCTGCGACCATCGCCAAAGGCATCAATTTCGGCGGTACGACCGGCAGCAACAACTACGCATTGGGCGACACCATCAACGTTAAAGGCGACAGCAACATCATCAGCAAAACCGTAGCCGGTGGCGCTCAACTGAAGTTGGCTGACGAGATTAGCGTGAAGACAGTGAATGCCGATACCTTCAAAGCAGGCGATACTGTGATGAACAATGACGGCGTGAAAGTTGGCGATAAAGTTGCATTGAACAAAGACGGTCTGACCGCAGGCAATACCGTGGTCAACAACGATGGCGTAACCATCGCTGCACCGACTGAAAGCAATCCGAACAACCAAGTCAAATTGTCTCCTGTCGGTCTGAACAACGGCGGCCAACGCATTACCAACGTGGCTCCGGGTAAAGACGGTACAGACGCGGCAAACGTGAACCAGTTGATTGGTTTGGGTACCGAGTTGCAGAACAATATCAACCAAGTAGGTAAGAAAGCCTACGCGGGTGTGGCCGGTGCAATTGCCCAAGGCTCGATTCCACAAGTAACCCGTCCGGGTGCGACCGGTATCGGCGTCGGCAGCGGCTACTACGGTGGTCAGTCTGCCATGGCCATCGGCGTGTCTGCGATGAGCGACGGCGGCAACTGGATTGTCAAAGGCAACTTCTCGGCCAATACCGACGGTCATGTCGGTGTCGGTGCCGGTGCACTGTATCAGTGGTAAGTTGGCAATGACAGGCAACTAAATTTGCTGCCTGAATAGGAAGGCCGTCTGAAATTTTAGGTTTCAGACGGCCTTTTTTCTGAAAACACTTGAATTTAGGCTATCTGAAACGATATGCTTCATCTATTTACCGCATGACTCTGAAAGAGAACAAATGAGCAAAACCATCCATTATTTGAAAGACTACGCCGCGCCAGCTTACCGTATTCTGAAAACCGACTTGCATTTCGATATTTTAGAACCGCAAACCATCGTCAAATCCAGTCTGACCGTTCAACCTAAAAGAGCAGGGGAGCCATTGGTATTGGATGGTTCGGCAAAACTGCTGTCTGTGAAAGTAAACGGTCAGGCCGTAGATTATGTGTTGGAAGACGAAAAATTGACGATTGCAGGCGTGCCGTCTGAAAACTTCACGCTGGAAGTAGAAACCGAAATTTTGCCGGCTGAGAACAAATCTCTGATGGGTCTGTATGCTTCCGGCGGCAACCTGTTTACCCAATGCGAACCGGAAGGTTTCCGCAAAATTACCTTCTACATCGACCGTCCGGATGTCATGTCTAAATTTACCACCACCATCGTTGCAGACAAAAAACGCTATCCGGTGTTGCTATCTAACGGCAATAAAATCGATGACGGCGAGTTTTCAGACGGCCGCCATTGGGTGAAATGGGAAGACCCGTTTGCCAAACCGAGCTACCTCTTTGCTTTGGTGGCAGGCGATTTGGCGGTAACGGAAGATTATTTTACGACCATGAGCGGCCGTAAGGTCAAAATCGAGTTCTACACCACTGAGACAGACAAACCTAAAGTCGGTTTTGCCGTGGAATCGTTGAAAAATGCGATGAAATGGGACGAGACACGCTTTGGCTTGGAATACGACTTGGATATTTTCATGGTCGTTGCCGTGGGCGATTTCAATATGGGTGCGATGGAAAACAAAGGTTTGAATATTTTCAATACCAAGTTCGTGCTGGCTAACAGCTGTACCGCGACCGATACCGACTTTGAAGGCATTGAATCTGTTGTTGGTCACGAATATTTCCACAACTGGACAGGCAACCGCGTGACTTGTCGCGATTGGTTCCAATTGTCGCTGAAAGAAGGTTTGACCGTATTCCGCGATCAAGAGTTTTCCGGCGACCGGGCCAGCCGCGTGGTACGCCGTATCGACAATGTCCGTATGCTGCGCTTGTTCCAATTCCCTGAAGATGCAGGCCCGACTGCGCATCCTGTCCGTCCAGCCAGTTATGAAGAGATGAACAACTTCTACACCATGACCGTTTATGAAAAAGGTGCGGAAGTAGTGCGCATGTATCACACCTTGCTCGGAGAAGAGGGCTTCCAAAAAGGCATGAAGCTGTATTTCCAACGCCACGACGGTCAGGCGGTAACTTGTGATGATTTCCGTGCTGCAATGGCAGACGCAAACGGCATCAATCTCGATCAGTTCGCTTTGTGGTACAGCCAAGCCGGTACGCCGGTTTTAGATGCTCAAGGCCGTCTGAAAGATGGTGCGTTTGAATTGATCATCAAACAAACCATTCCGGCTACGCCCGATATGGCGGACAAACAGCCGATGATGATTCCGGTCAAAACTGGTTTGCTGAATGAGAAAGGCGAAGCGGTTGAGTTTGAATATCAAGGCAAACGGGTGAAAGAGGCGGTTTTGGTATTGACTGAAGCCGAGCAGACTTTTGTGTTGGGCAGCGTCAATGAGCCGGTTATCCCGTCTCTGCTGCGTGATTTCTCTGCACCGGTTACCCTGAACTATCCGTACAGCGAGCAAGAGTTGGCCACTTTGTTGGCGGCAGATGAAAATGAGTTTGCCCGTTGGGAAGCTGCCCAAACCCTGTATCATCGTGCCATTAACGCCAACCGTCAGGCATTGGCGGAAGGTCGTCCTTTGCCTGAACACAAAGCATTGATGGACGCTTTGGCTTTGGTGGTTTCCGGTGACTTTGATCCGGCATTCCGAGCCATTTTGCTGCAAATGCCGTCTGAAACCGATGTATGGGCAGAAGAAGAAAATATTGACCCGATTCAGGTTCATCAAGCGCGAGAAGCCTTGCTCAATGCTGTTGCCGTTAAGTTCCTGCCTCAGTGGCGCGAGCTGAACCGTCAAGCTACCGAGCAAGAAAACCAAGCCGATGCCGCTGTTCGTTATGAATACAGCCCGGAATTGGCCGGCTGGCGTACCTTGCGCAATGCTTGCAGGGCATTTGTCCTACGTGCTGACTCAGCGCATATCGAACACGTTGCGGAGAATTACGAAGCAATGGCGCAAAACATGACCCACGAATGGGGCATCTTATCCGCAATCAACAGCAATGAAAGCGAAATCCGCGATCGCTTGTTGACGCAATTTGCCGATAAATTCGCCGATGATGCTTTGGTAATGGACAAATACTTTGCCCTGATTGCTTCAAGTCGACGTAAAGATACTTTACCGCAAGTTCAGACGGCCTTGAGTCATCCTAAGTTCAGTATTGAAAACCCGAATAAAGCCCGTTCTTTGTTGATCAGTTTCAGCCGCAATATTCCGCATTTCCATGCAGAAGATGGTAGCGGCTACCGCTTTATAGCCGATAAAGTGATGGAAATCGACCGCTTTAACCCGCAAGTTGCCGCCCGACTGGTGCAGGCTTTCAACATCTGCAACAAATTGGAAGCCAACCGCAAAGCCGTCATGACCAAAGAATTGCAACGCATCAATGCACAAGAAGGTTTGTCCAAAGATGTGGGCGAGATTGTCGGTAAGATTTTGAATGAAAAATAAATCTTGTTTGTTGACCTTATTGTAATTTGACAATAGGGATAGATAGACTAAAGGCCGTCTGAAACCAATTGGTTTCAGACGGCCTTTTTATATATCAACGCTTAAATCAATTTTCGTTGAGGGTAGGGAATAGAATAAAAAAAGAGCCTGCATAAAACAGGCTCTTTTTCATACTAATCCGAAGATTAGAATTTGTGACGCAGGCCAACCAAACCAGAGATGGTTTCAACTTTGTGAGGGCCAGATTCAGCACCACGCAACCAGCCGGCAGAAACCAGAGCAGTAGTGCGTTTAGAGAAGTCGTAGTCAGCACCAACGATAACTTGGTCGTATTGAGTGCCTTTCAGTTTTTCGCCGTCAACTTTAGCTTTGAAGCCGTGAGCGTAAGAAACGCGAGGAGTTACGTTACCAGCGCGGTAAGCGGCAGTAGCAGCAACTTCGATAGTTTCAGCAGGACGGCTGTCCAAGCCAGCAGCAGTACCGAATACTACGTTAGAAGCGTTAGTACCGGCAGCACGCATAGCAGAAGTTACAACACCGTTAGATTGGGCTTCAGCGTAGTCACCCAAAGTTTCCCAGTTTTTAGCGTATTGACCAGCTACAGATACGAACAGGTTGTTAGCATCGTAACCACCTACCAAGCGGTGTACGTGACCGTCTTTTTCAGAAACGGCGTTTTTACGGAAACCACCGGCGTATTGACCGAAGAAGCCAGAGTTTTCGTAGTTCAGGCCAGCGTAGTAAGTGTCACGGGTAGCGTCGTTGTGAGTGTATTTGTCAGAAGGGTTAGCATTGTCACGAGGAGTATATTGTACGCTTGCGCTGAAACCTGAGAATACAGGGCTGTCGTAACGTACAGAAACTGCACGTTCGTCAACACGAGTAAATACAGACATATTCAAAGCGCCGTTGCTGCTTTCCCATTGGTCAACATTGTCACTAGTATTTTTAACAGTAGAGTCCAGTTTACCAGCACGAACTTTACCGAAGCCACCTTCCAAACCGATGAAAGATTCGCGAGAAGCCCACTCTTTGTCGCCACCGGCGATAGAAGTGTTTTGTTCAACTTGCCAGATGGCATTCAGGTTGTTACCCAAGTGTTCGTGGCCTTTAAAGCCGATACGTGAGCCGAAGTCAGCGATTTCAGTAGCAGTTTTAGAGCTTTTCTCGTGACCCAGTTTAGCAGCAGTTTGTTCACCCAATTTTACTTTGGATACTTCAACACCGGCTTTAATTTGACCGTACAGAGTTACGTCAGCCATAGCTGCAACAGGCAGAGCCGCTAGAGTCAAGGCAATCAGAGATTTTTTCATTGCTGTTTTCCTTTTTTAAGTGTGAAGAAGCGAGCATTCGTTCTTCTTATTACGATATCGTTCTCTTTCAACGATTCCATGACCATAATATAAAGGTTATGGCCTAGGAAAACAAATTTTCCTCTTGTTTTGAGTGATTTTTGCAGGGAAACGTTGTTTTTTACAGACAGGGTGGAAGCATAAGGCGGTCTTTTATTTTGGTAATGTGTTTTTCTAAAAGGGAATTTCGGGATGGCTATAAAATATGGGGTATAAAATTAGGTTGTGAATATTGTTTATCGTGTTTTCAGACGGCCTTGGTAATTGGAATTTATCGTGTACTGGGTTTGCAAATATATAAAAAACCTGCCTGATTGCTCGGGCAGGTTTTATTTGATCGAAAGACAGATTAGTTTTTGTCTTGGTCAACCAGTTTGTTTTTGGCAATCCAAGGCATCATAGAACGCAGTTGAGCGCCGACTTTTTCAATTTGGTGATCAGCAGTCAGACGGCGACGGGCTGTCATGCTGGCATAGTTGACGGCACCTTCTTGGATGAACATTTTAGCGTATTCGCCGGTTTGGATGCGTTTGAGGGCATTGCGCATGGCTTCGCGGGATTTGTCGTTGATGACTTCGACGCCGGTTACGTATTCGCCGTACTCTGCATTGTTGGAAATGGAGTAGTTCATGTTGGCGATGCCGCCTTCGTAAATCAGGTCAACAATGAGCTTCATTTCGTGCAGGCATTCGAAGTAGGCCATTTCTGGGGCGTAGCCTGCTTCAGTCAGGGTTTCGAAGCCGGTTTTGATCAATTCAACCACGCCGCCGCACAATACGGCTTGTTCGCCGAAGAGGTCGGTTTCGGTTTCTTCGCGGAAGTTGGTTTCAATCACGCCGCCTTTGGTACCGCCGTTGGCTGCGGCGTAAGACAGGGCGATGTCACGTGCTTTGCCGCTTTTATCTTGGTAAACGGCGATCAGGGAAGGTACGCCGCCGCCTTTCAGGAATTCGCTGCGTACGGTGTGGCCTGGGCCTTTAGGGGCAACCATGATAACGTCGAGGTCGGCGCGGGGTACGATTTGGTTGTAGTGTACGTTGAAGCCGTGGGCGAACGCCAATACTGCGCCTTCTTTCAAGTTAGGCTCGATTTCGTTTTTGTATACGATAGGTTGGTTTTCGTCAGGCAACAGAATCATTACAACGTCGGCTGCTTTGGTTGCTTCAGCAACAGTGCGCACGTCGTGGCCGGCTGCTTCGGCTTTTTTCCAAGAGCCGCCTTGGCGCAGACCGATGACGACATTTACGCCGGAATCTTTCAGGTTTGCTGCGTGTGCGTGACCTTGTGAACCGTAACCGATGATGGCAACAGTTTTGCCTTTGATCAGAGAAAGGTCAGCGTCTTTATCGTAATAAACTTGCATTTTATTTCCTTAGTGTAAGAGGGTTCCGGACAATCCGGGTTGAGTTAAAAGTAATAGGGGCTTAGGCAGGGACTTGGTTCATCAAGACAATTTCCAATGCTTCGGTTTTTCCTTCGATGGATTTGACGAAGTTTTGGAAATGTTCGCTGGCATTGTGTTC
Source organism: Neisseria sp. P0006.S009 (assembly GCF_051962915.1). Taxonomy (NCBI): domain Bacteria; kingdom Pseudomonadati; phylum Pseudomonadota; class Betaproteobacteria; order Neisseriales; family Neisseriaceae; genus Neisseria; species Neisseria sp. P0006.S009. Next base: position 14,271 of record NZ_JBQCUV010000006.1, on the reverse strand, counting down.
GTCAATAGCTGCTTGGGATTTCCAGCTTTCTACGAATACGAAACGGTTGGGTTTGCTGATTTCTTGGTGCAGGTCGTAGCTGATGTTGCCTTCTTCTGCACGGCTGGCTTTGACCAATTCTTTAAACTGGGCAGCCAGAGCCTCGGTGTATTCGGGTTTGACGGTAACTAATGCAACGATTTGGATGCTTGACATGGTTGTCTCCTACTGGTTTTCAGACGGCCTTTGTAGAAAGCAAAAGGCCGTCTGAACGATACAGCGTTAAATTTTCAAAATACGCTCGCCGCGGCCGATACCGGCTGCACCTGTGCGTACGGTTTCCAAAATTTGAGCGCGACCGACTGTCTCGAGGAAAGAGTCGAGTTTTTCGGTGGAACCTGTGATTTCGATGGTGTAGCTGCGGTCTGTTACGTCAATGACGCTGCCACGGTAGATTTCGGTCAATCGCAGGAATTCATCACGGTCTTTGCCGACGGCGCGGACTTTAACCAACATCAGCTCGCGTTCGACAAAACGGCTTTCGTTCAAATCGACCACTTTGACAACTTCAATCAGTTTGTTGAGTTGTTTGGTGATTTGCTCGATGACGTTCTCATCGCCGTGGGTAACAATGGTCATACGGGACAAGGTTTTGTCTTCGGTTGGGGCTACGGCCAGGGAGTCGATGTTGTAATCGCGTGCGGAGAACAAACCTACCACACGGCTCATCGCACCTGATTCGTTTTCCATCAGAATAGATAAGATATGTCGCATTTCTTTCTCCTTACGCTTTTGCAATATCGCGCATATGCGGCGGCAGAACCATTTCATCCAAACCTTTGCCGTTGCCGACCATAGGCAGTACGTTTTGTTTCTTGTCTGTCAAAAAGTCGAGGAATACCAAACGGTCTTTTTGGTTTAATGCTTCCAACAGGGCGCCTTCGACGTCGGATTTTTTGTCCACACGGATGCCGATATGGCCGTAGGATTCGGCCAGTTTGACAAAGTCGGGCAATGAATCGAAATAGGTTTCTGATTCGCGGTTGCCATAATACAGCTCCTGCCATTGGCGAACCATACCCAAATAGCCATTGTTTAATGTAACGACATTGATGGGGACATTATATTGGAAGCAGGTGGACAGCTCTTGGATATTCATTTGAATAGAGCCCTCGCCTGTGATACAGAAGACGTCTTGTTCCGGAGCCGCCAGTTTGGCACCGAGGGCGTAAGGCAGGCCTACACCCATCGTACCCAGACCGCCGGAATTGAGCCATTGGCGGGGACGCTCGAATGGATAATATTGAGCGGCAAACATTTGGTGTTGGCCAACGTCGGAAGTAATAATGGCTGAGTTTTTGGTAATTTCTGCCAGTTTTTGAACAACGTATTGCGGTTTAATGATTTCGCTGTCGTTTTCAAACCACAGGCAGTTGTGCGAACGCCATTCTTCGATGGTTTTCCACCATTTGTCCAATGAGTCGGCTGAAGGCGCAGTTTCTTGTTTGCCCCACAGATGAATTATTTCGGTCAATACGTTTTTGACATCGCCGACAATCGGAATGTCCACTTTAACGCGTTTGGCAATGCTGGACGGGTCGATGTCGATATGGATGATTTTTTTGGGTTTATCCAAGAATTTTGACGGTACGGAAACAACGCGGTCGTCAAAGCGCGCGCCGATTGCCAAAACGACGTCTGCATTTTGCATCGCCAAATTGGCCTCGTAGGTACCGTGCATGCCCAACATGCCCAAGAATTGGCGGTCGCTGGAAGGGTAAGCGCCCAAACCCATTAATGTGCCGGTACAGGGTACGCCGGTCATGCGGATAAATTGGGTCATCTCCTCGGAGGCATTGCCCAATACCACGCCGCCGCCGAAGTAAACGATGGGGCGTTTGGCAGAAGCCAGCATTTGTACGGCTTTTTTAATTTGGCCGATGTGACCTTGTACAACCGGTTGGTAGGAGCGGATGAAGATGTCTTCTTGCGGATAGCTGAATTTGGCCATCGCTTGAGTAACATCTTTAGGAATATCGACGACAACGGGGCCCGGACGGCCGCTGGCGGCAATTTGGAAGGCTTTTTTAATCGTATCAGCCAGCTCACCAATATTGGTAACCAGGAAGTTGTGTTTGACACAAGGGCGGGTAATGCCGACCGTATCCACTTCTTGGAACGCATCTGTACCGATGAGGGAATTGCCCACTTGGCCGCTGATGATGACCAGTGGGATGGAATCGCTGTACGCGGTAGCAATGCCGGTCAATGCGTTGGTTACGCCCGGGCCGGAAGTTACCAAGGCCACGCCGACTTTGCCGCTGACGCGGGCATAGGCATCTGCTGCATGTACGGCTGCCTGCTCATGGCGGGTCAGAATGTGCTTGAATTTGTTGAGTTGGAAAATGGCATCGTAGATTTCGATAACCGCACCACCGGGATAGCCGAATACGTATTCAACACCTTCGGCTTTGAGACTTTGCACGACGATTTGTGCGCCTGATAATTGCATATTGACCTCTTTTATGCGGTTTCTAACCAATAGGAACAATCCGCCTCACCACAGCACCTGTAATGCAATTCCGCCAAGCAGCGATTTAGGGTACGCGCATTGAGGGAATACGGCGACAGTCAGACTGTCCAAACAATTGGAAAGGAACACAGAGTTTGTGAAAAAGAGTAGAAACGATAACGCAAACCGACTGTTCAATCAAGATAAAATCTTTCATCTTTTAACATTTGAGACGGGAAAATAGATTGAAGGTTGATTTTAAAGAAATAAAAAAAACAGTTTTATTGATCTTGGTGTGGATGGATTGTTGACAGTTTGAGTAAGGAGAAGGTTTTGCAAATGAAGAATAGCAAAAAACCTCTTGACTGAATCAAGAGGTTTTTAAAATTTGGTGCCCAGGGTCGGACTCGAACCGACACACCTTGCGGCGGGGGATTTTGAGTCCCCTGCGTCTACCAATTTCGCCACCTGGGCTAGCGAAGAAGTCGTCATTATAGCGAGTTCTCGAATCTTGTAAAGCAGTAATTGAAAAAAAAATGGATTATTTTTATATTTGTTTGATTTTTAATGAATTAAACTTTTTACGTTTGACGGCTATCTAAATGGAAGTCAGATTTTTAAAACAAAAAAAGCAGTATTTATCTTCAAAAAGGGCTACATTTAATGTGTCAAACGCGTTAATATGAAGATGTTTTGTTTTTATATCGGCCGGGCGGTTGTTTGGCCTCACTTATTTGAAACGGTTTTGGAGAAAATTTATGCTTTCCGTCACACGAACTTTCTTACTCAGTGCTTTTGCATTGGCTGCTCTGGTTGCTTGTCAGCCTAAAGAGGAGGCCAAGGAGGCTTCTTCGACACCTGCCGCTTCTGCTGCGCCTGCTGCTTCCGGTGAATCTGCACCCAAAGCGCAAGCGCGTGGTACCGATATGCGCAAAGAAGACATTGGCGGCGACTTTACATTGACCGATGGCGACGGCAAACCTTTCAGTCTGAGCGATTTGAAAGGCAAAGTGGTTATCCTGTCTTTCGGTTATACCCACTGTCCTGACGTATGCCCAACCGAGTTGCTGACTTATAGCGACACGTTGAAACAATTGGGCGATCAGGCTAAAGACGTGAAAGTAGTATTTGTCAGCATCGACCCTGAGCGCGATACGCCTGAAGTAATCGGCAAATACGCCAAACAGTTCAACCCTGATTTTATCGGCCTGACGGCTACCGGCGAGCAAAGCTTGCCAGTCATCAAGCAGCAATACCGCGTGGTATCGGCTAAAGTAAACCAAAAAGAAGACAGCGAAAACTATTTGGTCGATCACTCTTCAGGTGCATATTTGATTGATAAAAACGGTGAAGTGGCGATTTTCTCGCCTTACGGCAGCGAGCCTGAAACGATTGCGGCTGATGTGAAAACTTTATTGTAAAACCGTAGTTAAGGCCGTCTGAAATGGGTTGTGGATTTCAGACGGCCTTCTTGCTTTTGATACGGCAAAGGAAAAGAAAAAATGACCGACACACTTTTAACGATTGCTTTATCCAAAGGACGGATTTTTGAGGAAACCCTGCCGCTGTTGGCCGCCGCCGGTATTGTGCCTGTGGAAGAGCCGGAAAAATCGCGCAAGCTGATTATTGGTACCAATCATGACAACATCCGTTTGGTGATTGTGCGCGCGACCGATGTGCCGACTTATGTGCAATATGGTGCGGCGGATTTTGGCATTGCCGGTAAGGATGTGCTGATTGAGCATGGCGGAGATGGCCTGTATCAACCTTTGGATTTGCACATCGCCTCATGCCGCATGATGGTTGCGGTTAAAAAAGGTTTTGATTACGCCGCTGCGTCCAAACCCGGCAGCCGCTTGCGGATTGCCACCAAATATCCCGACATTGCCGCCGAACACTTTGCCGACAAGGGTGTGCATGTGGACATCATCAAACTGTACGGCTCGATGGAGCTTGCGCCTTTGGTCGGTCTGAGCGACGCGATTGTCGATTTGGTTTCCAGCGGCAATACGTTAAAGGCCAATGGTTTGGAAGCTGTGGAACATGTGGCTGATATTTCGAGCCGCTTGGTGGTCAACAAAGCTGCTTTGAAAACCAAATATGCGTTGTTGAATCCGATTATTCAGGCATTTGAAAATGCCGCTAAGGCCGTCTGAAAAGTTTTTGGCAAAAACTGTCTGCCAACCCAGTTTGAAAGCCCCGTTATGATGCAAAGCAAACCGACACTCGATACGATTCTTTCCCATCGTTCCATCCGTAGGTTTACTTCCGAACCGATTGCCGATGAAATCCTCGATACGCTGGTTTGCGCCGGACAGCAGGCTTCGACTTCCAACAACCTGCAATGCGTTTCCATCATCCGCGTATCCGATCTTGCGCTGAGGCAGGGGATACATGAAGCGGCAGGAAGCGCACCTTATATTGTCCATTGTGCGGAGTTTTTATTGTTTTGCATCGATTTTTCCAAACACAAGGCAATGTTTCCCGATGCGCAAATCGATTGGGCGGAGGTAACCCTGATTGGCGCGGTCGATGCAGGTATTATGGCGCAAAACGTATTGCTTGCCGCCGAATCGCTTGGGCTGGGCGGCGTGTATATCGGCGCGCTGCGCAATAATGTGCAAAAAGTATCGGACGTATTGAACCTACCGGATTATTGCGTGCCTTTGGTGGGGTTGTGCCTCGGTTATCCCGACCAAGACCCGCCGCTCAAACCGCGCCTACCTAAGCAAATGGTGTATGCCGAAAACGCCTGTCCGAGCCTGAATGCCGAGGCGGTTGAAGCCTATAATCAGGCAGTGGCGGATTATTATGAGTTGCGCAAGGGCAGTCCGATACCTTGGAAGGAATCGCTGGCCAAAACCTTGGGTAATCTTGTTCGGCCGCATATGTTGGCGTTTTTGCAGAAAAAAGGTTTTTTGAAAAAATAATGTTCAGACGGCCTATGTGTGGCTGAGGCCGTCTGAAAACAATAGGAACGAAACAAGGAAGAGAGCAAACCATGAAGAAACTCGACACTCAATCCCCTGATTTTCAAGCCGAACTCAAAGCGTTACTTGCTTTTGAAACCGCGCAAAACCCTGAAATCGACCGTATTGTTGCCGACATCTGCGCCGATGTTCAAAAACGCGGCGATGCGGCGCTGATTGAATACACCAACCGCTTTGACGGCACATCCGCACAAACCATCGACGATTTAATCCTGACGCAAGACGATTTGCAGTCTGCGTTTGAGCGTTTGCCTGAAAATATTCAGACGGCCTTGAAAACGGCCGCGAGACGGGTAGAAAGCTACCATAAACACCAAAAAATGGAGTCATGGACTTACGAAGACGAAGACGGCACGCTTTTGGGCCAACAGATTACGCCGCTTGACCGCGTCGGTATTTATGTTCCGGGCGGTAAAGCCGCTTATCCGAGTTCCGTCATCATGAACGCCATGCCTGCCCACGTTGCCGGCGTGAAAGAAATCATCATGGTCGTTCCCACACCGAAAGGCGAGCGCAACGATATTGTGTTGGCGGCTGCTTTTGTGGCCGGTGTGACCAAAGTGTTTACGGTCGGAGGCGCGCAGGCGGTTGCAGCTTTGGCCTATGGTACGGAATCTGTGCCTCAAGTCGATAAGATTACCGGCCCGGGCAATGCCTTTGTCGCTGCAGCCAAACGACGCGTGTTCGGTGTGGTCGGTATCGATATGGTGGCAGGGCCATCTGAAATTTTGGTGATTGCGGATGGTACGACGCCTGCCGATTGGGTGGCTATGGATTTGTTCAGTCAGGCAGAACACGATGAAATTGCACAAGCGATTTTGATCGGTACTTCTCAAGCGTATTTGGACGAAGTTCAGACGGCCATGAACCGCCTGATTGAAACCATGCCGCGCCGTGCGATTATTGAAGCTTCATTGGGCAACCGCGGCGCAATGATTTTGGCTAAAGACTTAGACGAAGCCTGCGAAATCGCCAACTATATTGCCCCCGAACACTTGGAATTGTCGGTCGAAAATCCGCAAGAGTGGGCGAAAAAAATCCGCCACGCCGGTGCGATTTTTATGGGATGCTATACCAGTGAAAGCCTTGGCGACTATTGCGCAGGCCCCAACCACGTTTTGCCGACCAGCCGCACGGCGCGTTTCTCTTCTCCTTTGGGAACATATGATTTCCAAAAACGCTCCAGTCTGATTCAGGTTTCAGAACAAGGTGCGCAGAAATTGGGCAAAACCGCCAGCGTGTTGGCGCATGGCGAAAGCTTGACCGCGCACGCCAGAGCGGCTGAGTTCCGTTTGAAAGACTGAGTGAAACGTTGAAGTCGTAAGAAATCCAAAAAGGGCATCTAAACAGATGCCCTTTTTATTGTGATGAAGGTTTGGCCGATAAGGCATCAGGCCGTCTGAAAACAGGTTTAACGGTTTTTCAGCCAGTCATTACGCATTTGTGCGGCTTCTTCAAAATAGCGGTAAAGCTCGGTTTTGTTGCCTTCTGAAAGGAGTTGTTCCAATTTGGATAATTGTTCCTTCAAATCGCTGGTCAGTTTGAGCAGGGCAGGGCGGTTGGCCAGGCAGATGTCTGTCCAGACGGCAGGGTGGCTGGAGGCAATGCGGGTAAAGTCGCGAAAGCCGGTGGCGGCATAGGGGAGGTAGTCTTTGCCGTGCGGATGGTCAACCAAAGCGTGGACATAGGCAAAGGCGGTCAAGTGCGGCAAGTGGGAAACAGCGGCAAAAATATTGTCGTGTTCTTCGGCACTCATGGTCGAAATTTGCGAACCAACCGCCTGCCACAGGCTTTTCAGCCGTCTCAGGCCATCTGAAGCCTCTTGGCCGTGTAGCGTAATAATCAGGCGGCTGTTTTGAAACAAACCGCAACGCGCGGATTTTGCCCCGCTTTGATCCGAGCCGGCAATCGGGTGGGCGGCAAAACATTGCGGCAGGCGGTCGGATAAGTGAGTGCGGAAGGCATTAAGTGCCGATTGTTTGGTGCTGCCGACATCGGAAACGCAGGCAGTGTCTTTTAAGAAGGGCTTGATGTCGCGGCATACGTCAGGCAGGACGGAGACTGGAGTGGCAATCAAAACCAAATCGGCGTTGCCGATGCTTTTGGCGCAAATATTCGGATAGGCATGGTCGATGATGCCGCATTCGAGTGCGTAATTGAGGTTGTCGGCATTGGTGTCGATGCCGGTAACGGTTTGCACCAGTCCCAAGCGTTTGAGGTCGAGCATGAACGAACCGCCGATTAAACCGACGCCGATAAGGGTGATATGGGGGAAAAAGGCGGAAGTGTTCATGGTTTGAATCCGGTACAAGTGGAAAAACTTATTTTAATCCGTTATGGAGGCCGTCTGAAAGTTGTCGTCAAGGTTTCAGACGGCCTTTTTTAGGGGCGAATTTTCATGATTTAGGCATAGAAAACTCCGTTTAGTAGGAGCATGTAACCGATTATCAGATTTTCATACACTAAAATAATCATCTGAATTAGTATAACGTCTTAAAGTAAGTAATTGGTATCTTAAAGTAAATTATTACATCATATTTTATTTTGATTGATATCGAATAAAATAATTCACTCAGAAAGAAGGAATTTATGAGTTTTTCACAAACCGAATTAGTCAACGCAATGCGTTTGCTTTCTACCCGTCTGCCGCAGTTTCCGGAGCAGCAAAACCAAGTATCCCGTATGTTGCGCATCGTAACCGAACGTTTGAGCAGCCATTTGAACGAAAACCTGAAAGCGTTCGGCATCAATGAAAACCTGTGGTTTTCCCTGATGGCGGTTTACGTCAGCCCAAACAGCGAAATCCTGCCTTCGCGCTTGAGTGACCTGATGGACTTGACGCGTACCAGTGCAACACGCCTGTCGGACGACATGGTTGAGCGCGGCTGGGTAGAGCGTTATATCAATCAGAAAGACCGTCGTCAGATTGTGCTAAAATTGACCCCTTCAGGTGAGACCTTCATCCACGAAGTATGGCCACAAATTGCCCGTCAGAGCGGCCAGGCGTGGGAAGATTTCACGAAAGAGGATTATGATACGCTGCAACACCTGTTGGGTAAACTGTTGAACCGTTTGGGCAATTGACAACAGACGGCCTGATGGTCTGCGGCAGGCACACATAAACGGAGTCTGTATGAAATTAGGTTTGGTCAAATCAAGCGTATGCGTTGCCGCTGTTTCGCTGTTGGCGGCATGTGCGCCGTTCGGCAAACAGTCGCCTTTAGATGAGACAACAGCCTATCCGCTGCCGCAAGGCCAATCTGCCGCTACTGCCCAAGACGGCTGGTGGATGAAGCTGAAAGATAAAAAATTAAACAATTTGATTGCTTCCGCCATTCAGACGTCTACCAATCTGCGTGTCGTCAAGGCAAGGTTTGAGCAGGCTCAGGCGCAGCTGGGCGTTGTAGGAGCCGCCAACAAACCGCAAGTCGGCTTGGGCGTTACAGGTCTGGGTGCTTATGTTTCACCCAAACCTCAAGCCGGTATGGTTGATACCGACCATACATTGGTTTTGGCGAACGCAGCCTTGCAAGGCAGTTTGGTTTTCGACTTTTGGGGTAAAAACCGAGAGCAGATTCAAGCTGTTTTAGGAAAAAGCCAGGCAGCGGTGTATGAATCGCATCATATCCGCACCGAGTTGGCTCACGCCGTTGCCGCCCAATATTTTGCGTGGCAGATGGCGGCAGAACAACTGGCGCTGCTAGATACGCGCATAGAGTTAGCGGATAAGGCATTGAAACTGATGCAACAACGCGTTAAAGCGCAGCTGGCTCCTGCCGATGCCTTGCACGCTCTGGAAATGGCGCAACAGCAATTACAGCTTGAAAAATCGGCATGGACTCAGAAAAATGAGAAAATCCGCAACAGTCTGGCTGTATTGACCGGCCGAGTGCCGGGTGCATTAAATGGACAGGTTCCGGAAAAAATGGCGGCTGTGCCGTCATTGCCGGTTAGCCGTATTGAAGCGGACTTGCTGGCAGTTCGTCCCGATATCGCGGCACAAAAAGCCTTGCTTGAAGAGAAATGGCATATCGTCAAATCGACCGAGGCAGAGTTTTACCCGAATATCGAGTTGAAAGTTTTGGCAGGTATGACGCACATTGATGCGTTCAATCTGATTCGCGGACGGACTTCCGGTATGTTGGGCATCGTTCCGGCTTTGAATCTGCCATTGTTTACTTCCGGCGCGCTGCAATCCAAATTGGCGGGCAAACGTGCCCAGTATAACGAGCAGGTTGCCGTGTATGACCAAACTGTTTTGAACGCCATGCGTTCGGCGGCAGATGCTGTAGTCGACTATCAAAGCCTGAAAAGCCGACAAGATACTTGGAACAAGATGGTCAATATTGCCGATAAATCTGCACAAAATGCAAAAGGACGTGTTCGTGCAGGTTTGGATAACGGCTTGAGCGCCTTGCAAAAACAAGATGAAGCTGTGCGTACGAAAATGTCGGCAGTTCAATACCATGCAGAATATCTGACAGCTTGGAGTAACCTCAATGCCCAGTTGGGCGGAGGCTTTAAATTAAATAAGAAATAAACGTTTTATCAAAACGTAGGCCGTCTGAAAGTAATTTCAGACGGCCTTTTGCTTACCTTATTTACATTTGCTACCGGAAGAAATTATTGTAATGAATAGAGTGTAACTATAGAATATGACTCTTTAGCGCGTTAAACGCGCGTATTGGGGCTGATGGTATAAGTCAGCGCCCAGTAAGACAATAATATCGTTATCACATGTGCAAAATTAAAGTTGGGACTTATGGATACTCAATCAGAAAAAAATAATGTCCAAAATGAAACGGAAGTAGCCGCTTCCGGCGCTAAAACGCATCGCAAACGCAATTTGGTTATCGTTACACTCCTATTCCTTATTACGGCAGCTGTAGTTGCTTTGGCGTATTTCCTGTTTTGGCAGCATGAAGAAGAAACAGAAGATGCTTATGTGGCCGGTCATTTGGTGATGATTACGCCGCAGGTAAACGGCACGGTGCGCAAAGTCATGTATGACGATACGGATGTCGTGAAAAAAGGCGATGTTTTGGTGGCTTTGGACGACAGCGATTTTCAGCTGGCATACGATCGTGCGCAAAATGAATTGATTCAGGCCATCCGTCAAAACAAACAGCAAACTGCGGTCAATTCAAAAGCCAAAGCGCAAGTGTTGTTGCGCAAAGCCGATTTGGCCCGTGCGCAAGCCGATTTGCGCCGCCGCGAATCTTTGGCGGGTACGGAAGCGGTTTCCGGAGAAGAACTCAGCCATGCCCGTGCCGCTGTGGTTCAGGCTCAGGCTGCATTGAAAGCAGTTGAGGCGGAAGAAGTTTCTGCTCAGGCAGCGTTGGGCAGTAATATTCCTCTGCGCCAACAACCGGCAGTTCAGACGGCCATCAGCCACATTAAAGACGCTTGGCTGAATCTGCAACGTACGCAAATCCGTTCTCCGATCAGCGGCCAAATTGCCAAACGAAATGTCCAAGTCGGCCAACGTATCGTGCAAGGTACGCCGATGATGGCTGTTGTGCCTCTATCTGAATTGTGGGTGGATGCCAACTTTAAAGAGTCGCAACTGCGCAAAATGAAGATCGGCCAGCCTGTTGAAATGACAGCCGATTTGTACGGCAGCAAAGTGGTTTACCATGGCAAGGTAATGGGCTTGTCGGCAGGTACGGGCAGTGCGTTCTCATTACTGCCGGCGCAAAATGCAACGGGCAACTGGATTAAAGTCGTTCAACGTGTGCCGGTGCGTATCAGCTTGGATGCTAAAGAATTGCAACAAAATCCGCTCCGTGTCGGTTTGTCGATGACTGTTAAAGTCGATATTGCCGAGAAGGGCAGCGGTAAAGCCATGACTGCCGAAGCGGAACGAAATACTGCCTTGCCGGAAACGGAAAGTGTGGATTGGAAAGCCGCCGATGCTTTAGTCGATAAAATCTTCGAGCAATACGCAAAATAATCTTTTCAGACGGCCTGAGTCTTTTATTGAAGGCTCAGGCCGTCTGAAATATTGATTCTCTTCAATCGACCGCTTTGGCGGTTGTCTTATAGTTTAAAAATATGAATTATCCGCCGTTACAAGGGTTTAAGCTGGTGTTGGCAACTTTGGCGCTCAGCTTGGCCGTATTTATGGAAGTCTTGGACAGCACCATCGCCAACGTCGCCGTGCCTGTTATCGCAGGGGATTTAGGCGCGGCTACCACGCAGGGAACTTGGGTGATTACCTCATTTGCCGTAGCCAATGCCATTTCCGTTCCCTTGACAGGTTTTTTGGCCAAGCGGTTTGGTGAGGTTAAAATCTTTATCGCCGCCGTGATCGGGTTTGTCGTAACGTCATGGCTGTGCGGTATGGCACATAATCTTCAAGCCTTGGTTTTTTTCCGTGTATTGCAAGGTTTCATTGCCGGGCCATTGATTCCTTTGTCCCAAAGCCTGTTGATGGCCTCCTATCCGCCTGAAAAACGAACATTGGCACTGGCCTTATGGGCGATGACTGTCGTCGTTGCCCCTGTATTGGGACCTATTTTGGGCGGTTGGATTTCGGACAACTGGCATTGGGGATGGATTTTCTTTATCAATATCCCAATCGGGATTTTATCCGCCTCCATTGCTTGGAAACAGCTTAGACACAGGGAAACCGAAATTATTAGGGCGCCAATCGATTATGTCGGGCTGGTGTTGATGATTGTCGGTATCGGCGCATTGCAAATGATGCTTGATAGGGGCAAGGAGTTGGACTGGTTTGCCTCGGGAGAGATTATCGTTTTAGGTGTTACCGCTTTGGTGTTCCTGACATATTTTATTGTTTGGGAGCTGGGCGAGAAATACCCGATTGTCGATTTGTCATTGTTTAAAAATAGAAACTTCACAATAGGCGTTGTTGCGACATCGTTGGGCTTCATGGTTTATATGGGTACATTGACCCTGTTGCCTTTAGTGTTGCAATCAAATCTCGGCTATACCGCTACTTGGGCCGGTTTGGCTGCTGCGCCGGTGGGTTTTTTGCCGATTATTCTGTCGCCGATTATCGGTAAGTTTGGTAATCGCGTCGATATGCGCCTGTTTGTCAGTGCCAGCTTTTTGGTGTTTGCCTACACATTCCATTGGCGAACCGATTTCTATGCCGGCATGGATATGAGCAACGTCGTTTGGCCGCAGTTTTGGCAGGGTTTAGGCGTAGCCATGTTCTTCCTGCCTCTGACCAGTATCACCTTGTCGCATATGAAAGGTAATCAAATTGCCTCGGCCAGTAGCCTGTCTAACTTCTTGCGTGTCTTTATGGGCGGTGTCGGAGTATCTGTTGTCAGCACCATGTGGGAACGGCGTGAAGCTTTGCATCATACTCAGCTGACCGAACATATTAATTCATTGTCCTCAATCAGCAACCAATCTATTCAAGGCATGATGGCCAATGGTTTAAGCAAGGAGCAGGCTTTGGTGGCGATAAATAGCACCATTTCCCAACAAGGCTTTATTATTGGCTCAAATGAAATTTTCTTGGCAGGCAGTATCATATTCATCAGCATGATCCCCATTATTTGGCTGGCAAGGCCGCCATTTAACGGCTCTAGTGGGGGAGGACATTAAATAAAAGGCCGTCTGAATTTCAGACGGCCTTTTATCTATATATTATTTAAGACTCAATAGCAGATCCCTAAATGCATTTGGATCTTTAATAAACGTCATTTCTCCTGATTGAGGGAAATGGAAATCGAGCAGGCGAGATACCCAGAAACGGATACATCCGGCTCTTTGTGCAGTAGGGAAATATGCACGTTCTTCATCAGATAAAGGACGCACGCTTTCATAGCCATGGATAAAAGCATCATAAAGAGCAGGGTCTAATTTATTATCGGCTGTCCGCGCCCAGTCGTTAACTGCAATGGCCAAGTCGTACATGAAATTACCATTGCACGCATAATAAAAATCGATAAAGCCGGAAACTTCATCTCCATTAAGCAGTACATTGTCTTTAAATAAATCGGCATGGATAATACCAGAAGGCAAATGTTCTCCAAGATTTTCATCTAAAGCAGCAATTTCAGCTTGAAGCAGTTTGGCATCTTCGCTATCTAAAACCGGGAGTAACTGGGTGCAGGCATCATGCCACCAGCCATCATAACGGGGATTTTTCATTTTTAAAGGAAAATCTTGGCCGGCTAAATGCATTTTGGCCAACATCGCACCAGTGTGGAAACATTGTGCCTCAGTCGGCCAGCCGGTATCGGAGCCATTCAAACAAGTTACCAAGCAAGCAGGTTTTCCGGCTAAAATAGAATGCAGTCCACCATCTTTACGAGCAATCGGAGCGGCGCAGGCAACGCCATTTTGGCTCAAGTGTTGGTTTAGCTCTAAAAAGAAAGGTAGTTCCTCTGATTTTAAAACCTCAAAAACAGTCAACACATAACGACCGGTTGAGGTAGTCAGAAAATAATTACTGTTAGTAATCCCTTGGGCAATCCCCTGCAAAGAGACGAAATCTCCCAAATCATATTGCAGCAAGAAATCGCGCATTTGAGCGTCGGAAACACTGGTATAGACAGACATAGCAAACTCGAAGCTGAAATAAACTCAAGGAAACATCATACCAAAAAACAAGCGTCAACAATATAAATTAAAGTATAGGTCAAATTCAAAAGGCCGTCAGAAAGAGCATTTCAGACGGCCTTTGTTTTGTATTTTTTTGTATGTATGGGGAGTGTAGGAAGTTTGATTGTATTTTTTTAGAAATAAAAACCCTGTTAAAACAGGGTGGTGGTTAAATTTCTAGAAATAATTTTGCGAAAGGTGTTGACT
>NZ_JBQCUV010000005.1:0-140260 GCF_051962915.1 Neisseria sp. P0006.S009 | reverse complement strand
GCTAAGGGCATCCTGGAGGGTAAGTTTACCTTGAAGGCGGTGGCGCTGGATAGGGAAGCGGAGCCGAGGGTGCTGCGTTTGAACGAGTCGCTGACGGCGGTGGTATGCGGGAAGATGAAGGGGAAGGGCAGCTGTACGGACGGTGAGGAGATATTTAGGGGCAATGATGCGGAGTGTAAGCCTTTTATGGGGTGACAATAGGGTGGAAAGGAGATAAGAGAGTAAAAAGGACGTGCACAGGCACGTCCTTTGGGTAAGCTGATCTCAACCTCGAGTACTGCATTATTGTCTTAACCCGTTTTATTATTTTGACGAACTAAATATTTCAAATCCAGAACCTTATGCTGACACTGCAACCAGTCGGCGAAAGGTAATGCCTTGATCAGAACTATTGGAACTGATTAACTGTAAATTAAGCGGAAAATTTTAAAAGTAGAGAAAGCTGTAGTTTAAGTCATTTATGCAACATTATTCAGACGGCCCGAGATCAATAGTTTCGGTCATGGGTAAGGACAATGAAAGATAAGGCTGAAGAAAAATTACACCAAGCAAAGATAGCATTGTCTGCAGGGTAAAAAGCTGGTTGATACGGCAAACATATATCTGTATCTATTTTGAAAGGCTATATTGAGAAACTGCACATCACTCCATCAATGTCCACGAGATAAAGTATGACAAAAGGTTCGATCAAAGGCTACGGCAGAAAAATAGATAGCACCTAGAAAAACATCAGCTATAGACCTGCATTATTGAAAAGCCCTTTGCAATAACTCATTGACGAAAACGCAAATCAAACACAACCGAATATTTGTTGAAAAACCCGTTATGCAGTTGAACAAAGCTTTGTTACATTTCATTGTAAATCAGGCTGTGAACCTAATTTGCTTTAGGCAACATGGGTGTGCAACGCTATTCGAAAGCGATATGTTTGAATCGTTGAAGTGGTTAACAGCTTACTTGCGCTTGTTTGCTCCTACAAGATGCGAGCATTGGGAAGATAAAAGGGAGCTGTCAAGTCCCTGTGTTTGATTTTTGGCTGTTGGGGATGAAGGATTTTTTGCAAAGGTCTCAGACCGTCTGAAAACTTGAAAGAAGCAGCCGTCTGTTAAATATGCGATAATGCGGAAGATTTCATGGGTGTGGTAGAAACATGGTTGAGACTGTCCGGTGGGAATCATGCCGGACAACGATGAAATCGGTTTGCTTGAAACGCCCGCTTTGCGGGTTTTTTTATGGGAAGGAATGGTCATGCCTAATCCGCTTTATCGGCAACATATTATTTCAATTTCAGATTTGACGACAGAGCAGCTCGAATTGTTGCTTCAGACGGCCTTGAAGTTGAAAAAGCAGCCTCGTGAAGATTTGCTTGAGGGTAAATTAATTGGTTCGTGCTTTTTTGAACCCTCTACCCGTACGCGTTTGTCTTTTGAAACTGCGGTACAGCGTTTGGGTGGGAAAGTTATCGGTTTTTCCGATGGCGCGAATACCAGTGCGAAAAAGGGTGAAACGCTTGCGGATACAGCGAGGATTATTTCCAGCTATACGGATGCGATTATTCAGCGACACCCGAAAGACGGTGCGGCCCGTGTGGCGGCCGAGTTTTCGAGCGTGCCCGTGATTAATGCCGGCGATGGTACCAACCAACATCCGAGCCAGACACTTTTGGATTTGGTAACGATTTATGAAACGCAGGGCAGTTTGAGCAATTTGAAGATTGCGATGGCCGGTGATTTGAAATATGGCCGTACGGTACATTCATTATGTCAGGCATTGAAGCGTTGGGGTTGTGAATTTGCGTTTGTTTCCCCTCCCAGCTTGGCGATGCCGGACTATATCACTGAAGAGCTGGAAGAGGCCCGTTGCCCTTATCAAATTTTACCCGGCTTGGAAGAAGCGGTCGAATGGGCGGATATTTTGTACATGACCCGCGTTCAGCGCGAACGTTTTGATGAGCAGGAATTTGTCAAAATCCAGGGTAAATTCAATCTTGATGCGTCAATGTTGGCAAACGCCAAACCCAATTTGCGCGTCTTGCATCCTTTACCGAGGGTAGATGAAATTCATCCGGATGTGGATAAAACACCTCATGCCTATTATTTTGAACAGGCAACCAACGGCGTGTATGCACGGATGGCGATTTTGTCTTTGGTATTGAACGAAGAAGTTTAAGGAGCGAAAGATGGAAAACTCAAAACTCAGCGTTGAAGCGATTGAACAAGGTACGGTGATTGACCATATTCCTGCCGGTAAAGGCTTGGCCATTTTGAGGCAGTTTAAGTTGCTGCATTATGGCAGTGCGGTTACGGTCGGCTTTAATTTGCCCAGCAAAACGCAGGGAAGCAAAGACATTATCAAAGTCAGCGGCGTATGGTTGGATGCCAATGCGGCCAACCGTTTGGCTTTATTTGCTCCTGAAGCAGTGGTAAACAAAATTGATCAGTTTAAAGTGATCGACAAACAGCATTTGTCATTGCCGGACGAAATTTCGGAAGTATTCCGCTGCCCGAATACCAATTGTGCCAGTCATGGAGAGCCGGTCATCAGCCGTTTTTATGTCCGTTCACATAATGGTCAGACGCGTTTGAAATGCCATTATTGCGAAAAAACCTTCTCGCGTGATTCGGTTGCCGAAGCCTGATAAAAATCTCAGGCCGTCTGAAAATACGGCTATACGGTTTGAGTTGTCTGCTTGATACATTAGTTTCATAAAAAGCAAGATATTAAGCAAATTGCGTTAAAATTACGTTAAAATAATGCCTTCCGGGTTGATGACATTATTCGCCCGAAAGGCATTATTTTTTAATAACATGATACGAAATGTAGGAAAACTTATGCACTCATCCATACAAAGCCGGTTTGCCCCAATTTTATACGTTTTGATTTTCTTTGCCGGATTTTTGGCAGCACAAGTTTGGTTTAATCAGCAAGCCTATTTGACCAACCTTCCCCTTTTGGTCACTGCCATTTCTGCCGTTGCATTGGTTTGGTTGATTTGGGCTGTCGTCTCTGCGCGATCCAAAGCAAAAAGCAAGATGTTGCACCGTGAGCAGCTGATTCAAAAAGAGAGCATTCATCCTGTTTTGCATGCGACGTTGCAGCGTTCTGACGGTCAAACGGATTTATTGGTTTTGGTTGTCCGCAATAGCGGTAAGGGCTTGGCGAAGAATGTGCGTTTTGAGGCTGAGGCTTTGCCGGATCACTTGCCGAGCAAGCTGGTTGCCGATGCGGTTATGCGCTTGGAGATGTTTTCCGGCGGCGTGGATATGCTGGCATCGGGAGAATTGTATGGCGGCGTGTTTGCAAGCATGTTGGCGCTGGCTGCCGAATTGCCGGACCAAACATTCGGCGGAGTATTGAAACTGAAGGCCACTTATGAAAATGCTTTTGGTGATCAATGCACTTCTGAAAGCGTCTTGGATTTGAGCATACTGAATTTCAATCTGTCGGAAATTAGATCCAGTAGCGAGCAAAAGCCCCGCAAGAAATTGTTGTATTGATATACAAAATATGCAGGCCGTCTGAAACCGAAATACTTGGTTTGAGACGGCCTGTTGTTATTTTTCAAATGATTTTTGAAGAAAAAGAGGCGTATCGGGTATAATAATCAAAGAATTCGAAACGGATTGTCAGGATCGGCAAGCCGTCTCATCATTGTCGTATTTCAAAACCTTACTGATATTTTTTCAATAATCTGTTGCTATGTATCGGAACTTTTTCTGATGTTGGCACTGGCGAAATATTCCTTCAGCCATTTACTCTCAGGAAGCTGCTTATGTTAGTGTGTAATCCTTATGAAGTTGTGATCCATGGTACGACCAGCAAAGGCAAGATTTTCCGACCAAGCGACTGGGCGGAGCGCCTGTGCGGTATTTTGTCTTCCTTTACTAAAGACAACCGCCTTTCCTATTCGAATTGGGTGCGCCCTATTTTGGTGGATAATGTCCGTTGTGTAGCGGTCGATAAAAAGTTGGAAGAAGACAATCCGCAAATGTTCCGTTTCTTGATGGACTTTGCGGCGGATAATGATTTACGCGTGATTGACTGCAAAGCCTTGCTTAAAGAGCAAGAGAGCAAACAGCAGGGCGAAGTGCCGGTCGAGCGTGTTTTGTTGGCGCAGGCGATTGAAGAAAAACATGCCGCCGAGCGTGCGGAAGCGGCCAATGCGCAGCCTGAGCCTCAAGCTGCCGCGCCTGTGGTCGGCGTATTGCGTGAAATTCCGCCGGAAGAAACTGCAACCGCTTTTGCGGCACTGAGTATTTTGCGTTCTTCTTTGACCGATATTCACCGTTTCGTCGAACAAATCAACGAGCATCAACGCAAAACCGGCTACCGTCTGCTGGGTATTTTTGAAGAAGGCAAACAAAATGCCGTGGCCGTATGCGGTTTCCATACTGCACATAACTTGGCCAGTGGTTACCATATCCATATTGATGATCTCGTAACCATGCCGCAATGCCGCCAAAAAGGTTATGCTTCACGCTTGTTGGAAGAAGTACGTAAAATCGGTGCGGAAACGGGTGCGACCAAAATCCATCTGAATGTCCATGTGAACCATGACCGAGCAGATGCTCATCGTCTCTACTTCAAAAACGGATTTGAAATTTGTGCCTACCATTTCCGTTGCGATCCGAAATAATTTTTGTGGAAAGAGAGAAATCAATGTTGAAGATTTTGACCGCGGCTGTTTTGACACTGAGCTTGGCGGCCTGCGCATCAGGCAGCGGAGGCAGCTCGCAAATGTATGGTGAGATTAAGGCCGGTGTAGAAACCAGCCATCAACGTTGAGATATATAATGACAAGGCCGTCTGAAATAGGTTTTCCTGTTTCAGACGGCCTTTTTGCAGCTTGATTAGAGGGTCGTGGAGGTGTCGTCAGCGGCAACAGTCCGATGCAGGCGATACCAATTGTACAGGCGCAAGATGCACAAGAAAGCGATGATGGGCATACAGGCTGCGGTAACCAGATAACGCGGGTTGCTGAAGTTTAAAACATTGTGCCCGGAAAGCAGCGACAAAGCGGCATGCAACCATTCCCATAAAGAAGAAATGCTGAATGCCAAAACAGCCAACAGGCCGAGAGTTCGGAAAATGCCGATGGGCAGGATTTGTTGGCGTAATACAGCTCGGTTGAGTTGGAACAAGACAATCAAACCGAAGCCGATAATGCAGACCATGCCGCCGTTGGCGACGATTTGCAGGCTGTTGAAGGCAATGTCGGGCGTAACGGAAATTGTACCGGACTGGTTGGCGGCGGTTTGTTGCAAATTTAAGCCTTGCATGACATTGAGTACGAAACCGTAGATCAGGTCGGCCAAAACGATGCCGATGGGTAGTGGAGTCAAAAAACGTTTCATGGATCAGTTGAGTATTCTATTAGTATGAGGGAGGCCGTCTGAAAATCAAAAATGACGACGTGAGAGTGTATTGTATCCGATAGGAAAGTAGGTTAATGCAAAAATAAATTTAGTTTAAGTCAGAAAATGATGTAATTTTACGCCAACATTATTGCATTAAGAGTACAATCTTCTTCATTATCAAACGTGAAATCAACAGGAAAGGACGTTTACATGAGCCAATTGCAACGTGATTTAACCCGTATCAGCCACAATACCAAAATTGTTGCCACACTGGGTCCGGGCAGCAACAATGTACAATTGTTGGAAGACATGATCCGTGTCGGCGGCCTTAATGTCGTCCGTTTCAATTTCAGCCACGGTACGCCGGAGTTTCATGAAGAAAATGCCCGTATCGTACGCGAAGCCGCGAAACGTTCGGGTCAGGAAATCGCCATTCTTGCCGACTTGCAAGGTCCTAAAATCCGCGTGGGCAAAATTGCAGGTGGCAGCATCGAGCTGAATAAGGGTGAAACCTTGATTTTGGATGCCGCACTTGAAGGCGAAGGCACACGCGAAGCGGTGGGTTTGGACTACCGCGATTTGCCGAATGACGTCGTTGCCGGCGATGTTTTGTGGCTGGACGACGGCCTGTTGACTTTGACCGTTGAAGCGGTTGAAGGAAGTAAGATTATTACAAGAGTAGAAAACAGCCATGTGCTGAAAAGTAACAAAGGTATCAATAAACGCGGCGGCGGTCTGTCTGCCGGTGCGTTGACCGAAAAAGACTTCCGCGACTTGAAAACCGCGATTGCCATCGGTTGCGACTACTTGGCCATCAGCTTTGTGAAATCTGCCGAAGATTTGCACATCGCACGCGCCAAAGTCGAAGAAGAAATGAAAGGCAGTACAGCCGTACGCCCCGGTTTGGTTTCCAAAATCGAGCGCGTAGAAGCCATTGAAAACCTGGACGAAATCATCCTTGCCAGCGACGGTATTATGGTTGCCCGCGGTGACTTGGCGGTCGAAGTCGGACACGCAGCCGTCCCCGCCCTGCAAAAACGCATGATCCGCCGCGCCCGCGAGTTGCGCCGCTTCAGCATTACCGCAACTCAAATGATGGAATCCATGATTACCAACCCTGTACCGACCCGCGCGGAAGTCAGCGACGTGGCCAACGCAGTATTGGACGGTACCGATGCGGTGATGTGTTCCGCCGAAACCGCCGTCGGCGCGTATCCGTTTGAAACCGTCAGCCAAATGGCGATTATTTGTGCGGCTGCGGAAAAAGAACAAGATTCGCTCAACGGCGTTGCCGAACAGGTCGAGTATCCCGAAGCCGTCAGCACCAACTTGGCGATTGCCGGCGGTGCGGTCAGCGTGGCGCGAGCAGTTCACGCCAAAGCCATCGTTGCCCTGACTGAAAGCGGTTCGACCGCCTTCGAAGTCAGCCGCCACAACATCACCCTGCCGATTTTTGCCCTGACGCCGAGTGTTTCAGCGCAACGCCGCATGGCGATGTACCGCGGTGTACGTCCGTTGATTTTGGCAACCAGTACCGATCACGATACCGCGCTGAACGAAGTGGAAGCCATGCTGGTAGAACACAAAATCCTCCAAAGCGGCGACCAATACATCATCACCAGCGGTTCGCAAATGCGCGAATCCGGTTCGACCAATACGCTGGAAGTGTTGCAGGTTAAATAATTGCAGTGATCCAATGATTGGAAAAGCAGGCTGTTTCAGCCTGCTTTTTTTGTGTAAAAAAAGAAAAGATTAGGCAAAAATAATGATGTAGTATAGAATTGAGTG
This sequence comes from Neisseria sp. P0006.S009, assembly GCF_051962915.1. NCBI lineage: Bacteria > Pseudomonadati > Pseudomonadota > Betaproteobacteria > Neisseriales > Neisseriaceae > Neisseria > Neisseria sp. P0006.S009. The sequence goes on along the minus strand of NZ_JBQCUV010000005.1, from coordinate 133,115 downwards.
CCTATACTAAATCAATAAAGGACGTTTCAGACGGCCTTTTTCTTTGTCCGCTACTTTCACGGTAAACCAAAATGATTCATTTCAATCTGAAAAAAACAGCATTTATTTTAAGCGCAACACTGTTATCTACCGCCGTCCAAGCCTCCGGCTACCATTTCGGCACACAATCCGTTAACGCACAAGGCACGGCCAACGCTGCCGCCGCCGAAGCCGCCGATGCCTCAACTATTTTCTACAACCCGGCCGGTTTGAGCAAAATCGACAGCAGCCAAATTTCCGTCAACGCCAATATCGTTTTCCCAAGCATTCATTATGAGGCAGAATCTGCAAAACACTTCCGCACGGGTGCCGATGTCAGCGGCTCGACCAGCGGCAAAATTACCGAAACCACCGTTGCTCCACACATCTATGGCGCGTACAAAGCCAGCGACGATGTAACTTTGGGTTTGGGCGTGTACGTTCCTTTCGGTTCGGCAACCGAATACGAAAAAGATTCCGTCTTGCGCCACAACATCAACAAACTGGGTTTGACCACCATCGCCATCGAGCCGGTAGTCGCGTGGAAACTGAATGAGCAACACGCCGTCGGTGCTGGTTTGATTGCCCAATATTCCAAAGCCGAATTGCGCAAATACTCCGACTGGGACGCTTCCGGCGCCATCAGCCAGTTGGCCAGCGGCTTGGCTTCCCGTCAAGCAGGCCGTCCCGTTGCTGTCGATGCGACTGGCAAAGCTGACGGTCATGCCGATGTAAAAGGCCACGATTGGGGCTTTGGCTATCAATTGGCGTGGATGTGGGACATCAACGAGCGCGCACGCGTGGGTGTGAACTATCGTTCCAAAGTATCGCATACGCTGAAAGGCACTGCCGATTGGGAAGCGGACGGCGCATATGCAAAACGCGCTTGGGATTTGGGTGCAATGGCTGCACGCGGTTATGTGCCGAACGAAAAAGCCAGCGTCAAAATCGTAACGCCTGAGTCTTTGTCTGTTCACGGTATGTACCGCGCCACCGACAAAACCAACCTGTTCGGCGATGTGACTTGGACGCGCCACAGCCGCTTCAACAAAGCCGAGCTGGTGTTTGAAAACACCAAAAAAGTTGTCAACGGCCAATCTGATCGTACTGTCATCACGCCTAACTGGCGCAACACTTATAAAGTTGCATTCGGCGGCTCTTATCAAGTTACCGAACCATTGCAACTGCGTGCCGGTATCGCTTTCGACAAATCACCGGTTAAAAGCGCCGAGGACCGCATGAACAGCCTGCCTGACGGCAACCGTATCTGGTTCTCCGTCGGTGCCAAATATCAACTGGGTAAAAACCATGTTATCGATGCGGCGTACAGCCATATTCACATCAATGACACGGTTTACCGCACCGGCAAAGCCAGCGGCAACGACGTGGACAGCCGCGGTGCATCTTCTGCCCGCTTCAAAAACAAAGCGGACATCTTGGGCTTGCAATACACTTACAAATTCAAATAATCGGATTTGAGTTGTGGATAAAAAGGCCGTCTGAAGATTTCAGACGGCCTTTTTGATTGGTAGGAACAGATGGAGCAATCAATAAGCAATAAATAGCGTGCCGGACTTTCCATATTGCTGATTGGAATGGCAGAACGGCAAGACAATAGAAAAGGGGGACAGCCGATAAATAGCTGGAGAAATGAGATGTTGTTTGCGCTTTAAACAATATGTTACAGATTTCTTTATTTGCCGGATGGTGCTAAAAAAGCCCAATCAGCTGCGGACTTCCAGTTCGATTTCTCTTTCTTGTTCGTCTTCAGCCGGTTTGTCCATGGTTTTTTCATCAGCCATATTGTCCAAATCGCGGCCGGGTTCGGAAGCGGTATCGCCGATGGAAACGCTGTTCAGGCTTTCCAAAATAATGGCGGAGGCCAGATGGTCGGATGTGCGGTATACCATTGCCAAACCGATTTCTTCTGCCGGAATGGAAACCAATTCAACCGTATCTTTGTCTTTCGGCTTGCGAATCAGGTTGTTGGACAGATTGACACGGACTTGGCGGCCGCGTTTGTAGAGGCTGACCACCGTGCCTTTGTCCAGGCCGTCGAGTTCGCCTTTATCCAAAGTAATGGTTTGGAACTGGCCGGCTTCGCCCACGCCGTCGAAGATGGAAACGACTTTGGCCTGAATTGGACGGGCAGGGGCGTGAGGCATCACATTGAAGCTGTCGAGGCCTTCGGGCAGTTTCAGCAGATAGTCGTCTTTGCGGATTTCGGAAACGGCTTCTTCGATAACCAAAGGTTGCGCGGACTGGGTGCGCAGCTTCATGGCTTTGTTGACTTGGGTGTAATACTCGTTGCTTTTGAGTTTTTCGTCAGAAGCGCGGGTACGGTGTTCCAATGCGGAGTCGGTGTAAGGCAGCGTGTTGGCGATGCCGCTGAACACGACTTCTTGACCGAGGAATTTGCCGGTTTCCGGATCGGTGATGTTTTTATTGACGCGGTAGGTCAGGTAGCGGCCGGGTTCGGTCAGGCCGTATGCGTACACGCGGTTGCCTTGGGTGTAGAGGACGCGGTTGTCGGGGCCGGCAATCAGGCGCGGCGCGTTGGCGGTTTCTTCTGGAGCGATAATCTGCGGATGTTTCATGAACATGCGGTAGAGATTGACGTTGACAGTCGGAATGCCGTAGCCGGAAGTTTCGCGTACGCGCGGATGCAGTTTGATCACGGGAATGCCGTCTGAACGGGTTTGGGCATGTTCAAAACCCAGTCGTGGCTGGCCGTTGACGTAGCGTAAAACCAACACCTGACCCGGATAGATCAGATGCGGATTGCGGATGGCGTTGCGATTGGCGCCCCAAAGGCGGTTCCATTGCCATGGGCTGTACAGATATTTACCGGAAATACCCCACAAGGTATCGCCGTTTTTAACGACGTAGCGTTGCGGCGCATTGGGGCGGATTTTTAAAGAAGCTGCCTGAGTGTGGGCAGAAATAGCCATGCCTGCTATGCAAAGCAGGGTTATAATACGTTGTTGCATAACCGTTCCCCTTGAAATCGATTCGGTTTGTCTTCAGATGATAAACAGAGAAGGCTGGAGTTTGCGAAACTGCCGCCCATTCATCAATACGATAACGAACGGCCTCCGTCGCGCTATCTTAACATTTTTCGGCGTTATTTTAGCATTGAATGTTGCTGTCATGACAGGAGATTGTGGCGGCGGAAACCAAATCTGTATGAAAATCACACATCAGCTTTATAAAACGAGAATATTATGGCTTTACTGAACATCCTCCAATACCCTGACGAGCGTTTGCATACGGTCGCCAAACCTGTTGAAAAAATCGACGAGCGCATCCAGACATTGGTTGCCGATATGTTTGAAACCATGTACGAAGCACGCGGTATCGGCTTGGCGGCCACCCAGGTCGACGTACACGAGCGCATCGTCGTGATGGATTTGACCGAAGACCGCAGCGAGCCGCGCGTGTTTATCAATCCCGTCATTGTCGAAAAAGACGGCGAGACGACTTACGAAGAAGGCTGCCTGTCCGTGCCGGGCATTTACGATACCGTGACTCGTGCCGAGCGCGTCAAAGTTGAAGCCTTGAACGAAAAAGGCGAGAAATTCACACTGGAAGCAGACGGCCTGCTGGCAATCTGCGTGCAGCACGAATTGGACCACCTGATGGGCATCGTGTTTGTCGAACACCTGTCGCAGCTGAAACAAGGCCGCATCAAAACCAAACTGAAAAAACGTCAGAAACACACCATCTGACCTAAGCATCGCTTAAAGGCCGTCTGAAAAGACAAAACAGAAGGCAGACTTCGGTTTTCAATCTTTCAGACGGCCTTTTCAGCTGAAACAGTTTGCCCAACGCGCCCATTCAAACCATTTCCACAAGGACACAACATGAAAGTCATCTTTGCCGGTACGCCCGATTTTGCCGCCGCCGCCTTGAAAGCCATCGCCGCCGCAGGTTTTGAAATTCCGCTGGTGTTGACCCAGCCCGACCGCCCCAAAGGCCGCGGCATGCAGTTGACCGCATCACCGGTCAAACAGGCAGCCTTGGAATTGGGTTTGACCGTGGCGCAGCCGGAAAAGTTGCGCAATAACGCCGAAGCCCTGCAAATGCTCAAAGATACGGGCGCGGATGTGATGGTGGTGGCCGCGTATGGCTTGATTTTGCCGCAGGAAGTGTTGGATACGCCCAAACACGGCTGCCTTAATATCCACGCCTCGCTGTTGCCCCGTTGGCGTGGCGCGGCGCCGATTCAGCGTGCGATTGAAGCCGGCGATGCTGAAACCGGCGTGTGCATCATGCAGATGGACATCGGTTTGGATACCGGCGCTGTGGTCAGCGAACACCGTTATGCCATCCAGCCTACGGATACCGCCAACGAAGTGCATGACGCACTGATGGGTTTGGGTGCGGAAGCGATTGTTGCCGACTTGCAGCGACTACAGGCAGAAGGCCGTCTGAACGCGGTCAAACAGCCTGAAGAAGGCGTTACCTACGCCCAAAAATTGAGTAAAGAAGAGGCACGTATCGATTGGAACGAGTCCGCAGACATTATCGAGCGCAAAATCCGCGCCTTTAACCCCGTTCCTGCCGCGTGGGTCGAGTATCAAGGCAAACCGATGAAAATCTGGCGTGCCGAAGTCGTGGCCAAACAGGGTAAGGCAGGCGAGGTGTTGTCTTGCACTTCAGACGGCCTGCTGGTAGCGTGCGGTGAAAACGCGCTGAACATCACCGAATTGCAGCCTTCCGGCAGCAAACGCATGAGCATACAGGCATTTGCGGCAGGCCGGACGATTGAAGTCGGAACGGTTTTGTAACAGGCTGGAAATCAACGTAGAGGAAAGAAAACAATGGCTGTTTTTGAAGTGGTCGAGGGCGATATTACCCGATTGTCAGTCGATGCGATTGTCAATGCCGCCAATTCATCGCTATTGGGCGGTGGCGGCGTGGACGGTGCGATACACCGCGTCGCGGGCAAAGAGCTGCTGGACGAGTGCCGAACTTTGGGCGGTTGCCGCACGGGCGAAGCCAAAATAACCAAAGGCTACCGTTTGCCTGCGCGTTTTGTCATTCATACGGTCGGGCCGGTATGGTTTGGCGGAAAACAAAATGAAGAGGCTAAATTGGCACAATCCTATGCCAATTCCTTGCTGCTTGCCCAGAAACACGAGCTCCACAGCATCGCCTTTCCGTGCATCAGCACCGGTGTGTACCGTTTTCCGGCCGAAGCCGCCGCACGTATCGCTTTGGAGAGTTTGAAACAAACCCTGCCGCAATGTCCGGCAGTGGAAAAAATCATCTTTTGCTGTTTTTCCAAAACAGATGCCGAATATTATCGGGCATTGCTGGCTGCCGAACAGGCCGTCTGAAATCCGCCGAACACTTGAAATCAAATTATGAATCAGAAAGCAAAAATATGAGTATGTCCCTCGCCCAAAAACTGGCCGCCGACAGCGTTGCCGCGGTTGCCGAAGGGCGCAATCTTCAGGATGTTTTGGCGGAAATCCGCGCGGCGCATCCGCAGCTGACGGCGCAGGAAAACGGCGCATTGCAGGATATTGCCTATGGTTGCCAACGTTATTTGGGCAGTTTGAAACATATGCTTGGGCAAATGCTGAAGAAGCCGATTGACAATCCGCAGCTTGAAAGCCTGCTTTTGGCGGCAATGTACCAACTGCATTACACGCGCAACGCGCCTCATGCCGTGGTCAATGAAGCGGTGGAAAACATTGCCAAAATCGGCCGCGGCCAGTTCCGCTCGTTTGCCAATGCGATTTTGCGCCGCTTTTTGCGTGAACGCGACAAGCTCGCGGCTTCCTGCAAAAAAGACGATGTGGCGAAACACAATTTGCCGCTGTGGTGGGTGGCTTACTTGAAAAACCATTATCCGAAACATTGGCACAACATCACCACCGCGCTGCAATCGCATCCGCCGATGACTTTGCGCGTCAACCGCCGACATGGCAATGCCGAAAGCTATTTGGAAAAACTGGCTGCGGAAGGTATTGTGGCCAGGGCGTTGGACGAATACGCCGTGATGTTGGAAGAAGCCGTGCCGGTAAGCCGCCTGCCCGGCTTTTCAGACGGCCTGGTGTCTGTGCAGGATTTTGGTGCGCAGCGTGCTGCCTATTTGTTGAACCCGAAAGACGGCGAACGCATCCTCGATGCCTGTGCGGCGCCGGGCGGTAAGACAGGCCATATCTTGGAACTGGCAGATTGTCATGCTACCGCTTTGGATATAGACGAAGGCCGTCTGAACAGGGTGAAGAGCAATCTTGACCGTTTAGGCTTTCAGACGGTCTCTTTGGCTTGTGCCGATGCGCAGGACTTGGCGGCATGGTATGATGGTAAGGCCTTTGACGCTGTCTTGGCAGATGTGCCGTGTACCGCTTCGGGCGTGGCGCGCCGCAATCCCGACGTAAAATGGCTGCGCCGACCGACCGATGCCGTCAAAACCGCACGCCAACAGGAAGCATTATTAGACGCGCTGTGGCAGACCCTGACGAAAAACGGCAGGATGTTGCTGGCTACCTGCTCGGTCTTTGTCGAAGAAAACGACGGTCAATTGCAAAAATTCCTTAACCGCCATGCCGATGCCGAGCTGATCGAATCGCATGTGCTTTTACCGAACAAACATCAAGATGGCTTTTATTACGCGCTTATTAAAAAGCAGTAAAACGCTGATTGTACCGCTCTTGCTCGCCGTGTCGTTGAACGCGGCGGGCGAGGGCATCAGTGCGACCCGTGCTGAGGCAAAGCTGACCCATGCCGGACAGCTTTCCGTCAGCAGCCGTTTCCGCACCGACCTGCCCGATCAGCTCAAAGAAGCACTCAAACAGGGCGTCCCCCTGCATTTCAATTTAAGTTGGCAGCTGTCGGCGCCGTCCGTGGCGTCTTATAAATTCAAGTTCGACCAGCTGCTCAACAACGACAGCACGATTCAATACAAATTGTCCTTCCATCCGCTGACCAACCGCTATCGCGTTACCGTCGGTACGTTTTCTACCGAGTACGACACGCTTGAAGCCGCCTTGCGCGCAGTGGGCGCGGTCGCGAATTGGAAGGTTTTGTCCAAGGGCGCGCTGAGTGATGTGGCCGCCAAAGACACGAAGGCTGAAATCCGCCTGCTGCTGACAACCGCCAAGCTGCCCAAACCATTCCAAATCAATGCCCTGACTTCTAAAAATTGGCATTTGGATTCGGGTTGGAAATCCTTGTCGGTCGTGCAGGAGTAAACCATGCGCCGCTTTCTCCTGATTGCCGCCGTATTTGCCGTAGTTTTGTTGTACGGCCTGACTGTTGCAACGGGCAGCAGCAACGTATTGTCCGATTATTTTTGGTGGATTGTCGCCTTGTGCGGCTTGCTGTTGCTGGTGTTGGCTGCGGTGTTGGTGCGCTATGTCGTGCTTTTGATGCGCGACAACAGCAAAAGCGTGTTCGGCTCGCAGATTGCGCGCCGGCTGTCTGGGATGTTTACCTTGGTTGCCGTATTGCCGGGCGTGTTTTTGTTCGGTATTTCCGCCCAGTTTATTAACGGTACGATTAATTCTTGGTTTGGCAACGATACCCATGAGGCTTTGGAGCGCAGCTTAAACTTGAGCAAATCCGCGCTGAACTTGGCGGTGGACAACGCGGTCAGCAACGCCACGCCGGTGCAAATCGACTTAATCAGCGCCGCTTCGTTGGACGGCGACTTGGGGCAAACACTGACCCAATCCGCGCCTACTTCCGAATTTGCCCAGCTGGCGCTTTATAACGCGACCACCCATAAAGTCGAGAAAAGCATCAATCCCCTGAAACTGAATCAACCGACGCTCAACAAAGAAGGATGGGAGCAGCTGGAGCAGACCGGCTCGGTACGCAGCTTGGAAAACATCGGTGGCGTGCTGTATGCTCAAGGCTGGATGCTGATCGGTACGCATAAAAATCAGGATTATGCGTTGTTTTTCCGTCAGCCGATTCCGAAAGATGTTGCCCAAGATGCGACGTTGATTGAAGCGGCCCGCGCCAAATACGCCGAGCTGAGTTATACCAAAAAAGGCCTGCAAACCTTTTTCCTGTCCACGCTGTTGGTCGCGACATTGTTGGCCATCTTTTTGGCGCTGGTGATGGCTTTGTATTTTGCCCGTCGTTTTGTGGCGCCGGTGTTGTCGTTGGCAGAGGGCGCGCGGGCGGTGGCTCAGGGCGACTTCAGCCAGACCCGGCCGGTATTCCGCAATGACGAGTTCGGCCGTTTGACCCAATTGTTCAACCACATGACCGAGCAATTATCGATTGCCAAAGAGGCGGACGAGCGCAACCGTTTGCGCGAAGAAGCCGCCCGCCATTATTTGGAATGCGTGTTGGAAAGTTTGACCACAGGCGTGATTACTTTGGATGCCGACGGCCGTCTGAAAACCTTTAACAAAGCCGCCGAACAGATTTTGGGCGTTTCGCTGGTGTCTTTGTGGGGCAGCAACTGGCATCAATGGCACGGCAAATCGCCGCAGCAAACCCTGTTGGCCGATGTGTTTGCCTCCATCCATGAAACCGCCGACGGCGACAAACCCGTCCAAGTCGAATACGCCGCGCCCGACGATGCCCGAATCTTGTTGGGCAAAGCCACCATCCTGCCGGAAGACAACGATAACGGCGTGGTGATGGTGATTGACGACATTACCGTCTTGATACGCGCGCAAAAAGAGGCTGCATGGGGCGAAGTGGCGAAACGTTTGGCGCATGAAATCCGCAATCCGCTTACGCCCATCCAACTTTCCGCCGAGAGATTGGCATGGAAATTGCATGATAAACTTGACGAGCAAGACGCCCAAATCCTCAGCCGTTCAACCGATACCATCGTCAAACAGGTTGCCGCGCTGAAAGAAATGGTCGAAGCATTCCGCAATTATGCGCGTGCGCCGTCTCTGAACTTAGAAAAACAAGATTTAAACGGTTTGGTGTCGGAAGTATTGGTATTATATGAGGCCGGCGCGTGCAAATTTAATGCACGGCTCAGCGCTGACGCCCTGTCGATTGCCGCCGATACGACGGCCATGCGCCAAGTGTTGCATAACCTATTTAAGAATGCCGCAGAAGCGGCGGAGTCGGACGAGGCGCCGCAAGTAAACATCGAAACAGGACGCGAAGGCGGACAGGTTTTCCTGACCGTCTGCAACAACGGCAAAAGTTTCAGCAAAGAAATGCTGCACAATGCTTTTGAGCCGTACGTTACCGACAAACCGACAGGAACGGGGCTGGGTTTGCCCGTTGTGAAAAAAATTATCGAGGAGCATGGCGGCCGCATCAGCCTGAGCAATCAGAACAGCGGCGGCGCGTGCGTCAAAATAGCTTTACCGGAAATGGCAGAAACTTATGCGAAGCAGTGATATTTTGATTGTAGATGATGAAGTAGGCATCCGCGACCTGCTCTCTGAAATCCTTCAAGACGAAGGCTATACTGTTACTTTGGCCGAAAATGCCGAAGAAGCGCGCCAATTGCGTTACCAAACGCGTCCGGCCATGGTATTGCTGGACATTTGGATGCCCGATTGCGACGGCATTACTTTGTTGAAAGAGTGGGCGAAAAACGGCCAACTCAATATGCCCGTGGTCATGATGAGCGGCCATGCCAGCATCGACACCGCGGTTGAAGCCACCAAAATCGGCGCACTCGATTTTCTGGAAAAACCGATTGCCCTGCAAAAACTCTTGTCCGCAGTAGAACGCGCCTTGAAACATGGAGAAGTTCAGACGGCCTCCGGCATGACTTTGGACAAACTGGGCAATAGCCCGGTTATTCAAGAAATGAACGGCAGCATTGAAGCGGCCGCCAAACACAACCGCCCGCTGCTGTTGGCCGGTGAGGCAGGCTCGCCGTTTGAGATTGTCGCCCGCTATCTGCACAAAAGCGGTACGCCTTGGGTGGCAACCGACCGTGTCGAACACATTGTCGATACGCCGATGGAGCTGTTGCAAAAAGCATCGGGCGGTATTTTGTATGTCGGCGATATTGCCCGTTACAGCAAAAACATCCAAAACGGCATCGCTTTCTTGCTGGAGAAAGCCGACCGCTACAATGTCCGTGTGATTGCTTCATGCGGCTTTAAACGCGGTGAGAGCGCCGATGACGTCGTTGCCGGCCGACTGGCGGAGCTGTTGAAAGAGCGCATCAATATTCCTTCTTTGCGCAGCCAGCCGGACGATATCGTCTTTTTAATCAACCGCATCATGACCGATTTGGCCGAAAGTCAAAAAATCCAGCCAGTAAAATTCAGCGACAGCGCGTTGGTGGTTTTGCGCCAATACGATTGGCCGGGCAATTACGACCAGCTTGCCGAAACGGTGAAAAACATCATGTTGGAATCGGACGGCAAAGAAGTGGACGATCAGGCCGTTGCCGTGGCTTTGGGTCAGAAGGAAAACGCGACGGCGACAGAAATCATCGGTGGCTTCAATTTCAATATGCCTTTGCGCGAATTGAGGGAAGAAGTCGAGCGCCGCTACTTTGAGTACCACATCGCCCAAGAAGGCCAAAATATGAGCCGTGTGGCGCAAAAGGTCGGTTTGGAGCGTACGCACCTTTACCGCAAGCTCAAACAACTCGGTATCAGCGTATCGCGCCGCAGCGCCGACAAATCCGAAGAATAAGCGCAATATCGGTTCAAACACAAAAGAGGCCGTCTGAAAGCCATCAGGTTTTTCAGACGGCATCGTCATTTGACGGTTTGCTTAGACAAGCAATACTTTATAAAAATAATGATATGGCTAGGCATTGTTATTTTGCCTTTTAAGCCGACAGAAGTTTTATATCAATAAAATTTTCAGACGGCCTTGATTTACTTCAGGCCGTCTGAAAAACCATTACGAAAAGGGAACAGATTGATGACGGAAAACGAGCGTTTTGCTTGGTTGCAATTGGCATTTACGCCCTATATCGGCGCAGAAAGTTTTTTGGTGCTGTTGCAACAATTCGGTAGCGCACAAGCTGCCTTGAGTGCGCCGGCAGACAAAATTGCCGCCCTGGTACGCCATAAACAGGCGGCCGAGTCATGGCGCAATGCGGACAAACGGGCTTTGGCGCAACAGTCTGCCGAAGCCGCTTTACAATGGGAAATGCAGGACGGTTGCCGTCTGTTGCTGCTGCAAGATGATGATTTCCCTGAAATGCTGACGCAAGGCATTACCGCGCCGCCGGTCTTGTTTTTGCGCGGCAATGCAGGACTGCTGCACACGCCTTCTGCCGCGATTGTCGGCAGCCGCCATGCCACGCCGCAGGCCATGCGGATTGCCAAAGATTTCGGCAGGGCGTTGAGTGAGAAAGGCATTCCCGTCGTATCGGGTATGGCTTCGGGTATCGATACCGCCGCCCATCAGGGGGCATTGCAGGCAGATGGCGGCACCATCGCCGTCTGGGGAACCGGTATAGACCGCATTTACCCGCCGTCCAATAAAAACCTTGCTTATGAAATTGCTGAAAAAGGATTGATTGTCAGCGAGTTCCCTTTGGACACGCGTCCGTTTGCAGGCAACTTTCCGCGCCGCAACCGTCTGATTGCCGCATTGTCGCAGCTGACATTGGTGGTCGAAGCGGCATTGGAATCCGGCTCATTGATTACTGCCAAGCTGGCGGCGGAGATGGGGCGCGAAGTGATGGCGGTGCCCGGTTCGATAGACAATCCGCACAGCAAAGGCTGCCACAAGCTGATTAAAGACGGGGCAAAATTGGTGGAATGTTTGGACGATATTCTTCACGAATGTCCGCAGCTATTGCAAAATACGCCTGTTCCATCATATTCTATAAATAAGACGGTAAAACCCAAAAACGACCAAACCAAACGTCTGCAACCCAAAACAATAGCGGATGAACCGCAAAGGCCGTCTGAAAACCCTCCTGCCGCTCCATCAACAAGCGCTTTATTGGAAGCAATGGGTTACGACCCGATACACCCCGATATTTTGGCGCAACAAACCAATACGGCGGCGGCAGACGTGTACGCACAGCTTTTGGAATACGAACTCGACGGTATCGTTGCCGCTTTGCCGGGCGGCCGTTACCAGCGCATCAAAGTATAAATTATCTATATCTTAAGGAACCAGCATGACCGAAGTCATTGCCTATTTAATCGAACACTTCCAAGATTTCGACAACTGTCCGCCTCCGGAGGATTTGGGTCGCCTGCTGGAAGATGCAGGTTTTGACGCTACGGAAATCGGCAATACATTGATGATGATGGAAGTCTTGTTCAATACGTCCGAATTTTATGCCGAGCCGTTTAACAGCGATTCCCTGCGCGTATTCTGCCGTGAAGAAGCTGAAAACCTGCCGCAGGAAGTCATGGGCTTGATGCAGTATCTGGTTGCCGAACACGCAATTACTTACGAGCAGCGCGAAATCGTCATTCACGCCCTGATGCACATTCCATCGGACGAAATCACCCTCGATACCGCCAAAGTATTGGTATTGCTGGTGTTGTGGATGCACAAGAGCGAGTTGCCCGTCCTGATTGGCGACGACTTGATGAGTGCGTTGACCGGACAAAACGTGATGCACTAAACCTTTTTTCAGACGGCCTGAACAAAATGATAAAAGGCCGTCTGAAACATAAACCCAATACATCCAAAAGAGAACAACAATGGCGAAAAACCTATTAATCGTCGAATCCCCGTCCAAAGCCAAAACCCTGAAGAAATATCTGGGCGGTGATTTTGAAATTTTGGCGTCTTACGGCCACGTCCGCGATTTGGTTCCGAAAAGCGGAGCAGTCGATCCCGACAATGGCTTTGCCATGAAATACCAGCTGATCAGCCGCAACAGCAAACACGTCGATGCCATCGTCGCCGGTGCCAAAGAAGCCGAAAACATCTACCTCGCAACCGACCCGGATAGGGAAGGCGAAGCCATTTCTTGGCATCTTTTGGAAATCCTCAAATCCAAACGCGGCCTGAAAAACATCAAGCCGCAGCGTGTCGTGTTCCACGAAATTACCAAAAACGCTGTACTCGATGCCGTCGCCCATCCGCGCGAAATCGAAATGGACTTGGTCGATGCGCAACAAGCCCGCCGTGCTTTGGACTATCTGGTCGGTTTCAACCTCTCGCCATTGTTGTGGAAAAAAATCCGCCGCGGTTTGAGTGCCGGCCGTGTGCAAAGTCCCGCCCTGCGCCTGATTTGCGAACGCGAAAATGAAATTCGCGCGTTTGAAGCGCAGGAATATTGGACGGTACATCTCGACAGCCACAAAGGCCGTAGCAAGTTCACCGCCAAACTCGCCCAATACAACGGCGCGAAACTCGAACAATTCGACCTGCCGAACGAAGCCGCGCAAGCCGACGTGTTGAAAGAACTCGAAGGCAAAGAGGCCGTCGTTACCGCCATCGAAAAGAAAAAGCGCAGCCGCAATCCTGCCGCGCCGTTCACCACTTCTACCATGCAGCAGGATGCCGTGCGCAAACTCGGTTTTACCACCGACCGCACCATGCGCACCGCCCAGCAGCTTTACGAAGGTATAGACGTAGGGCAGGGTGCCATCGGTCTGATTACCTATATGCGTACCGACAGCGTGAATTTGGCCGATGAAGCGTTAACCGAAATCCGCCATTACATCGAAAACAAAATCGGCAAAGAATATCTGCCGAGTGCCGCCAAACAATACAAAACCAAATCCAAAAACGCTCAAGAAGCCCACGAAGCCATCCGTCCGACGTCCGTGTACCGCACGCCCGAAAGCGTCAAACCCTTCCTGAGCGCAGACCAGTTCAAACTCTATCAAATGATTTGGCAACGTACCGTCGCCTGTCAGATGACGCCCGCCAAATTCGACCAAACCACCGTCGATATTACCGTCGGCAAAGGCGTATTCCGCGTAACCGGACAAGTGCAAACCTTCGCAGGCTTCCTCAGCGTTTACGAAGAAAGCAGCGATGATGAAGAAGGCGAAGACAGCAAAAAACTGCCCGAAATGAGCGAAGGCGATAAATTGCCGGTTGACAAACTTTACGGCGAACAACACTTCACCACTCCGCCGCCGCGCTACAACGAAGCCACACTGGTTAAAGCCCTCGAAGAATACGGTATCGGCCGTCCTTCTACCTACGCCAGTATTATTTCCACGCTCAAAGACCGCGAATACGTTACCCTTGAGCAAAAACGCTTCATGCCCACCGACACAGGCGACATCGTCAACAAATTTCTGACCGAACACTTCGCCCAATACGTCGACTACCACTTCACCGCCAAACTCGAAGACCAGCTTGACGAAATTGCCAACGGCAAACGCCAATGGATTCCCGTGATGGACAAATTCTGGAAACCGTTCATCAAACAAGTAGAAGAAAAAGAGGGTATCGAACGCGCCAAATTTACCACGCAGGAACTCGATGAAACCTGCCCGAAATGCGGCGAACACAAACTGCAAATCAAGTTCGGCAAAATGGGCCGCTTCGTCGCCTGCGCCGGTTATCCCGAGTGCAGCTACACGCGCAACGTCAACGAAACCGCCGAAGAAGCCGCCGAGCGCATCGCCAAAGCCGAAGCCGAGCAAGCGGAACTCGACGGACGCGAATGCCCCAAATGCGGCGGTCGCCTAGTGTACAAATACAGCCGTACCGGCAGCAAATTCATCGGCTGTGCCAACTATCCGAAATGCAAGCACGTCGAGCCGCTGGAAAAACCAAAAGACACCGGCGTCCAATGCCCGCAATGCAAAAAAGGCAACCTCGTCGAATGCAAATCCCGCTACGGTAAACTGTTTTACAGTTGCAGTACCTATCCGGACTGTAACTACGCCACTTGGAATCCGCCCGTCGCCGAAGAATGCCCGAACTGCCATTGGCCGGTCTTGACCATCAAAACCACCAAACGCTGGGGCGTGGAAAAAGTCTGCCCGCAAAAAGAATGCGGCTGGAAAGAACAGATTGAACCGCCTGCACCGAAAGAGTGAGATTAGGTCGGTTTAAAAGAGAAAAGGTCGTCTGAAAAATTTTCAGACGACCTTTTGCTTTTCTGTGATTGGTTTATTTGAATCCGCGTGTCGTTTTAAAGTCCGATAAAATACGGTTCATTTCTGGTTCAAATAAGGCTATGTAATCGTAAGATAGACCGCGGCTGGCACTAGGGTGGGGCAGGCAGACGACTTCGCAATTTTCAAACGATTGGAATCTGATTTTGAAACGTGTACCGCTAAAATCTTTTTGTACTACTCGGAGTGGTTGAGTTTGTTTTCCGACAAGCTGCTCGAAGCGCGGCAATACATTTGCGCGATTAAGATAATTTGTCAGATTGCTTCCCATGAAGAGAATCAATTTAGGGCGTAGTTTCTCAACGTGGTAGAGAAAATTATCGACGTGTTCAGGCTGGAGAAATTTGTTTGGATTGTCGATTTTGTTGCCCTGAGTAGCTGCCCAGTTGGTTTGTACCAGGGATTTTTCAAATGCACCGCCCAATTCATTTTCGTCTAAGGGGTGTCCCCACATTTTAAACCAAATTTTTATCGTATTGTCGTAACGCCACTTTTTTGCCTGCTCACCGAAATAGAGGGATTTATTGGCAAATGTATGGTCGATTTTGTTTTCAGGGAGTTTGTATTCACCTGCTACATAAGCAGCCTCATCGGCTTTACTCCAACCCCATTCATACCCACAAATCATTAAGCCATGTTTGTCGTTGTAACCTTGAAATATACTGTTACTGAGATTCAGACCTGACATGATAGTAGCCTTACATTAATGTTTCAAAAATGACTACTCATTATAAATAAGCAAATGTAATTTATCTAGTTTTATGTTTAAGTTGAAAACATACTTCACACGGTGAAACGCAGTTCAATATTTCATGTCGTCAAATTCAAAACCAAAAGGTCGTCTGAAAAATTTTTCAGACGACCTTTTGGTATTGAAAGGATAGAGGGAAATACGGCTTGATGGAGGTTTCACTATATAATTAAGGCCGTCTGAAAACTCGGCATCTTTTAAGAATTATGGCAAACAACAAACATTCCAAACACAGCAATCAAGTACGTATCATCGGTGGGCAATGCAGGGGACGAAAGTTAACATTTTTATCTGCAGATGGTCTGCGCCCGACACCTGACAGCGTGCGTGAAAAACTGTTTAACTGGTTGGGTCAGGATTTAACCGGCAAAACAGTATTGGATTTATTCAGCGGCAGTGGTGCTTTGGGAATGGAGGCTGCTTCTCGTCATGCGGCAAAAGTGGTAATGGTCGATAACCACCGCCAAACTGTGCAAACACTTCAGAAAAATATCCGTGAATTAGGTTTGAAACAGGCGGAAATCGTGTGTTCAGACGGCATGGCTTATTTGACAAGGCCGTCTGAAAAATTTGATGTCGTGTTCCTTGATCCGCCGTTTGCATGGGAAGATTGGCAAAATCTTTTTATCCGATTGCAAAGCCACTTGAAAAATGGGGCAATGGTCTATATTGAAGCAGGGAAGGTGCCTGAAAAACCAGATTGGCTGGAAATTTATCGGGAAGGAAAGGCGGGAATGAGTAAGTTTGAATTGTTGCTCTATTCGCAAGTTGCTGAATAGTATGGAATTTGAGAATCATTCCCAAGGTGTAAAACATTCTTTCAAACGGATTGTTCCGACGTCATTTGTGCTATAATCCGCGCCCAATCGGTTTTGATAATTTAAGAAAAAAGGAAATAGAAATGTCGCTCTTTATTACAGATGAGTGCATTAACTGCGATGTGTGCGAACCGGAATGCCCTAATGATGCCATCTCGCAAGGTGAAGAAATTTACGAAATCAATCCAAATTTGTGTACGCAATGTGTGGGCCATTACGATGAGCCGCAATGCCAACAGGTATGTCCTGTCGACTGTATCTTGATCGATGAAGAGCATCCTGAAACGCACGAAGAACTGATGGCCAAGTACGAAAAAATCATTCAGTTTAAGTAAATAATGTTTAAAAGCAAAAACTTGGATATTTTTAAAGAAATAAGTGAAAAAAAATCTTGACGGAAATCTGAGTTGCAAATAAACTAGCGTTCTCTTTTGGAGGGATTCCCGAGCGGTCAAAGGGGGCAGACTGTAAATCTGTTGCGTGAGCTTCGAAGGTTCGAATCCTTCTCCCTCCACCAAAAATTCTTACTTGGAGCAAATAGTGAGTATGCGGGTGTAGCTCAATGGTAGAGCAGAAGCCTTCCAAGCTTACGGTGAGGGTTCGATTCCCTTCACCCGCTCCAAACAATTTCGCCCATGTAGCTCAGGGGTAGAGCACTCCCTTGGTAAGGGAGAGGTCGGCAGTTCAAATCTGCCCATGGGCACCATCTCATTATTACCCTTTCTTTCAAAAGCTTAGATTATAGGATATTGCCATGGCTAAGGAAAAATTTGAACGTAGCAAACCGCACGTAAACGTTGGTACTATCGGTCACGTTGACCATGGTAAAACCACTTTGACTGCTGCATTGACTACTATTTTGGCTAAAAAATTCGGTGGCGCTGCAAAAGCTTACGACCAAATCGATAACGCTCCTGAAGAAAAAGCCCGCGGTATTACCATTAATACCTCTCACGTAGAATACGAAACTGAAACCCGTCACTACGCACACGTAGACTGCCCGGGTCACGCCGACTACGTTAAAAACATGATTACTGGTGCTGCCCAAATGGACGGTGCTATCTTGGTATGTTCCGCAGCTGACGGTCCTATGCCGCAAACTCGCGAACATATTCTGTTGGCTCGCCAAGTAGGTGTACCTTACATCATCGTGTTCATGAACAAATGCGACATGGTTGACGATGCAGAGTTGTTGGAACTGGTTGAAATGGAAATCCGTGACCTGCTGTCAAGCTACGACTT
This sequence comes from Neisseria sp. P0006.S009, assembly GCF_051962915.1. Lineage (NCBI taxonomy): Bacteria > Pseudomonadati > Pseudomonadota > Betaproteobacteria > Neisseriales > Neisseriaceae > Neisseria > Neisseria sp. P0006.S009. The sequence continues at coordinate 115,317 of NZ_JBQCUV010000005.1, read as the reverse complement.
CCCAGGTGACGACTGCCCGATCGTACAAGGTTCTGCACTGAAAGCTTTGGAAGGTGATGCTGCTTACGAAGAAAAAATCTTCGAACTGGCTGCTGCTTTGGACAGCTACATCCCAACACCTGAGCGTGCTGTGGACAAACCTTTCTTGTTGCCTATCGAAGACGTATTCTCTATCTCTGGCCGTGGTACAGTAGTAACTGGTCGTGTAGAGCGCGGTATCATCCACGTTGGTGACGAGATCGAAATCGTAGGTCTGAAAGAAACTCAAAAAACCACTTGTACCGGTGTTGAAATGTTCCGCAAACTGCTGGACGAAGGTCAAGCTGGTGACAACGTAGGTGTATTGCTGCGTGGTACTAAACGTGAAGACGTAGAGCGTGGTCAAGTATTGGCTAAACCAGGTACGATCACTCCTCACACCAAGTTCAAAGCAGAAGTATACGTACTGAGCAAAGAAGAGGGTGGTCGTCACACTCCATTCTTTGCTAACTACCGTCCACAATTCTACTTCCGTACTACTGACGTAACTGGTGCAGTTACTTTGGAAGAAGGCGTAGAAATGGTAATGCCAGGTGAGAACGTAACCATTACTGTAGAACTGATTGCGCCTATCGCTATGGAAGAAGGTCTGCGCTTTGCGATTCGCGAAGGTGGTCGTACCGTAGGTGCGGGTGTGGTTTCTTCTGTAATCGCTTAAGTTTAGAGGCCAATAGCTCAATTGGTAGAGTATCGGTCTCCAAAACCGAGGGTTGGGGGTTCGAGACCCTCTTGGCCTGCCAAATAAAAAATTAACCGGCCTTGTGCCGGTTAATTTTTTTGTACTTAAGTTCTAAGATTATTTGGAATTAATTAATGGATCAATACCGCTATCTAAAATGAAGGCGGGTGGGGTATTGATAAGTGAGTAAAGATGACAGAACATCCGTCTGGACGCAAAGAAGGCCATCAGAAAAAGGAAGTTGTGGTAAGTAATAAGCCGGCTCCTGAAAAGAAAGAAGGTCTGTTTGCATATTTTAAGAGCTCTTGGACTGAGTTTAAGAAGGTAGTTTGGCCGAGTCGTGATGAAGCGGTTAAAATGACTGTATTTGTGATTATCTTCGTTGCAGTTTTAGCAGCCTTCATTTATGCGGCAGATACAATTATTTCATGGTTGTTTTTTGATGTTTTATTAAATAGGAAAGGGTAAAGATGTCAAAGCGTTGGTATGTGGTACAGGCCTATTCCGGTTTCGAGAAAAATGTTCAAAAAACATTGAAAGAGCGTATTGCTCGTGAAAACATGGAAGAATATTTCGGTCAGATTCTCGTTCCTGTAGAGGAAGTGGTAGATATCAAGAATGGCCGAAAAACCATCAGTGAGCGTAAATTCTATCCAGGCTATGTGTTGGTTGAAATGGAAATGACCGATGATTCATGGCACTTGGTTAAGAGTACCCCTCGAGTAAATGGTTTTGTAGGTGGTAGCGGAAATCGTCCAATCCCAATTTCTCAAAAAGATGCAGATGCTATTTTGCAACAAGCCAAAACAGGTGTTGAGAAGCCAAAACCAAAAGTTGAATTTGAGGTTGGTCAGCAGGTTCGTGTGAATGAAGGTCCATTTGCTGATTTCAATGGAATTGTTGATGAGGTTAACTACGAGCGTAATAGACTGCGTGTTTCAGTTCAGATTTTTGGTCGTGAAACACCGGTTGAATTAGAGTTCGGTCAGGTTGAAAAGATTTAAGTGGTTTAATTCGCTTGAAATTTTTTTTTTAAGCGGATATAATCGCAAATTCTGTTTGGGAAGCGGAATGGTTCCGCGTTATACCCGTTTTTAGGAGTCCTTAAGTGGCAAAGAAAATTATCGGCTACATCAAACTGCAAATTCCTGCAGGTAAAGCCAATCCATCTCCCCCAGTTGGTCCTGCTTTGGGTCAACGTGGTTTAAATATCATGGAATTCTGTAAAGCATTTAATGCTGCAACCCAAGGTATGGAACCTGGTTTGCCAATTCCAGTCGTGATCACCGCATTTGCAGATAAATCATTCACATTTGTGATGAAAACCCCACCAGCTTCTATCTTGTTGAAAAAAGCTGCTGGTCTGCAAAAAGGTAGTTCTAATCCTCTGACTAACAAAGTGGGTAAATTGACCCGCGCTCAGTTGGAAGAAATTGCTAAAACTAAAGAGCCTGATTTGACTGCTGCTGACTTGGATGCGGCTGTTCGTACTATCGCCGGCTCTGCTCGCTCAATGGGCTTGGATGTGGAGGGTGTTGTATAATGGCTAAAGTATCTAAACGCTTGAAAGCTCTTCGCTCTTCTGTTGAAGCTAATAAACTGTACGCAATCGATGAAGCAATTGCTTTGGTTAAAAAAGCTGCTACTGCTAAATTTGACGAGTCTGTTGACGTATCTTTCAACTTGGGTGTTGATCCTCGTAAATCTGACCAAGTTATTCGTGGTTCAGTCGTTCTGCCTAAAGGTACCGGTAAAACAACTCGCGTAGCTGTGTTTACTCAAGGTGCAAATGCAGATGCTGCTAAAGAAGCTGGTGCAGATATTGTTGGTTTTGAAGATCTGGCCGCTGAAATCAAAGCTGGTAACCTGAACTTTGACGTTGTTATTGCTTCTCCTGATGCAATGCGTATCGTTGGTCAATTGGGTACCATCTTGGGTCCTCGTGGCCTGATGCCAAACCCTAAAGTAGGTACTGTTACTCCTAACGTTGCTGAAGCAGTTAAAAATGCAAAAGCAGGTCAAGTACAATACCGTACAGATAAAGCCGGTATCGTTCACGCAACTATCGGTCGTGCTTCTTTCGCTGAAGCTGACTTGAAAGAAAACTTCAATGCGTTGCTGGATGCTATCGTTAAAGCCAAACCTGCTGCTGCTAAAGGCCAGTACCTGAAAAAAGTTGCTGTATCCAGCACTATGGGTTTGGGTGTTCGCGTTGATACTGCAAGCGTGAACAACTAAGAAATTTTCAGGTGATCCGGTTTTTTGGATTGCCTGAATTTGGGCTACTTAAAATTAAGTAGATGTCCAAGACCGTAGGGATCGTAAGATTTAATCGTAATTGCCCTACGCAGACGGTAGTCCTGAAACACATTGCAAGATTGCTTGTAAGATGTCTTTTTAGGTTACCGCGCTGGTGGGATATCATTCGGTATCCTGTTTATAAACAGTGGGAGGTAGACCTTGAGTCTCAATATTGAAACCAAGAAAGTGGCCGTAGAGGAAATTAGCGCAGCAATTGCTAACGCTCAAACTCTCGTAGTCGCTGAATATCGCGGTATCAGTGTTTCCAGCATGACTGAGCTTCGTGCAAATGCACGTAAAGAAGGCGTTTACTTGCGCGTTCTGAAAAATACTCTGGCTCGTCGCGCAGTAGAGGGTACTTCATTCGCAGGTTTGGCCGATCAAATGGTTGGTCCATTGGTTTACGCTGCTTCTGAAGATGCTGTTGCTGCTGCTAAAGTGCTGCACCAATTCGCGAAAAAAGATGACAAAATTATCGTTAAAGCCGGTTCTTACAATGGCGAAGTGATGAACCCTGCTCAGGTTGCTGAGTTGGCTTCTATTCCAAGCCGCGAAGAACTGTTGTCCAAACTGTTGTTCGTTATGCAAGCTCCTGTATCAGGCTTTGCACGTGGTTTGGCTGCTTTGGCAGAGAAAAAAGCTGGCGAAGAAGCCGCTTAATCGATTTTGTTTCATTTAATCAATTATTTTTTAATACAATATTTGGAGTAAAATAGCATGGCTATTACTAAAGAAGACATTTTGGAAGCCGTTGGTTCTTTGACCGTAATGGAATTGAACGACCTGGTTAAAGCTTTTGAAGAGAAATTTGGCGTTTCTGCTGCTGCCGTTGCAGTTGCAGGTCCTGCAGGTGCTGGTGCAGCTGCTGCTGAAGAAAAAACTGAATTTGATGTAGTATTGGCTTCTGCCGGTGATCAAAAAGTTGGCGTGATTAAAGTTGTCCGCGCTATCACTGGCCTGGGTCTGAAAGAAGCTAAAGACATCGTTGACGGTGCACCTAAAACTCTGAAAGAAGGTGTTTCTAAAGCTGAAGCTGAAGACATCCAAAAACAACTGGAAGAAGCCGGCGCTAAAGTCGAAATCAAATAATTTGATGCTTCCTATGAAGGCTGGCAGTTTTCTGCCAGCCTTATTTTGCTTCTTAAAATAAGCATCAGGCATTGTTTACATTTATTTGCATAGTCTTTATAAAATCATTGCAAATAAATGTAAATATCAAGTTGATGCATGCCGTTGTTTTAGACGGCCTATTATTTAAAATTGCTTTTCGGAGTGTATATGAGCTATTCGTTTACCGAGAAAAAACGTATCCGTAAGAGTTTTGCAAAGCGAGAGAATGTCTTAGATGTTCCTTTCCTGCTGGCAACCCAAATTGATTCTTATGCGAAATTTTTGCAGCTGGAAAATGCTTTTGACCAACGCACTGATGATGGTCTGCAAGCAGCATTTAATTCTATTTTCCCGATTGTGAGCCATAACGGTTATGCGCGCTTGGAGTTTGTGCATTACACATTGGGCGAGCCTTTGTTTGATATTCCTGAATGTCAATTGCGCGGCATTACTTATGCGGCCCCATTGCGTGCCCGTATCCGTTTGGTGATTTTGGATAAAGAAGCATCTAAGCCGACTGTAAAAGAAGTTCGTGAAAACGAAGTGTATATGGGCGAAATCCCATTGATGACGCCAAGCGGCTCTTTTGTCATCAATGGTACTGAGCGCGTGATTGTTTCCCAGCTGCACCGTTCTCCTGGTGTGTTCTTTGAGCATGACCGTGGTAAAACACATTCTTCCGGTAAGCTGTTGTTCTCTGCTCGTATTATTCCTTACCGTGGTTCATGGTTGGATTTCGAATTTGATCCAAAAGATTTGCTGTATTTCCGTATCGACCGTCGCCGTAAAATGCCGGTTACGATTTTGTTGAAAGCTTTGGGCTACAACAATGAACAAATTTTGGATATTTTCTACGACAAAGAAACTTTCTATTTGTCTTCAAACGGTGTTCAAACTGATCTGATTGCAGGCCGTCTGAAAGGTGAAACTGCCAAAGTTGATATCTTGGATAAAGAAGGCAATGTACTGGTTGCCAAAGGTAAACGCATTACTGCGAAAAATATCCGTGATATTACCAATGCAGGCTTGACTCGTTTGGATGTGGAGCCAGAAAGTCTGATTGGCAAAGCATTGGCTGCGGATCTGATTGATCCGGAAACCGGCGAAGTATTGGCTTCTGCTAACGATGAAATTACAGAAGAATTGTTGGCCAAACTTGATATCCATGGTGTAAAAGAAATTACGACCCTTTATATCAATGAATTGGATCAAGGCGGTTACATCTCCAGCACTCTGCGTACAGACGAAACTGCTGATCAGCAAGCTGCACGCGTAGCGATTTACCGCATGATGCGTCCTGGCGAACCGCCTACCGAAGAAGCTGTTGAGCAGCTCTTCAACCGCTTGTTCTTCAGTGAAGACAGCTATGATTTGTCTCGCGTAGGCCGTATGAAATTTAATACGCGCACATACGAGCAAAAATTGTCTGAAGCACAACAAAACTCTTGGTATGGCCGTTTGCTGAATGAAACTTTGGCTGGCGCATCTGAAAAAGGTGGTTACGTTCTGAGCGTTGAAGACATCGTTGCTTCTATTGCTACATTGGTTGAATTGCGTAACGGTCATGGCGAAGTAGACGATATTGACCACTTGGGTAATCGTCGTGTTCGTTCTGTGGGTGAGTTGACTGAAAACCAATTCCGCAGCGGTTTGGCTCGTGTAGAGCGTGCAGTTAAAGAGCGTTTGAACCAAGCAGAATCTGAGAACTTGATGCCACATGACTTGATCAATGCGAAACCTGTTTCTGCTGCGATTAAAGAATTCTTCGGCTCCAGCCAATTGAGCCAATTTATGGATCAGACCAACCCATTGTCTGAAGTTACCCATAAACGCCGTGTATCTGCATTGGGTCCGGGCGGTTTGACTCGTGAACGTGCAGGCTTTGAGGTGCGAGACGTACATCCGACCCACTATGGCCGTGTATGTCCTATTGAAACACCTGAAGGTCCAAACATTGGTTTGATCAACTCATTGTCCGTTTATGCGCGTACCAATGATTATGGTTTCTTGGAAACCCCTTACCGCCGTGTTGTCGATGGCAAAGTAACTGAAGAAATCGATTACTTGTCTGCTATCGAAGAAGGCCGTTATGTGATTGCACAGGCGAATGCCGATTTGGACAAAGACGGTAATTTGATTGGCGACTTGGTCACTTGTCGTGAAAAAGGCGAAACCATTATGGCGACGCCTGACCGCGTTCAATATATGGACGTGGCAACCGGTCAAGTGGTATCCGTTGCAGCATCTCTGATTCCATTCTTGGAACATGATGACGCGAACCGTGCATTGATGGGTGCCAACATGCAACGTCAGGCTGTACCGTGTCTGCGCCCTGAAAAACCGATGGTTGGTACCGGTATTGAGCGCTCTGTTGCCGTTGACTCTGCAACTGCAATCGTTGCCCGCCGCGGCGGTGTGGTTGAGTATGTAGATGCCAACCGTGTTGTAGTTCGTGTTCATGATGATGAAGCGACTGCCGGTGAAGTGGGTGTCGATATTTATAACTTGGTTAAATTCACCCGTTCTAACCAATCTACCAACATCAACCAACGTCCGGCCGTAAAAGCAGGCGATGTGTTGCAACGTGGTGACTTGGTGGCCGACGGTGCATCTACCGACTTGGGCGAGTTGGCTTTGGGTCAAAACATGACCATCGCCTTCATGCCATGGAACGGTTACAACTACGAAGACTCGATTCTGATTTCAGAAAAAGTGGCTGCGGACGATCGTTATACTTCTATTCACATTGAAGAACTGAACGTTGTTGCACGTGACACTAAACTGGGTGCGGAAGACATTACCCGCGATATTCCGAACTTGTCCGAACGTATGCAAAACCGTTTGGATGAATCCGGTATCGTATATATCGGTGCAGAAGTAGAAGCCGGTGACGTCTTGGTAGGTAAAGTAACACCTAAAGGCGAAACCCAACTGACTCCTGAAGAAAAACTGCTGCGTGCCATCTTCGGTGAAAAAGCATCTGACGTAAAAGATACTTCATTGCGTATGCCTACCGGCATGAGTGGTACCGTTATCGACGTTCAAGTCTTTACTCGTGAAGGTATCCAACGCGACAAACGTGCTCAATCCATTATTGATTCTGAATTGAAACGTTACCGTCAAGATTTGGGCGATCAATTGCGTATTTTCGATAATGACGCATTCGACCGTATCGAGCGTATGATTGTTGGTCAAAAAGCCAATGGTGGTCCGATGAAGCTGGCTAAAGGCAGCGAAATTACTACCGAATATTTGGCAAGCCTGTCCAGCAAACATGATTGGTTTGACATCCGTCTGGCTGACGAAGATTTGGCCAAGCAGTTGGAACTGATTAAATTGAGCCTGCAACAAAAACGCGAAGAAGCGGATGAGTTGTATGAGATCAAGAAGAAAAAACTGACCCAAGGCGACGAGCTGCAACCAGGCGTACAAAAAATGGTGAAAGTATTTATCGCCATCAAACGCCGTCTGCAAGCCGGTGACAAAATGGCGGGTCGCCACGGTAACAAAGGTGTGGTATCACGCATTCTGCCGGTGGAAGACATGCCTTACATGGCTGACGGCCGTCCGGTAGACATCGTACTGAACCCGTTGGGTGTACCTTCCCGTATGAACATCGGTCAGATTTTGGAAGTTCACTTGGGTTGGGCGGCAAAAGGTATCGGCGAGCGTATCGACCGTATGCTGAAAGAGCAACGCAAAGCCAGCGAGCTGCGTGAATTCTTGAACAAGCTCTACAACGGTAGCGGCAAGAAAGAAGATTTGGACAGCCTGACAGATGAAGAAATCATCGAATTGGCTTCCAACCTGCGTAAAGGTGCATCTTTCGCTTCTCCTGTATTCGACGGTGCGAAAGAGTCTGAAATCCGCGAAATGTTGAACTTGGCTTACCCAAGCGAAGATCCTGAGGTTGAGAAACTGGGCTTCAACGACAGTAAAACGCAAATCACGCTGTATGACGGCCGTTCAGGCGAAGCATTTGACCGCAAGGTTACAGTCGGTGTGATGCACTATCTGAAACTGCACCACTTGGTTGACGAAAAAATGCACGCCCGTTCTACCGGTCCATACAGTCTGGTTACCCAACAGCCTCTGGGCGGTAAAGCTCAGTTCGGTGGCCAACGTTTCGGTGAGATGGAGGTTTGGGCATTGGAAGCATACGGCGCGGCATACACGCTGCAAGAGATGCTGACTGTGAAGTCTGACGACGTGAACGGCCGTACCAAAATGTACGAAAACATCGTCAAAGGCGAACACAAAATCGATGCCGGTATGCCTGAATCCTTCAACGTATTGGTTAAAGAGATTCGCTCACTGGGCTTGGATATCGATTTGGAACGCTACTAAACAGAAGTTTTCAGACGGCCTTTTAAGGTCGTCTGAAAAAGCGGTTTCAGAATAAGAATGAAGCAATCGGCATTTAGGCCGTCTGAAATCAAAAGTACCGTTTCCAATATCGAAAATCCGCCACGCGGTAAAAATACTTCCTTCAAGGAGCAAAAATGAATTTGTTGAACTTATTTAATCCGTTGCAAACCACCGGCATGGAAGAAGAGTTTGATGCCATCAAAATCGGTATTGCCTCTCCCGAAACCATCCGCTCATGGTCTTATGGCGAAGTTAAAAAACCTGAAACCATTAACTACCGTACGTTCAAACCTGAGCGCGACGGTTTGTTCTGCGCCAAAATCTTTGGCCCGGTTAAAGACTATGAATGTTTGTGCGGTAAGTACAAACGCTTGAAATTTAAAGGCGTAACCTGTGAAAAATGTGGCGTAGAAGTTACCCTGTCCAAAGTGCGCCGCGAACGTATGGGCCATATCGAATTGGCTGCACCTGTTGCACATATTTGGTTCTTAAAATCCCTGCCTTCCCGCCTGGGTATGGTATTGGACATGACGTTGCGTGATATCGAACGTGTATTGTACTTTGAAGCATTCGTGGTGACCGATCCCGGCATGACTCCGTTGCAACGCCGTCAATTGCTGACTGAAGACGATTACTACAACAAGCTGGACGAATACGGCGATGACTTTGATGCCAAAATGGGTGCGGAAGGTATCCGCGAATTGCTGCGCACCCTGGATATTGTCAGCGAAATCGAAATCCTGCGTCAAGAGCTAGAATCTACCGGTTCTGACACTAAAATCAAAAAAATTGCCAAACGCTTGAAAGTATTGGAAGCCTTCCACCGTTCCGGTATGAAGCTGGAATGGATGATTATGGACGTGCTGCCGGTATTGCCACCTGATTTGCGTCCGTTGGTTCCATTGGATGGTGGTCGTTTTGCCACTTCCGATTTGAACGATTTGTACCGCCGCGTTATCAACCGTAACAACCGTCTGAAACGTCTGTTGGAACTGCATGCGCCTGACATCATCGTTCGTAATGAAAAACGTATGTTGCAAGAAGCAGTTGACTCTCTGTTGGATAACGGCCGTCGCGGTAAAGCCATGACCGGTGCCAATAAACGTCCGCTGAAATCATTGGCTGACATGATTAAAGGTAAAGGCGGCCGCTTCCGTCAAAACCTGCTGGGTAAACGTGTGGACTACTCCGGTCGTTCCGTGATTACCGTAGGCCCATACCTGCGTCTGCACCAATGTGGTCTGCCGAAAAAAATGGCGTTGGAACTGTTCAAACCATTCATTTTCCACAAATTGGAAAAACAAGGTTTGGCGTCTACTGTTAAAGCTGCGAAAAAATTGGTAGAACAAGAAGTACCTGAAGTATGGGATATCTTGGAAGAAGTGATCCGCGAACATCCGATTATGCTGAACCGTGCGCCAACCCTGCACCGTTTGGGTATTCAAGCGTTCGAACCTATCCTGATCGAAGGTAAAGCGATTCAGTTGCACCCATTGGTGTGTGCCGCATTTAACGCCGACTTTGACGGTGACCAAATGGCTGTACACGTTCCATTGAGCTTGGAAGCACAAATGGAAGCACGCACGCTGATGCTGGCTTCAAACAACGTATTGTCTCCAGCCAACGGCGAACCAATCATCGTACCTTCTCAAGATATCGTATTGGGTCTGTACTACATGACCCGCGACCGTATCAATGCCAAAGGCGAAGGCAGCCTGTTTGCCGATGTGAAAGAAGTGCATCGTGCATACCATACCAAACAGGTTGAACTGGGTACGAAAATTACCGTACGTCTGCGCGAATGGGTAAAAAACGAAGCAGGTGAGTTTGAGCCTGTCGTTAACCGTTACGAAACGACTGTCGGCCGTGCATTGTTGAGCGAAATCTTGCCTAAAGGCCTGCCGTTCGAGTACATCAACAAAGCGCTGAAGAAAAAAGAAATTTCTAAACTGATTAACGCATCATTCCGTCTGTGCGGTTTGCGTGACACAGTTATTTTTGCCGACCACTTGATGTATACCGGTTTCGGTTTTGCGGCTAAAGGCGGTATTTCCATTGCGGTTGACGATATGGAAATTCCGAAAGAAAAAGCAGCCTTGCTGGCTGAGGCTAATGCCGAAGTTAAAGAAATCGAAGACCAATACCGTCAAGGTTTGGTGACCAACGGCGAACGTTACAACAAAGTGGTCGATATTTGGGGTCGTGCCGGCGATAAGATCGCTAAAGCGATGATGGACAATCTGTCCAAACAAAAAGTTATCGACCGTGACGGCAACGAAGTTGATCAAGAGTCCTTCAACTCTATTTACATGATGGCCGACTCTGGTGCCCGTGGTTCTGCAGCTCAGATTAAACAGTTGTCCGGTATGCGTGGTTTGATGGCCAAACCTGACGGCTCTATTATCGAAACGCCAATTACCTCTAACTTCCGCGAAGGTTTGACTGTATTGCAATACTTTATTGCGACCCACGGTGCGCGTAAAGGTTTGGCGGATACCGCGTTGAAAACGGCAAACTCTGGTTACCTGACCCGTCGTCTGGTAGACGTAACTCAAGACTTGGTCGTTGTTGAAGATGATTGCGGTACTTCAGACGGCTTTGTCATGAAAGCAGTAGTACAAGGCGGTGACGTAATTGAAGCGTTGCGCGATCGTATTTTAGGCCGTGTTACAGCATCAGATGTTGTTGATCCTTCAACAGGCGAAACATTGGTTGAGGCAGGTACACTGCTGACTGAGAAATTAGTCGATATCATTGACCAATCTGGTGTTGACGAGGTTAAAGTCCGTACGCCAATTACTTGTAAAACCCGTCATGGTTTGTGTGCACACTGTTATGGCCGCGACTTGGCGCGCGGTAAACTGGTTAACGCTGGTGAAGCTGTAGGTGTAATTGCTGCACAATCTATTGGTGAGCCAGGTACTCAGCTGACCATGCGTACGTTCCACATCGGTGGTGCGGCATCTCGTGCGGCTGCTGCCAGCCAAGTGGAAGCCAAATCCAATGGTACAGCTCGTTTCAGCAGCCAAATGCGTTACGTTGCCAACAACAAAGGCGAATTGGTTGTCATTGGCCGCTCTTGTGAAGTTGTGATTCACGATGAAATCGGCCGTGAACGTGAACGTCACAAAGTACCTTACGGTGCAATCCTGTTGGTACAAGACGGCGAAGCCATTAAAGCCGGTCAAACTTTGGCAACTTGGGATCCGCATACCCGTCCGATGATTACCGAACATGCAGGTTTGGTGAAATTCGAAAACGTAGAAGAGGGTGTTACCGTTGCGAAACAAACTGACGATGTAACCGGTTTGTCTACTTTGGTAGTGATTGACGGCAAACGTCGTTCTTCTAGTGCTTCTAAACTGTTGCGTCCGACTGTCAAACTGTTGGATGAAAATGGTCTGGAAATTTGCATTCCTGGTACGACTACCCCAGTTTCTATGGCATTCCCGGTCGGTGCGGTGATTACCATCCGGGAAGGTCAGGAAGTCGGTAAGGGTGATGTGTTGGCGCGTATTCCACAAGCGTCTTCTAAAACCCGCGATATTACCGGTGGTCTGCCACGTGTAGCCGAATTGTTTGAAGCACGCGTGCCGAAAGATGCAGGTATGTTGGCTGAAATTACCGGTACCGTTTCCTTCGGTAAAGAAACCAAAGGTAAACAGCGTCTGATTATTACCGACGTAGACGGTGTAGCATACGAAACCCTGATTTCTAAAGAGAAACAGATTTTGGTACACGATGGTCAAGTGGTAAACCGCGGTGAAACCATCGTAGACGGTGCCGTAGACCCACACGACATTCTGCGTCTGCAAGGTATCGAAGCATTGGCTCGCTACATTGTTCAAGAGGTACAAGAGGTTTACCGCCTGCAAGGTGTGAAGATTTCCGATAAACACATCGAAGTCATCATCCGTCAAATGCTGCGTCGAGTGAACATTGTCGATTCCGGTGATACAGAGTTTATTACCGGCGAACAAGTTGAGCGTAGCGATGTGATGCTTGCCAATGAGAAAGCCATTGCTGAAGGCAAAGAGCCGGCACGTTATGAAAATGTGTTGTTGGGTATTACCAAAGCTTCCTTGTCTACCGACAGCTTCATTTCTGCAGCATCGTTCCAAGAAACAACCCGCGTCTTGACCGAGGCCGCTATCATGGGCAAGCAAGACGAGCTGCGCGGTTTAAAAGAGAACGTGATTGTCGGTCGATTGATTCCTGCCGGTACAGGTTTAACCTACCACCGCAGCCGTCATCAACAATGGCAGCAAGCCGATCAAGAAACTTCTGAAACCGAAGCTTTAGATGAATAATCCCTCAGGATTGTTGTGAAAATAAAACCGCAAGCCAGTCTTGCGGTTTTATTTTTTTAGAGGACTTAAAAGAGGGTAGAGATTAAGGCCGTCTGAATAAATAAGGAAAGCAATGGAGAAAATAAGTAGAGAACCAAATTGCGGACTTATTTAAAATGACAAAGGCCGTCTGAATGTTTCAGACGGCCTTTGTTTCCAAAATTTAGACATAAATTGGAAAACACCAAACTTTATCAGTCATTTGCTTGACTAAACCCTTGCAATAAAAATATAATTCCAATCTTGTCGACATGGTGTCGGCAAGTATTTAACTCAACAGGACGAGAAAATATGCCAACTATTAACCAATTGGTACGCAAAGGCCGTCAAAAGCCTGTGTACGTAAACAAAGTGCCTGCACTGGAAGCTTGCCCGCAAAAACGTGGCGTATGCACCCGTGTATACACAACTACCCCTAAAAAACCTAACTCTGCATTGCGTAAAGTATGTAAAGTTCGCTTGACCAACGGTTTTGAAGTAATTTCATACATCGGCGGTGAAGGTCACAACTTGCAAGAGCACAGCGTCGTATTGATTCGCGGCGGTCGTGTAAAAGACTTACCAGGTGTACGTTACCACACTGTACGCGGTTCTTTGGATACTGCAGGTGTTAAAGACCGTAAACAAGCCCGTTCTAAATACGGTGCTAAGCGTCCTAAATAATTATCGGGACTCAAATAGGCACGTCGGCCGCCTAAGCTGAATAACGGCCGAGTAAGTGAATACTCAATTGGGTATTCATGGGAATTGACCCAACTGAATAGATTAAAGGAAATTAAAATGCCAAGACGTAGAGAAGTCCCTAAGCGCGACGTACTGCCAGATCCTAAATTCGGCAGCGTTGAGCTGACTAAATTCATGAACGTATTGATGATTGACGGTAAGAAATCTGTTGCAGAACGTATCGTTTACGGTGCGCTGGAACAAATTGAGAAAAAAACCGGCAAAGTAGCAATCGAAGTATTTAACGAAGCCATTGCAAACGCCAAACCTATCGTGGAAGTGAAAAGCCGCCGTGTAGGTGGTGCAAACTACCAAGTTCCTGTTGAAGTTCGTCCTTCACGTCGTCTGGCTTTGGCAATGCGCTGGGTTCGCGACGCGGCCCGTAAACGTGGTGAGAAATCTATGGACCTGCGTTTGGCGGGTGAATTGATTGATGCGGCTGAAGGTCGTGGCGGTGCGTTGAAAAAACGTGAAGAAGTACACCGCATGGCTGAAGCAAACAAAGCATTCTCTCACTTCCGTTTCTAATATCGAAAGGCTAACAAAATGGCTCGTAAGACCCCTATCAGCCTGTATCGCAATATCGGTATTTCTGCCCATATTGACGCGGGTAAAACAACCACAACAGAACGTATTTTGTTCTATACAGGTTTGACTCACAAATTGGGCGAAGTGCATGACGGCGCAGCTACTACCGACTACATGGAACAAGAGCAAGAGCGTGGTATTACCATTACTTCTGCTGCTGTGACTTCTTATTGGTCCGGTATGGCGAAACAGTTCCCTGAACATCGTTTCAACATCATTGACACCCCGGGACACGTTGACTTTACCGTAGAGGTAGAGCGTTCTATGCGTGTATTGGACGGCGCGGTAATGGTTTACTGTGCAGTAGGTGGTGTTCAACCTCAATCTGAAACCGTATGGCGTCAAGCTAACAAATACCAAGTACCTCGCTTGGCATTTGTAAACAAAATGGACCGTCAAGGTGCCAACTTCTTCCGCGTTGTTGAGCAAATGAAAACCCGTTTGCGCGCGAACCCTGTACCTATCGTGATTCCGGTTGGTGCGGAAGACAGCTTCAGCGGTGTTGTTGACCTGTTGAAAATGAAATCCATTATTTGGAATGAAGCCGATAAAGGTACAACCTTTACCTATGGCGATATTCCTGCTGAATTGGTTGAGACTGCCGAAGAATGGCGTCAAAACATGATTGAAGCTGCAGCAGAAGCCAGCGAAGAATTAATGGACAAATACTTGGGCGGTGATGAGCTGACTGAAGAAGAAATCGTAGGCGCATTGCGTCAACGTACTTTGGCCGGTGAAATTCAACCAATGTTGTGCGGTTCAGCATTTAAAAACAAAGGTGTTCAACGTATGTTGGATGCAGTTGTAGAATTGCTGCCTGCTCCTACCGACATTCCTCCAGTTCAAGGTGTTAACCCTAACACTGAAGAAGCCGACAGCCGTGAAGCCAGCGATGAAGAGAAATTCTCTGCATTGGCGTTCAAAATGTTGAATGATAAATACGTTGGTCAATTGACATTTATCCGCGTTTACTCTGGTGTGGTGAAATCCGGTGATACTGTATTGAACTCAGTAAAAGGTACTCGCGAACGTATCGGTCGCTTGGTGCAAATGACTGCTGCAGACCGTACTGAAATTGAAGAAGTACGCGCTGGCGACATCGCAGCCGCTATCGGTCTGAAAGACGTTACTACTGGTGAGACCTTGTGTGCAGAAAGCGCACCTATCATCTTGGAACGCATGGAATTCCCTGAGCCGGTAATCCATATTGCTGTTGAGCCGAAAACCAAAGCCGACCAAGAGAAAATGGGTATCGCCCTGAACCGTCTGGCGAAAGAAGACCCTTCTTTCCGCGTTCGTACAGACGAAGAATCCGGTCAAACCATTATTTCCGGTATGGGTGAGTTGCACTTGGAAATTATTGTTGACCGTATGAAACGCGAATTCGGCGTGGAAGCAAACATTGGTGCGCCTCAAGTGGCTTACCGTGAAACCATCCGCAAAGAAGTTGAAGCTGAATACAAACATGCCAAACAATCTGGTGGTAAAGGTCAATACGGTCACGTTGTGATCAAAATGGAACCTATGGAACCGGGTGGTGCAGGTTACGAATTTATCGACGAAATTAAAGGTGGTGTGATTCCTCGCGAATTCATTCCGTCTGTTGATAAAGGTATCCGCGATACCCTGCCTAATGGTATCGTTGCGGGCTACCCAGTAGTTGACGTACGCGTACGTTTGATTTTCGGTTCTTCACACGACGTCGACTCCTCTCAACTGGCCTTCGAATTGGCTGCTTCCCAAGCCTTCAAAGAAGGTATGCGTAAAGCCAATCCAGCTCTGTTGGAACCAATCATGGCAGTTGAAGTGGAAACCCCTGAAGAATACATGGGTGACGTAATGGGCGACTTGAACCGTCGCCGCGGCGTCGTATTGGGTATGGATGATGACGGTATCGGCGGTAAAAAAGTCCGTGCCGAAGTGCCTCTGGCAGAAATGTTCGGTTATTCTACCGACCTGCGTTCTGCAACCCAAGGTCGCGCTACTTACTCTATGGAGTTCAAGAAATATTCTGAAGCTCCTGCACACATAGCTGCTGCTGTAACTGAAGCCCGTAAAGGCTAATCAGGCAAATAGGTCGTCTGAAAGGCTGAAATGATTTTTCAGACGGCCTCTGTTCTTTAATCGATCTTTAATGTAAAGGAATTAGCTCATGGCTAAGGAAAAATTTGAACGTAGCAAACCGCACGTAAACGTTGGCACCATCGGTCACGTTGACCATGGTAAAACCACTCTGACTGCTGCTTTGACTACTATTTTGGCTAAAAAATTCGGTGGCGCTGCAAAAGCTTACGACCAAATCGACAACGCTCCTGAAGAAAAAGCTCGTGGTATTACCATTAATACCTCACACGTAGAATACGAAACTGAAACCCGTCACTACGCACACGTAGACTGCCCGGGCCACGCCGACTACGTTAAAAACATGATTACCGGTGCTGCCCAAATGGACGGCGCGATCTTGGTATGTTCCGCAGCTGACGGTCCTATGCCACAAACTCGCGAACACATCCTGTTGGCTCGCCAAGTAGGTGTGCCTTACATCATCGTATTCATGAATAAATGCGACATGGTTGACGATGCCGAGTTGTTGGAACTGGTTGAAATGGAAATCCGTGACTTGTTGTCAAGCTACGACTTCCCAGGCGATGACTGCCCAATCGTACAAGGTTCTGCACTGAAAGCTTTGGAAGGTGACGCTGGTTACGAAGAAAAAATCTTCGAATTGGCTGCTGCTTTGGACAGCTACATCCCAACACCTGAGCGTGCTGTGGACAAACCTTTCTTGTTGCCTATCGAAGACGTATTCTCTATCTCTGGCCGTGGTACAGTAGTAACTGGTCGTGTAGAGCGCGGTATCATCCACGTTGGTGACGAGATCGAAATCGTAGGTCTGAAAGAAACTCAAAAAACCACTTGTACCGGTGTTGAAATGTTCCGCAAACTGCTGGACGAAGGTCAAGCTGGTGACAACGTAGGTGTATTGCTGCGTGGTACTAAACGTGAAGACGTAGAGCGTGGTCAAGTATTGGCTAAACCAGGTACGATCACTCCTCACACCAAGTTCAAAGCAGAAGTATACGTACTGAGCAAAGAAGAGGGTGGTCGTCACACTCCATTCTTTGCTAACTACCGTCCACAATTCTACTTCCGTACTACTGACGTAACTGGTGCAGTTACTTTGGAAGAAGGCGTAGAAATGGTAATGCCAGGTGAGAACGTAACCATTACTGTAGAACTGATTGCGCCTATCGCTATGGAAGAAGGTCTGCGCTTTGCGATTCGCGAAGGTGGTCGTACCGTAGGTGCGGGTGTGGTTTCTTCTGTAATCGCTTAATTGAGGGATATTGATAAATGGCAAACCAAAAAATCCGTATCCGCCTGAAAGCTTATGATTACAGTCTGATTGACCGTTCTGCGCAAGAAATCGTTGAAACTGCCAAACGTACTGGCGCTGTTGTTAAAGGTCCGATTCCTTTGCCAACTAAAATCGAACGTTTCAACATCTTGCGTTCTCCTCACGTGAACAAAACTTCTCGTGAACAATTGGAAATCCGTACCCACTTGCGTCTGATGGACATCGTGGACTGGACTGACAAAACTACTGATGCACTGATGAAACTGGATCTTCCAGCGGGTGTGGATGTAGAAATTAAAGTTCAATAAGAACTGAAAAACCGAACAGCTTAGCTGTTCGGTTTTTTATAGAATTCTTAGGCCGTCTGAAAATTTTCAGATATTTGGCAACACTTCATCCGAAAAAAATGACGGTTTTAAGAAGTTAAATTGAAATTTTTGTTGATATTTCTTTGATTTGTCAATTATAATGGCGGACTTGGTACATCCGTATCAAGTTTAACTTTGTCTGAAAGGCAGGCCAATCGTAGCCCGCCCCTTTACTTAAAAGGAAAATAATCATGACTTTAGGTCTGGTTGGACGCAAAGTTGGTATGACTCGCGTGTTCGACGAACAGGGTGTTTCTGTTCCGGTAACTGTTTTGGATATGTCTGCCAACCGCGTTACACAAGTGAAATCCAAAGATACTGACGGCTACACTGCTGTACAAGTTACCTTTGGTCAGAAAAAAGCTAATCGTGTCAACAAAACTGAAGCCGGTCACTTTGCTAAAGCAGGTGTTGAAGCTGGTCGCGGTTTGGTTGAGTTTGCTTTGACTGAAGAAAAACTGGCTGAATTGAAAGCCGGTGATGAAATTACCGTTTCTATGTTTGAAGTTGGTCAATTGGTAGATGTAACCGGTACCTCTAAAGGTAAAGGTTTCTCTGGTACGATCAAACGTCATAACTTCGGTGCTCAACGTACTTCCCACGGTAACTCCCGTTCCCACCGTGTTCCTGGTTCTATCGGTATGGCACAAGACCCTGGCCGCGTGTTCCCTGGTAAGCGTATGGCAGGTCAATACGGCAACACTAAAGCAACTGTTCAAAAATTGGAAGTTGTGCGTGTTGATGCTGAACGCCAACTCTTGTTGGTTAAAGGTGCTGTTCCGGGTTCGGTTAACAGTGACGTCGTGGTTCGTCCTAGCGTGAAAGTAGGTGCGTAATGGAATTGAAAGTAATTGACGCTAAAGGACAAGTATCTGGCAGCTTGGCTGTTTCTGATGCTTTGTTTGCTCGTGAATACAATGAAGCTCTGGTTCACCAACTGGTTACTGCTTACTTGGCAAATGCCCGTTCTGGTAATCGTGCTCAAAAAACTCGTGCCGAAGTAAACCACTCTACTAAAAAACCATGGCGCCAAAAAGGTACCGGTCGTGCTCGCTCCGGTATGACTTCTTCTCCGCTGTGGCGTAAAGGTGGTCGTGCATTCCCAAACAAACCTGACGAAAACTTTACTCAAAAAGTGAACCGTAAAATGTACCGTGCCGGTATGGCGACTATTTTGTCCCAATTGGCTCGTGACGAACGTTTGTTTGCAATCGAAGCATTGACTGCTGAAACTCCTAAAACCAAAGTTTTTGCCGAACAAGTGAAAAACTTGGGTTTGGAGCAAGTGCTGTTTGTAACTAAACAGCTCGACGAGAATGTTTACTTGGCTTCACGCAACTTGCCTAACGTATTGGTTTTGGAAGCTCAACAAGTTGATCCTTACAGCTTGCTGCGTTACAAAAAAGTCGTTATCACTAAAGATGCAGTTGCACAATTAGAGGAGCAATGGGTATGAATCAACAACGTTTGACTCAAGTAATCTTGGCACCTATCGTTTCTGAAAAAAGCAACGTATTGGCTGAAAAACGTAACCAAATGACGTTTAAAGTTTTGGCAAATGCAACCAAACCTGAAATTAAAGCGGCTGTTGAGCTGCTGTTCGGCGTTCAAGTTGCAGACGTTACTACTGTTACCATTAAAGGTAAAGTTAAACGTTTTGGTCGCACTTTAGGTCGTCGCAGCGATGTTAAAAAGGCTTATGTAAGCTTGGCTGCCGGTCAAGAGTTGGATTTGGAAGCCGCTGCTGCAGCTGCAGATAAGGAATAAACAAAATGGCAATCGTTAAAATGAAGCCGACCTCTGCAGGCCGTCGCGGCATGGTTCGCGTGGTAACAGAAGGTTTGCACAAAGGTGCACCTTATGCACCTCTGCTGGAAAAGAAAAATTCTACTGCCGGTCGTAACAACAATGGTCATATCACTACCCGTCATAAAGGCGGTGGTCATAAACATCATTACCGCGTAGTAGATTTTAAACGTAACAAAGACGGTATCCCTGCAAAAGTAGAGCGTATCGAATATGACCCTAACCGTACTGCATTTATCGCATTGTTGTGCTATGCAGATGGTGAGCGTCGCTACATCATTGCTCCTCGTGGTATTCAAGCCGGTGCAGTATTGGTTTCCGGTGCTGAAGCTGCTATCAAAGTAGGTAACACTCTGCCGATCCGCAATATTCCTGTTGGTACAACTATTCACTGTATCGAAATGAAACCTGGTAAAGGTGCGCAAATTGCACGTTCTGCTGGTGCTTCTGCGGTATTGCTTGCAAAAGAAGGCGCTTACGCACAAGTTCGTTTGCGTTCTGGTGAAGTGCGCAAAATTAGCGTGAATTGCCGTGCAACTATCGGTGAAGTTGGTAACGAAGAACAAAGCCTGAAAAAAATCGGTAAAGCTGGTGCTAACCGCTGGCGTGGTATTCGTCCGACCGTTCGTGGTGTTGTAATGAACCCTGTTGATCACCCACATGGTGGTGGTGAAGGCCGTACTGGTGAGGCTCGCGAACCGGTTAGCCCATGGGGTACTCCTGCTAAGGGCTACCGCACTCGTAATAATAAACGCACGGATAACATGATTGTTCGTCGTCGTTACTCAAATAAAGGTTAATTAGTATGGCTCGTTCATTAAAAAAAGGCCCATATGTAGACCTGCATTTGCTGAAAAAAGTAGATGCTGCTCGTGCAAGCAACGACAAACGCCCAATTAAAACTTGGTCACGTCGTTCTACCATTTTGCCTGATTTCATCGGTCTAACTATCGCTGTTCACAACGGTCGCACTCACGTGCCTGTGTTCATCAGCGACAACATGGTTGGTCATAAATTAGGTGAGTTCTCATTGACCCGTACCTTTAAAGGCCACTTGGCTGATAAAAAGGCTAAAAAGAAATAAGGTGAATCATGAGAGTAAGTGCACAACATAAAAACGCCCGTATTTCAGCTCAAAAAGCTCGTTTGGTAGCTGATTTGATTCGTGGTAAAGACGTTGCCCAAGCTTTGAATATCTTGGCATTCAGCCCTAAAAAAGGTGCTGAGCTGATTAAAAAAGTGTTGGAATCAGCAATCGCCAATGCCGAGCACAACAATGGTGCTGACATTGACGAACTGAAAGTGGTAACTATCTTTGTTGACAAAGGCCCAAGCTTGAAACGTTTCCAAGCTCGTGCCAAAGGTCGCGGTAACCGCATCGAGAAACAAACTTGTCATATTAACGTGACAGTGGGCAACTAAGGAAAAGCTATGGGACAAAAGATTAACCCTACAGGCTTTCGCCTGGCGGTAACTAAAGACTGGGCTTCAAAATGGTTTGCTAAAAGCACCGACTTTTCTACTGTTTTGAAACAAGATATTGATGTTCGTAACTACTTGCGTAAAAAACTGGCTAATGCTTCAGTTGGTCGCGTAGTGATCGAGCGTCCTGCTAAATCTGCACGTATTACCATTCACTCTGCTCGTCCAGGTGTGGTTATTGGTAAAAAAGGCGAAGATATCGAAATCTTGAAACGTGACTTGCAAGCTCTGATGGGTGTGCCTGTTCATGTAAATATTGAAGAGATTCGCCGTCCTGAATTGGATGCGCAAATCATTGCTGATGGTATTGCCCAGCAGCTTGAAAAACGTGTTCAATTCCGTCGCGCTATGAAACGTGCAATGCAAAATGCAATGCGTTCTGGTGCTAAAGGCATCAAGATCATGACTTCAGGCCGTCTGAATGGTGCTGATATTGCTCGTAGCGAATGGTACCGTGAAGGTCGTGTACCTTTGCATACTTTGCGTGCGAACGTGGATTATGCAACTAGCGAAGCACACACTACTTATGGTGTACTGGGTCTGAAAGTTTGGGTTTATACAGAAGGTAATATTAAATCTTCTAAACCTGAGCATGAGAAGAAACAAAGAAAGGCAGGTGGACGTAATGCTGCAGCCAACTAGACTGAAATATCGCAAGCAACAAAAAGGTCGCAACACCGGTATTGCTACTCGCGGTAACAAAGTAAGTTTCGGTGAGTTCGGTTTGAAAGCCGTAGGCCGTGGTCGTTTGACTGCCCGCCAAATCGAAGCTGCTCGTCGTACTATGACTCGTCATATTAAACGTGGCGGTCGTATTTGGATTCGTGTATTCCCTGATAAACCAATTACTGAGAAACCTATTCAAGTTCGTATGGGTGGCGGTAAAGGTAATGTGGAATATTACATTGCTGAAGTTAAACCAGGCAAAGTATTGTACGAAATGGACGGTGTTCCTGAGTCTTTGGCTCGTGAAGCATTTGAATTGGCCGCTGCCAAATTGCCTATTCCTACAACCTTTGTAGTAAGACAGGTGGGTCAATAATGAAAGCAAATGAATTGAAAGACAAATCTATTGAGCAATTAAACTCTGATTTGTTGGACTTGTTGAAAGCTCAGTTTGGCTTACGCATGCAAAATGCAACCGGTCAGTTGGGTAAATCTAGCGAGTTGAAACGTGTACGTCGCGATATTGCTCGTATTAAAACCATTTTAACTGAAAAAGGTGCTAAGTAATGAGCGAAGCTAAAAATGTTCGTACTTTGCAAGGCAAAGTGGTAAGCGACAAAATGGACAAAACTGTTACAGTATTGGTTGAGCGTAAAGTTAAACACCCTCTGTACGGTAAAATTATTCGTTTATCAACTAAAATCCATGCTCATGATGAAAACAATCAATATGGCATTGGTGATGTAGTGGTAATCGAGGAATCTCGTCCTTTGTCAAAAACCAAGTCTTGGGTTGTGAAAGAATTGGTTGAGAAAGCGCGTACTGTTTGATTTAAAACACAGTAATGTAGCTTAATAAGAAACGAAGTCTTGCAGCAAAGTTAATTTGCGTGTAAACTTCGTTTCTTATCTTCCAGCTTCTTATGGAAGTTTCTCTCCCTTCGGGATCCAAGACTGGTTTACTAGAACCGTGATGGTTTCATTTAATAAGCAGCTTAAAGTAAGGTGCGAGTTATATGAAAGTGGTAAATTAAGTTGGTTAATTTAAAGGTACTAATATGATTCAAATGCAGACCATCTTAGATGTGGCTGATAACTCTGGTGCGCGTCGCGTAATGTGCATCAAAGTATTGGGCGGATCTAAGCGTCGCTACGCTTCTGTTGGCGACATTATTAAAGTTGCAGTTAAAGATGCAGCCCCACGTGGTCGTGTCAAAAAAGGTGATGTATACAATGCGGTAGTTGTTCGTACTGCTAAGGGTGTGCGTCGTCCTGATGGTGCGTTAATTAAATTCGATAACAATGCTGCTGTGTTATTGAATAATAAACTTGAACCTTTGGGTACTCGTATTTTTGGTCCGGTAACCCGTGAATTGCGTACTGAGCGATTTATGAAAATCGTTTCATTGGCGCCTGAAGTATTATAAGGAATAGCGCGATGAATAAAATCATTAAAGGCGATCAGGTTGTAGTGATTACCGGTAAAGATAAAGGTAAGCAAGGTCAAGTAGTTCGAGTGTTGGGTGATAAAGTTGTTGTTGAGGGTGTTAATGTTGTAAAACGCCATCAAAAACCTAATCCAATGCGCGGTATTGAGGGTGGTATTATTACTAAAGAAATGCCTTTGGATATTTCTAATGTTGCAATCCTGAATCCGGAAACTAATAAAGCAGACCGTGTTGGTATTAAGCTGATTGAAAATGAAGGCAAAGTTAAACGCGTTCGTTTCTTCAAATCAAATGGCTCTATCATTGGAGCATAAGGAGATAACATGGCTCGTTTGAGAGAGTTTTATAAAGATACAGTTGTTCCTGAATTGGTTAAACAATTTGGTTACAAATCAGTAATGGAAGTTCCACGTATTGAAAAAATCACCTTGAATATGGGTGTAGGTGAAGCTGTTGCTGATAAAAAAGTTATGGAACACGCTGTTTCTGATTTAGAGAAAATTGCTGGTCAAAAACCAGTTGTTACTGTTGCTCGTAAATCTATCGCAGGTTTTAAAATCCGTGATAACTATCCAGTTGGTTGCAAAGTAACATTGCGTCGTGATCAAATGTTTGAATTTTTAGATCGTTTGATTACTATTGCATTGCCTCGCGTACGTGACTTCCGTGGTGTAAGCGGTAAATCATTTGATGGTCGTGGCAATTACAATATGGGCGTTCGTGAGCAAATTATTTTCCCGGAAATTGAATACGATAAAATCGATGCTTTGCGTGGTTTGAATATTACTATTACAACTACTGCAAAAACTGATGAAGAAGCGAAAGCTTTGTTGTCACTGTTCAAGTTTCCGTTTAAAGGATAATCATGGCTAAGAAAGCACTTATTAATCGTGAGCTGAAACGTCAAGCATTGGCGAAAAAGTTTGCAGCTAAACGTGAGGCAATTTTCGCTGTTATTAATGATGCTAATGCGACTGAAGAAGAACGTTTTGAGGCACGTTTGAAATTTCAATCCATTCCTCGTAATGCAGCACCTGTACGTCAACGTCGTCGTTGTGCTTTAACAGGTCGTCCTCGTGGCACTTTCCGTAAATTTGGTTTGGGCCGTATTAAAATCCGTGAAATCGCTATGCGTGGCGAGATCCCTGGTGTTGTTAAAGCTAGCTGGTAATAGGAGTATAAATAATGAGTATGCATGATCCTATTTCCGATATGTTGACTCGTATTCGCAATGCGCAACGTGCTAATAAAGCAGCAGTTGCCATGCCTTCTTCTAAACTGAAATGTGCAATTGCAAAAGTTCTGAAAGAAGAAGGTTATATCGAGGATTTTGCGGTTTCTGCTGATGCAAAACCGGTATTGGAAATTCAATTGAAATACTATGCAGGTCGTCCTGTGATTGAGCAAATTAAACGTGTTTCACGTCCAGGTTTGCGTATTTACAAAGCATCAAGTGAGATCCCTAGCGTAATGAATGGCCTGGGTGTCGCTATTGTTAGTACTTCTAAAGGTGTAATGACTGATCGCAAAGCCCGTTCTGAGGGTGTTGGTGGTGAGTTGTTGTGCATCGTAGCCTAGTGGAGAAAAGTAAATGTCACGCGTCGCAAAAAACCCAGTGACTGTTCCTGCTGGTGTAGAAGTAAAATTCGGAACAGATGCATTGGTTATCAAAGGTAAAAACGGCGAATTGTCTTTTCCTTTGCATTCCGATGTTGCTATTGAACTGAACGATGGTAAATTGACTTTTGCTGCAAAAAATGACAGTAAACAGGCTAATGCTATGTCTGGTACTGCTCGTGCATTGGTTAATAACATGGTTAAGGGTGTTTCTGAAGGTTTTGAGAAAAAACTTCAATTGATTGGTGTGGGTTATCGTGCCCAAGCTCAGGGCAAAGTTTTGAACTTGTCTTTGGGTTTCTCTCATCCAATCGTATACGAAATGCCTGAAGGTGTTTCTGTTCAAACTCCTAGCCAAACAGAAATCGTTTTGACTGGTGCAGATAAACAAGTGGTTGGCCAAGTCGCTGCTGAAATTCGTGCATTCCGTTCTCCTGAGCCTTATAAAGGTAAAGGTGTTCGTTATGTGGGTGAAGTAGTAGTGATGAAAGAAGCCAAGAAAAAATAATTGAGGTTCACTAATGGATAAACATACAACCCGACTCCGTCGTGCACGCAAAACCCGTGCGCGTATTGCGGACTTGAAAATGGTAAGATTATGTGTGTTCCGCAGCAATAATCATATTTATGCTCAAGTAATTAGTGCTGAAGGTGATAAAGTATTGGCTCAAGCCTCTACATTGGAAGCTGAAGTACGTAGTAGCCTGAAATCAGGTAGCAACGTTGAAGCAGCAGCTGTAGTTGGTAAGCGTATTGCTGAAAAAGCTAAAGCAGTGGGTGTTGAAAAAGTTGCTTTTGACCGTTCAGGTTTCCAATATCACGGTCGTGTGAAAGCTTTGGCTGAAGCTGCACGTGAAAATGGTTTAAGCTTCTAATATTTGGAGACTTTCAGATGGCAAAACATGAAATTGAAGAACGCGGTGACGGCCTGATTGAAAAGATGGTCGCAGTTAATCGCGTGACTAAAGTAGTTAAAGGTGGCCGTATCATGGCTTTCTCTGCACTGACTGTTGTTGGTGATGGTGATGGTCGCATCGGTATGGGCAAAGGTAAATCAAAAGAAGTACCAGTTGCTGTTCAAAAAGCAATGGATCAAGCTCGACGCTCTATGATTAAAGTACCTTTGAAAAACGGTACTATTCATCATGAAGTTATTGGTCGTCATGGTGCTACTAAGGTATTTATGCAACCTGCTAAAGAAGGTAGCGGTGTGAAAGCTGGTGGTCCAATGCGTTTAGTATTTGATGCTATGGGTATTCATAACATTTCAGCTAAAGTACATGGTTCTACTAATCCTTACAATATTGTACGCGCTACATTAGACGGTTTGTCTAAATTGTATACCCCTGCTGATATTGCTGCTAAACGTGGCTTGACAGTAGAAGATATTTTGGGAGCTAACCATGACTGAGCAAAAAAAGATTAAAGTTACATTGGTTAAGAGCCTGATCGGTACAATTGAATCTCATCGTGCATGTGCTCGCGGTTTAGGTTTGCGCCGTCGTGAACATACTGTAGAGGTTTTGGATACCCCTGAAAACCGTGGCATGATCAATAAAATCAGCTACTTGTTGAAAGTGGAGTCTTAATATGTTTTTGAATACTATTCAACCTGCTGAGGGTGCTACTCACGCTAGTCGTCGTGTAGGCCGTGGTATTGGTAGCGGCTTGGGTAAGACAGGTGGTCGTGGTCATAAAGGTCAAAAAAGTCGTTCTGGTGGCTTCCACAAGGTAGGTTTTGAAGGCGGTCAAATGCCTTTGCAACGTCGTCTGCCGAAACGTGGTTTCAAATCTTTGACTGCAGCCGCTAATGCTGAAGTTCGTTTGAGTGAATTGAATCTGATTGCTGTGAACGAGATTGATGTCTTGGTTCTTAAACAAGCTGGTCTGATTCCTGCAACTGCTTCTAATGTAAAAGTTATTGCTTCTGGTGAAATCTCAAAAGCAGTTACCTTGAAAGGTGTAAAAGCTACTAAAGGTGCTAAAGCTGCTATTGAAGCTGCCGGTGGTAAAGTAGAAGAATAAGGCTTGCACTACAGTGGCTAATCAACAATCTTTATCAGGATTATCCAAATTTGGTGATCTGAAAAAACGTCTGGTGTTCCTTTTAGGTGCTTTAGTCGTTTTCCGTATTGGTGCTCATATACCGGTACCGGGCGTAGATGCTGTTGCATTAGCTAAGTTATACGAAGGCGCTGCAAACGGCATATTCGGAATGTTAAATATGTTCTCGGGTGGTTCGTTGGAGCGCTTTAGTATATTTGCAATTGGTATCATGCCTTATATTTCATCGTCGATTATTGTTCAGCTTGCTTCTGAAATTGTTCCTTCTTTAAAAGCTTTAAAGAAGGAAGGTGAGGCTGGTAGGAAAATAATTACGAAATATACTAGGTATGGGACGGTATTATTGGCTGTATTGCAAAGCTTTGGTGTTGCAACATTTGTTTATCAACAAGGTGTTGTTGTAACGAGTTCGCTTGAGTTTCATATTTCTACAGTGGTCTGTTTGGTTACAGGTACTATGTTTCTGATGTGGTTAGGGGAGCAAATTACCGAGCGTGGTATTGGTAATGGTATTTCTTTAATTATTACAGCAGGCATTGTATCGGGTATCCCATCCGGTATTGTTCGGTTATTAACTTTGACTGAACAAGGCTCTATGAGTATGTTGATGGCGGTATCAATTGTGATTGGTATTTTGCTGTTGATCTATGCTGTAGTTTATTTTGAGAGTGCTCAGCGTAAAGTTCCTGTGCATTATGCTAAAAGACAGTTTGGCTCTGGAATGATGCCGGGACAAAGCATTCATATGCCGTTCAAGCTAAATATGGCAGGTGTTATTCCTCCTATTTTTGCTTCCAGTATTATTTTATTTCCATCTACACTTTTAGGTTGGTTTGGTTCAAATAGTACGAATTCTGTTCTTCATAAGGTTGCTGCAATGCTGCAACACGGACAGCCTTTGTATATTGGATTATTTGCAACAACTATTATCTTCTTCTGCTATTTCTATACTGCTTTAGTATTTAGCCCTAAAGAAATGGCTGAGAATTTGAAGAAAAGTGGTGCATTTGTACCTGGGATCCGCCCAGGTGAGCAAACTTCTAGATATTTGGAAAAAGTTGTACTGAGACTAACATTATTTGGTGCTTTGTATATCACTACAATCTGTCTGATACCTGAATTTTTAACGACAGCATTGAATGTACCTTTCTATTTAGGCGGAACATCTTTGCTTATCTTGGTTGTCGTTACAATGGATTTTAGGACGCAAATCAATTCCTACGTAATGAGCAGTCAGTATGAAGATTTGATGAGTCGTCCAGATATGAAATCTTTATCACGTAAGTAGGCTTATGGCTAAAGAAGATACCATACAGATGCAGGGTGAAATCCTTGAGACTTTGCCCAATGCAACGTTTAAAGTAAAACTGGAAAATGATCATGTAGTACTTGGTCATATCTCTGGAAAAATGCGAATGCACTATATCCGTATTTCTCCAGGTGATAAGGTAACAGTTGAATTAACTCCTTATGATTTAACCCGTGCTCGGATTGTTTTCCGAGCAAGATAAACGATAAAAGGAAATAAAATGCGTGTACAACCTTCTGTAAAGAAAATTTGTCGCAATTGCAAGATTATTCGTCGTAATCGTGTAGTTCGCGTAATTTGTACTGACCCACGTCACAAACAACGTCAAGGTTAAGAAGCTAGTTTTCTTAACTATTGATTTTGTGGTATAGTGACATACTTTGCCCTAAAAAGGAAAAAATATGGCTCGTATTGCAGGGGTAAATATCCCTAATAATGCCCATATCGTAATTGGCCTTCAGGCTATTTATGGTATTGGTGCGACTCGTGCTAAATTGATTTGTGAGGCAGCAAATATTGCTCCTACTACTAAAGCAAAAGATTTGGACGAGGCTCAATTAGACGCTTTGCGTGAGCAAGTTGCTAAATATGAAGTTGAAGGCGATTTGCGTCGTGAAGTAACGATGAGCATTAAACGACTGATGGATATGGGTTGCTATCGCGGCTTCCGTCATCGTCGTGGCTTGCCTTGTCGTGGTCAACGCACTCGCACAAATGCTCGTACCCGTAAAGGTCCGCGCAAAGCGATTGCCGGTAAGAAATAAATTTTAAGGAATTTGATTAATGGCTAAAGCAAACACAGCTTCGCGTGTACGTAAAAAAGTACGTAAAACCGTAAGCGAAGGTATTGTGCACGTTCATGCATCTTTCAACAATACCATCATTACAATCACTGACCGTCAAGGCAATGCATTGTCTTGGGCTACCTCTGGCGGCGCTGGTTTTAAAGGTTCTCGTAAAAGTACACCATTTGCAGCACAAGTTGCAGCAGAAGCAGCTGGTAAAGTTGCCCAAGAGTATGGCGTTAAAAATTTAGAAGTTCGCATTAAAGGCCCTGGCCCTGGTCGCGAATCTTCTGTACGTGCTTTAAACGCTCTTGGTTTCAAGATTACCAGCATTACTGACGTTACCCCGTTGCCTCATAACGGTTGCCGTCCGCCTAAAAAACGTCGTATTTAATATTGGAGTGATTTAAAACATGGCACGTTATATTGGCCCTAAATGTAAATTAGCACGTCGCGAAGGTACGGATCTGTTTTTGAAGAGTGCACGTCGCTCTTTGGATTCCAAATGTAAAATGGATTCTGCACCTGGTCAACACGGTGCGAAAAAACCACGTTTGTCAGACTACGGTTTGCAATTGCGTGAAAAACAAAAAATCCGTCGTATTTATGGCGTATTAGAGCGTCAATTCCGTCGTTACTTCGCGGAAGCAGCTCGTCGTAAAGGCTCTACCGGTGAATTGCTGCTGCAATTGCTGGAGTCCCGTTTGGACAATGTCGTTTACCGTATGGGTTTCGGCTCTACTCGCGCCGAAGCACGTCAATTGGTTTCTCACAAAGCTATCGTCGTAAACGGTCAAGTTGTTAATATCCCTTCTTTCCAAGTTAAAGCAGGTGATGTTGTAGCTGTTCGTGAAAAAGCTAAGAAACAAGTACGTATCCAAGAAGCATTGAGCCTGGCTACTCAAATTGGCTTGCCAAGCTGGGTATCTGTTGATGCCGACAAATTGGAAGGCGTATTCAAAAATATGCCGGATCGCTCAGAATTGTCTGGCGATATTAATGAACAGCTGGTGGTAGAGTTCTACTCTAAATAATGCTAGCTCAATGAGGGACAGTTAAATGCAAAATAGCACAACCGAATTTTTGAAACCTCGTCAAATCGATGTAGATACTTTGTCTTCCACTCGGGCCAAGGTGTCTATGCAGCCATTTGAACGTGGTTTTGGTCATACTTTAGGTAATGCTTTGCGTCGTATCTTACTGTCATCCATGAATGGCTTTGCCCCAACTGAAGTAGTTATTTCCGGCGTATTGCACGAATACTCTACTATTGATGGTGTTCAAGAGGATGTTGTTGACGTTCTCTTGAACATTAAAGGTATCGTATTTAAGCTTCACGGTCGTAATCAAGTTCAGTTGACTTTGAAAAAAGCAGGTGCCGGTGCTGTTGTAGCCGGTGATATTGATTTGCCACATGATGTGGAAATCATCAATCCTGAACATGTTATTTGCCACTTGTCCGACAATGGTCAAATCGACATGGAAATTAAAGTAGAGCAAGGTCGTGGTTATCAATCTGTTTCAGGTCGTCGCGTATTGCGTGATGAGAACAAACAGATTGGTGCGATTCAGTTGGATGCGAGCTTTTCGCCCATCAGTCGTGTTAGCTTTGAAGTTGAACCTGCACGCGTAGAGCAACGTACGGATTTGGATAAATTGGTTTTAGATATTGAAACCAATGGTTCTATTGATCCAGAAGAAGCTGTACGTAGTGCCGCACGTATCTTAATTGACCAAATGTCTATTTTTGCAGATCTGCAAGGTACTCCGGTTGAAGAGGTTGAAGAAAAAGCGCCTCCTATCGATCCTATCTTGCTGCGTCCTGTGGATGATTTGGAATTAACCGTACGTTCAGCTAATTGTCTGAAAGCTGAAGATATTTACTATATTGGCGATTTGATTCAACGTACTGAAACCGAGCTTCTCAAGACCCCTAATTTGGGTCGTAAATCTTTGAATGAGATCAAAGAAGTGTTGGCCTCTAAAGGTCTGACATTAGGTTCCAAATTAGAAGCTTGGCCGCCTGTAGGCTTAGAAAAGCCGTAAGTTTGAAGATTAAAGGATAATGACATGCGTCATCGTAATGGCAACCGCAAATTAAACCGTACTAGCAGCCACCGCGCTGCGATGCTGCGCAATATGGCGAATTCCTTGTTGACTCACGAAACCATCGTGACAACTTTGCCGAAAGCAAAAGAATTGCGCCGCGTAGTTGAACCCTTGATTACTTTGGGTAAAAAACCATCTTTGGCAAACCGTCGTTTGGCTTTTAACCGCACTCGCGATCGTGATGTTGTAGTTAAATTGTTTGACGAATTGGGTCCACGTTTTGCTGCTCGTAACGGCGGCTATGTTCGTGTACTGAAATACGGTTTCCGTAAAGGTGACAATGCTCCTTTAGCATTGGTTGAATTGGTTGATAAAGCAGCTGATTCTGCTGAATAAGCAAATTGATATGAAAGCACTACCTATTTAGGTAGTGCTTTTTTTATTTAGGAAGTCTCTATTTTATTTTGCAACGCTACAATTTTATTGTTTCATTCAATGGGGTGAATATAGTTGTAGCCCCCTTTTTCATTTCGCAGTGCTACAATAGCAGAGGCGGTCGATATTTTGACGGTTGAGTTGTAGCTCCCTTTCTCATTTCGCAGTGCTACAATACGCCTGCGGTGTTGTCCCCAAGCCTGCCAGTTGTAGCTCCCTTTCTCATTTCGCAGTGCTACAATAGCCGCATTAAACGGCGCATTTGCTTAGAAGTTGTAGCTCCCTTTCTCATTTCGCAGTGCTACAATCCGCCCAGTCTGCAAAACGTCCTCGAAGTTGTTGTAGCTCCCTTTCTCATTTCGCAGTGCTACAATCGAATATTGGCCGCCCGCTTCTGAGCCTCAGTTGTAGCTCCCTTTCTCATTTCGCAGTGCTACAATTCACGCTCCCGATTAGGCTCGTCAGCTCGAGTTGTAGCTCCCTTTCTCATTTCGCAGTGCTACAATACATCATCCCAAACCTATGAAAGGACTGATGTTGTAGCTCCCTTTCTCATTTCGCAGTGCTACAATGAAACCGACTTAATCTCAAGCGGAATTTGCGTTGTAGCTCCCTTTCTCATTTCGCAGTGCTACAATTTGGAGCATGGCAAGGCGCAATTGGTCGATGTTGTAGCTCCCTTTCTCATTTCGCAGTGCTACAATTACACCGACCGTCTTTAGGCGCGTTAAGTGGTTGTAGCTCCCTTTCTCATTTCGCAGTGCTACAATCGCAATCAATCAGCATTTCAAAAACTGGAAGTTGTAGCTCCCTTTCTCATTTCGCAGTGCTACAATGCTTTGTCATAACCCCGTTACAATGTCATTGTTGTAGCTCCCTTTCTCATTTCGCAGTGCTACAATCTTAATCTTGTGTTTACGTCCGACGGCTTCGTTGTAGCTCCCTTTCTCATTTCGCAGTGCTACAATCCAATATGCCGGCCATGTCTCCGATTATTGGTTGTAGCTCCCTTTCTCATTTCGCAGTGCTACAATCGATTTTTTGGCTTTGGTAATCCTTGCTAAGTTGTAGCTCCCTTTCTCATTTCGCAGTGCTACAATTTTCTATAAGTTATTGTTTTTGCTAAGAAGTTGTAGCTCCCTTTCTCATTTCGCAGTGCTACAATTGAAACGAGCGCGTGAGAAGCAGACGGACGGTTGTAGCTCCCTTTCTCATTTCGCAGTGCTACAATCATGCTGCTTTGCAACGCACGCTGGCCGCAGTTGTAGCTCCCTTTCTCATTTCGCAGTGCTACAATGGCGCGGTTTGCGCGGTGCGCTGAATCAATGTTGTAGCTCCCTTTCTCATTTCGCAGTGCTACAATTGGCGGTGTCGCCTGATTTGTTGACAATGCGTTGTAGCTCCCTTTCTCATTTCGCAGTGCTACAATGTCTTTACTATCTTTCAGTACTTGTTGAATGTTGTAGCTCCCTTTCTCATTTCGCAGTGCTACAATCTCCTTAACAGTCATGCGGTCGACATCATCGTTGTAGCTCCCTTTCTCATTTCGCAGTGCTACAATTACGGAATATGTTCAAGATGTAACATTTATGTTGTAGCTCCCTTTCTCATTTCGCAGTGCTACAATTTTCCTTTATATCTATTTCGCCGTCGTCGTGTTGTAGCTCCCTTTCTCATTTCGCAGTGCTACAATACAACCGGCACTTATTGACGGTAGTTGGATGTTGTAGCTCCCTTTCTCATTTCGCAGTGCTACAATCAAAGTTTGCATCTCATCAAGTAAAGAAGCGTTGTAGCTCCCTTTCTCATTTCGCAGTGCTACAATCTGACCCATCTCCCTGTCGCCTCGGAGGAGGTTGTAGCTCCCTTTCTCATTTCGCAGTGCTACAATAATTTGGAACTGATTTAGAAAATACTTACCGTTGTAGCTCCCTTTCTCATTTCGCAGTGCTACAATTATTTCGACGAACCATAAGCGATATTAACGGTTGTAGCTCCCTTTCTCATTTCGCAGTGCTACAATATTTCTGGTACGCTTATACCGACGATGGTAGTTGTAGCTCCCTTTCTCATTTCGCAGTGCTACAATAAAAATCCGAAACAAAAAAAATAAGAGGGTGTTGTAGCTCCCTTTCTCATTTCGCAGTGCTACAATTGCTATTGAGACGGTTTGATACCATACTCAGTTGTAGCTCCCTTTCTCATTTCGCAGTGCTACAATTGTTCTGCTCTTTCGTCCAAAGCGGCTAAAGTTGTAGCTCCCTTTCTCATTTCGCAGTGCTACAATAGCCTTTGCTTTAAAAGCTATCAAGTAATTGTTGTAGCTCCCTTTCTCATTTCGCAGTGCTACAATCATCCGGGGTTTATGCCGGTTGCTCCGCTGGTTGTAGCTCCCTTTCTCATTTCGCAGTGCTACAATCGACCTTCCCATATTCAATCACATGTTCAGGTTGTAGCTCCCTTTCTCATTTCGCAGTGCTACAATAAGTTTAGTTTACTTGCTGCTGTTCCAGGTGTTGTAGCTCCCTTTCTCATTTCGCAGTGCTACAATACCGTAGAAAACACTTCACCTACATTTTCCGTTGTAGCTCCCTTTCTCATTTCGCAGTGCTACAATACCTCAACGGGAAATCCTTATTCTATAAGGGTTTCCCGTTTTATTTAGTCTGAAAAAATGGCTTTAAAATAATAATAGTTGGTCTGAATTGACCCTTTTTTCTTGGGTTTTTAGCTCCCCCAACAGCAGTTTCATGGTGGCAAATTGCTTTTCTGTTACTTCCAAACAGCGGATTGAGCCTTCTTGTGGCAGGTTTGCACATAGTCTATTGTGGTGTTTTTGCAACGAATCTCGACCTTTGACAATACGGCTGTATACGGAAAGCTGGAGCATTTGGTATCCATCTTTTAATAAAAACTGGCGGAATTGATTGGCGGCTTTGCGCTTGGCCGCTGTGGTAACCGGTAGGTCGAAGAAGACGATAATCCTCATAAATTTGGCCTCACTCATATTGGTATTCTTTCAATGGCAAGATTTCAGGCAATTTCAGCTGTTTGGCGTTTTTGGCGGTTACGCTGGCTTGAAGTGAAGAAATCATTTTGTCGATAGCGGCCAAGGTGCTGAAGTGTTGCCGTTCGATGCGGATTTGACAGTGAAGGGTCTTGATAAGGTTTTGTTTGATGCCGGGGGTCAAATCAGTCTTCAGA
The DNA here is from genome assembly GCF_051962915.1 of Neisseria sp. P0006.S009. Taxonomy (NCBI): domain Bacteria; kingdom Pseudomonadati; phylum Pseudomonadota; class Betaproteobacteria; order Neisseriales; family Neisseriaceae; genus Neisseria; species Neisseria sp. P0006.S009. The sequence goes on along the minus strand of NZ_JBQCUV010000005.1, from coordinate 80,570 downwards.
CGGCCTTGTTCATGCAAATGTATAACGACCAGGTCGGCCAGTGGGCGTAAGGGTTCGATAAAGTCATCGGCGAGGTTGAATGGATTCAGTTCGCTTCTATGAAACAAGCCTAATGCAGGCAACCAACCATATAAGGTCAGGGCGCGTGCAACTGCTGCACGGAGTACGGCGTAGGTGTAGTTCAATGCGGCATTGACGGCATTGTTATCATTACGGGTAAACTTTTCTCCAAAAATGGCTTGGAAGTAGAGGGCGGCAGCTTGGGCTTCACGGTTTCCGGTATCGCCTGAACGGACTTCGACTGCCAAAGTGCGCAGCCGTTTGGCTGCAAGATCATTGCCTGTTTCGTCTGCGACAAATGCTTGATTTAGGATTTTTTGGCGGACGATATGTTGCCAGAGTTGCTTTTTTAAGGGCTCGCTTATATTCAGTTGCAGCTTGAGGATTTTGAGCTGGCGGTGATATTGGGCATAAGGTAGCCATTGTCCGCAGGGCAGGAATTGCTCGTCACATGTCAGCAGGGTTGCACCATGCTCAGCTAAGGCCGATAGGAGCGGGGCAGTAATCAGGGTTTCGCGGTTTTCGATGATGATAACGGCGATGTCTTCTAATGGTATGGTATGGGACTCGCCGTTTTGTTGAATCAGCAATTGCCGGCGTTGCAAAGATAATTTGCCGCCGTTTTGAATAAGCAGGCTGCGCCAAGTCATGTTTTTCCCCTTATTTGTATATAAAAAATCCCTGCTTCAGGCCGTCTGAAACAGGGATGGATTAATTTAACGGACAGGCGGGCGTTTTTTCAGACGGCATGGTCTGATTTCTTTACCCAGTTCGTCAATTTGGTATTTTTGGAATGAAAGGGCGGTTTTGACACCAACACTTTGGAAAATGCCGTTTTTCCCTTTGGTGCTATCCGTATCATGTGTACGAATATCAATTGCTCCTGTGGCTCTATTTAGGCTGATGAAATAGCCTAAAAATTCATTTTTCTTAGCAGTTAGCTTAATCAGATCATTCGCATAAAGTACAAACTTAAACTTAAAACTATCATCCATTACCGTCCAATCTTCTTCATCTTTTCCTTGTACAACAGCCCTGTCCGGCAAAATCCCTTTCGCTACCTGCCAACTGTAAATCGGGACCAGATAATACTTGCCGCCTTTCTCAAATACATCTACGCGCACCATGGTTGCGTTGTCGGCAATGCCGTTATGGTTGCGCACCCATACGCCGGTTTTCTGTACTTGCTCTACGCGTACGGCTTTTACCTGTTGGGTGCGGTTGCCTGCTTTATCGTATTTGTAAAACGGCTCGGCAAAGGCTTTGGCCGGGTCGTCTTTATGCACTTCCAGCCGTGCTTTCAGCGCTTCGTATAGTTTGGGTTCGCGCTCCCGATTGACCATTTTTTCCAAGTCTTTCAGTTTTAACTGTGTTAGCGGTACGCGCAACACGCTGATGCCTTCGTCCAGTCGTTTGGCAGATTTGACGGTCTCCATATGGCCTTGCCCGCTCATCTTCCGATTGGGCGCGCGTGAAACAAACAGTGGCGTCACGTATTCGTGTACGGCTTCGGGGCGGGAAGATAATTTTTCGGCAAGCAACGCGCGCAGTTTTTCGGGGGTATCCGCTTCTTCAAATTCGGGTTTGCCGTCCGGTTTGCCGAAGACGCGAATCATGACTTCTTGTGCGAAAAATTCCCAAGGTTGCGGGAAGTGTGTTTTTTGATGCAGTACTTCTCCTGTTTCTTTATCTATGGTTTTACCGTCAAACGCATTCATCTCTTTATAGCGTACAAAACGGGTAATTTTCTGCTGCATGGCAACGGTCGAGCAGGCAACGACGACGGCGTCCAAAGCATGATGGCGGTCGTTTTCCGCACGCACTTTGCGCAATCCCCAAAAGCCGCGCAACAGATTGGTAATTTGTCCATTGGAGGCAAAGACACGTCTTTTCCCTTTACCTGTTAGCAGCATATGGTCGGCAATAAATTGGCACAGGAAACGGTTGACGTAGCGCGTATCGTTCAGATTGCGTTCTTTGAAGCCGTCTTCGTCAAATTTTTGCAGCAGAATCCGTTGTTTTTTACTGCGCGGGAAACGGCTGGTTTCAACACGCGCTTTAAATTCCTGCCATTCGCGGCTGTTGTCTTTGCCGTTGAAGTATTCGTAAGGGGTTTGGTTGCCTTTGTTTTGGTTTTCGCTGCCCAATACCAGCACTTTATTGTTGAAACTGTCGTCCCATGTGCGCGAGAACGGCAGGGCATGGTCGATTTCTACATAGCCTTTTTCGTTCAGACGGCCTAAGTTGATTTCTTTGCCCGAATACAGGCATTTGCCGTGTTGTTGCTCGTACAGGCGCAGTTTCAGAATATCTTTGGATTTGGGTTCGCCGATAAAATTGGGGAAATACTCTCGGAATTTGGCGGCGGCTTTTTCCCGGTCTTTACGGTTTTCTTCTTGGCGTTTTTCGATTTCTTTGCGGTCTTTAAACGATTTACCTACTTCTCTTGCCGTTTCAATATGGATACGCGCAGGGGAGCCGTAACGGCGTACAACGGCGTTAATGACTTTTCTGGCTTGAGATAAGGCGCGCAAAACGACGGGGTTGCGGATTTCGTCGGCGGGAATCGGCGGCAGATAAATCTTTTCTTCCGTATTCTTCTTGCCGTAATGGTCTCCGTAGATTTCGGCGCAGGCTTCGTCGTAACGTTTGCCTTGCTCCATTAAAGGCACAATTCGGCGCAAGGCTTTCAAGGAAATTTGGATGAACTTATCGAAGCTAATGTGTTTCAACAACGCTTCTAAGATTTCAGGCTGAACACGGTCTTTCAGACGGCCTGTAATGTCTTCATCGGTTTTAAACAGGGAGAATGCCGTGCCGATTTCATCTTGTAATTCGGGCGAAAGGTTTAATGGGGATTTTTTGTCTTTCAATCCTTCTTTTTCCAGCGCACGGCTGATGGCGTGGTAAGCCTTCATTTCCATCAGTGTTGAGGCTTCGGCATTGTCTTTGCCGTAACGCAAGCCTTTGAAGAATGCCGTATCGTCTAGATTCAAAAGCTTACGGGCTTGTGCGTAAGTTAATTTGGATTTTCTGTATGGCTCGTCCATAAGCATGGCGCGTTCGGTATCGGTCAACGGCCGCTCGCTGCCTTGCTCTAAAATACGCAGGTTGTTCAGCTTGGTCAGCCAGATGAAACGTTCGGCTGTGTAGGTGTTTTTAGCGGCTTTCGGCTCTGTCGGTTCGAAGGTGCAATGCCCCAACATTTTTTGAATGGCATCGCCGGACAGGGCAGGGCGTTGCGCCATCAGCAGGGTTTCAATACCTTCTTTAAGGCCGTCTGAAACATGTGGATTGCTGAATTCTTTTTGTTTTTCAAACAGTAAATTCAGCTCTGCCTGCAAATCTTTGCGGCTGAATGTATGCGAATAATCACCGAGCTGGTTGCGGATATGGCCGCTTTCTTTCTCAAATTTATTTAAAGCCAATTCGGCTGGTGTGCGGAAATCGCCTGTTTGTAAGGCATGGGCATTGTCGGCTACGCCTTTGAGCAAAGCGCCAAGTTCCTTGTCGGCAGTTTCGCCCTCATTTTTTCTTTGCGACAAATAACCGCGGTGTTTGATTAAATGCAACAAGACTGCCGACCACTCCAAAGGCGTCAGTTTGCGGTCTAATGCGGCTGCGCGAAGTTGCCATGGTGTATTCGGTAAGGATTTGACCAAGCCGTTTTCATAAAAATCGGCGGCTTGTAATACGCCTTCGCGTTTCAATAGGCGGCGGGCCCGAAGCAGGCGGTGGGCGCGACGGCGGGTCAGACGGCGGACGCTACGTGCCAAGCGTCTTGCCGCTGCGAGAGAGTCGCCTGTTTTCGGTACTTCCGCACGCTCAAATACGCGCACGCCGAAATCAATCAGGCGGATGGGGTTTTCTTCTTCATCAATTTCTACCATTGCCCAGCCGACGGATGCGATGCCGATATCGAGACCGAGGATGTAGTTGATTGGATTGGGTTTGAAGGCAGTCATCAGTTTCTCCGTAATGTGATGTTTGGCAAGTATAAATATATCCTAGGTAAGTATTAACATGCAAATGAAATGCTTGACTGGGTACCGATTTGGAATTAGAATCTGTCCATATTGTTGCACTGCGAAATGAGAAACGTTGCTACAATAAGGCCGTCTGAAAAGATGTGCCGCAACGCTCTGCCCCTTAAGGCTTCTGCTTTAAGGGGCATCGTTTTGTCTAAATGGCAGGGATTAAAAAGGCCGTCTGAAATTTCAGACGGCCTTTGGTTTTACCAGATATCGGATTTGATTTTGCGTTTCAAGCCAGGGTGTTCGGAGAGTTTGAACTCTGGGTCTTTGCCCATTTTCAGCTTGGCTGTGTAGTCTTTCAACAGCAGGAAGGCAAGTGGGGACAGGAGCAGGATGGCAACGAGGTTAATCCATGCCATGATGCCCATGGCCATGTCTGCCATATCCCATACCAAGGGTACGTTGGCAACTGCACCGAAGTAGACCCATGCCAAAACCAGCATACGGAAAACGGCGGTAATCAGCCAATGGCTCTTGATGAATTGGACGTTGGACTCAGCATAGGCATAGTTGCCGATAACGGTTGAAAAGGCAAACATAAACAGGATGGCGGCAAGGAAGCCCGCGCCCCATTCGCCTACCTGGCTGACGATTGCCGCTTGGGTCAGCGCCGCACCGCTCAGGTCGCCGTAAGGCTGTTGATAGGTCAAGACGATAAAGGCGGTGCATGAGCAGACGATGATGGTATCAACGAAAACGCCCAGCATTTGAATCATGCCTTGGGAGACGGGGTGTTTCACTTCGGCTGCGGCTGCGGCGTTCGGCGCGGAACCCATACCCGCCTCATTGGAATACAGGCCGCGTTTGATACCCTGCATCATGGTGGTCGAAATCAGACCGCCGAGGAAACCGCCTGCAGCCGAATCGAAGTTGAACGCGTTGGAGAAAATCTGACCGAACACATCAGGAATTAGGGAAATATTGGTAGCAATGATGAAGAGTGCTATGACGAGATATAAAACCGCCATCAGCGGAACGATAATTTCCGCGGCTTTAGATACGCGACGGATACCGCCGAAGATAATCGGGGCAGTCAGAATGACCAGGGCGACACCGACATAGTGTTGATCCCAGCCCCATGCCGCTTTGGTGGTATCGGCGATGGTATTGGTCTGTACGGCTTCAAATACAAAGCCGAAACAGAAAATCAGGCTCAGGGCGAACAAAACGCCCAGCCATTTTTGTCCCAGGCCTTGAGTTATGTAGTAGGCAGGACCGCCGCGGAAGTGGTGGTTGTCGTAGTCCCGGACTTTAAAGAGTTGGGCCAGTGAAGATTCGACAAACGCCGAACTCATGCCGATTAAGGCAGTTACCCACATCCAGAATACCGCGCCCGGCCCGCCGAGTTTGATGGCAATCGCCACACCGGCGATGTTGCCCACACCTACGCGGCTGGCCAAGCCGGTAACAAATGCTTGGAACGGTGTGATTCCGTGCGGATCATCACCTTGTTTGCGACCGCCTAGCATTTCTTTGATACTGCGGCCGAAGAGGCGGAATTGTACAAAACCGGTGGTAATGGTAAAAAATAGGCCTGCGCCTAAAAGCATATATACCAATCCCGACCACATTGGGTCGTTGATGGCGTTTACCCAGCCGTGAAGCTGTTCGAAAAATTGATCCATACAAACCTTTCAGAGTTTCTGCATTTTCAGACGGCCTGTGTGTGTGGGCTGCCTGTAATTGGATGTATTCTAGCAGACTGTCAACAAATTGAAAAACGTTTACATATTCTTTTTTATATTATCTTTTTGATTATCATGTAATTTTATTATTATGGTGTAAAGGATTTATTGATTTTAATTTTCCCATTTTACATATTTGAACAAAAAGGCCGTCTGAAAACAGAGTCTTGTTTTCAGACGGCCTTGATTTTATTTCAATGTGTTATTCAGGACGCATTTGCGGGAACAGAATCACGTCGCGGATGGTTTGCGAATCGGTCAGCAACATTACCAAGCGGTCGATGCCGATGCCGCAACCGCCGGTCGGTGGCAGGCCGAATTCCATGGCGCGGATGTAGTCGGCATCGTAGTGCATGGCTTCGTCGTCGCCGGCGTCTTTTTGCGCCACTTGCGCTTTGAAGCGTTCGGCTTGATCTTCCGGATCGTTCAACTCGGAGTAGCCGTTTGCCAGTTCGCGGCCGACAACGAAGAGCTCGAAGCGTTCGGTCAAACCCGGTTTGCTGTCGGATGCGCGTGCCAATGGCGATACTTCGACAGGGTAGTCGATGATGAAAGTCGGGTTCCACAGTTTGCCCTCGGCGCAACCTTCAAACAGGGCGAGTTGCAGGCTGCCGATGCCCGGAGACGGAGGCAGGCTTTCGCCGTGTTTGACGATTTCTTTTTTCAGCCATTCTTCATTGTTCAACTGCTCATCGGTGTAGTGCGGATTGTATTTTTTGATGGCACCGAGAATGGTCAGGCGTTCAAACGGGCTTTCCAAATCGACTTCTTTGCCGTTGTAGCTGATTTTTGCCGTGCCGTTTACTGCGCGGGAAGCATTGCGGATGATGTCTTCCGCCATTTGCATCATGCGTTCGTAGTCGGAGAAGGCTTCGTAGAATTCGATCATGGTGAATTCAGGGTTGTGGCGCACGGACATGCCTTCGTTACGGAAGCTGCGGTTGATTTCAAACACGCGTTCCAAGCCGCCGACAACCAGGCGTTTCAGATACAGCTCGGGAGCGATGCGCAGATAGAGCGGAATGTCCAAGGCATTGTGGTGGGTAACGAACGGTTTTGCCGTCGCACCGCCTGGAATCGGGTGCATCATTGGGGTTTCAACTTCCAAATAATGCTCATTGACCATGAAATTGCGCACGGATTGGATGATTTGGCTGCGTTTGATGAAGGTATTGCGTGATTCTTCGTTGGCAATCAAATCGACGTAGCGTTGACGGTATTTGGTTTCCTGATCGCTCAAGCCTTTGTGTTTGTCCGGCAGCGGACGTAGGGATTTGGACAGTAGGCGGATGTTGGACACGCGCACGGTCAATTCGCCGTGGTTGGTTTTGAACAAAGTACCTTCCGCACCGATGATGTCGCCCAAGTCCCAGTGGTTGAAGTCGTCCAAAACTTCTTGGCTCACGCCTTTGTTGTTCAGATAAAGCTGGATTTGACCGGTAACGTCTTGAATGGTGGCGAAACTGGCTTTGCCCATCTGACGTTTGAGCATCATGCGGCCGGCCACTTTGACGGGAATGCCTTGCGGGTCGAGTTCTTCTTTGCTGATTTCACCGTATTGGGTGTGCAGGTCGGCGGCAAAGCTGTCGCGTTTGAAATCGTTAGGGTAGGCGTTGCGTTCTTTGCGGATGTTGTGCAGTTTCTCGCGGCGCAGGGCGATGATTTGGTTTTCGTCCAACTGCGGCTCGATTTGCGGATTGTTTTGTTCGCTCATGGTGTTTTCCGGAAAAATGAGTCAGGCTGCCGGAGTTTTCAGACGGCCTGAATAAAGTGAAAAATTGGCTCTATTTTACGCGATGTCGGTGTTTTTTTCTATAAAGGCAGAAAGGCCGTCTGAAACCTGAACTGCCTTCCCAAACTGTATTTTTGTGATCGGCTTGTCGGCGATGAAGGGGTTTTGCGGTGGTCGGTTATGATTTTGGACTGAAGGGTTTGAGTGCGCCGATGCCGCTTTCCTGACAGGCGGTTATCCAACGTCGCAGATGGGTGCGCGAGATGCGCTATTGATCTGTGTACGTGGGCAGGTAGTGGAATACGGTTTGGTATTTGAAGTGTAATGTATATTGGGTCATAAAAAACTGCACCTTGTTAGTTGGAGGGAGCAACTTTTGGGTGCAGTTCATTCTGCCTAATATCGTGTTCTTCAATTATCAAAACCTCTGGATTTAGATACGGAAATTGCTTCAATACGTGCCGTTTGATGGTAACGCCGAGTTTGATTCGGTGCTCCACCTTTACCCGGATAAATCCCTGCCCCCTGTTCTACTATAAATCCGAAATGTTTCGGTTGGCGGGCAAATGTTGCGTATTCACGCGCTTTGATTTCTGATAGTTGGATTCCTTTGACTTTGCCCAGCTTGGCTTCTGCGTCTTTAATCTTCATGCCCGGGTGTACACCTGAAGCCGTGTGACAGGTAGGAGAATCGGTTTCCAAAAAATTAATTTTTTTATGCAGTTTTATAGGGGTATCAGGATCATCTTCCCCATCTTGAGAAGCGAAAACCAAGATGTCTTTAGACAGTGCGATGGCAACAAAAGACACGCCATCGGCATCGCTTGTTTTATCCATTTTTGCTTTCGGAAGTTTCTGTTTTACCTGCTTCAAGTTTTGCCCCAATTTAATTCCTCCGATACTGTCTTTTTGAATCAAACATTCGGCAGCAGCTGGCATAGCAAGACCCAAGATCAACGCGCTCATTATTCCGATTTTGTGCAACATGGTTACTTTCCTATTTAATAAAAATTAGTTATAAAAAACTGCACCTTGTTAGTTGGAGTGGCAACTTTTTGGGTGCAGTTTAACCTGAAAAATCAGTTTTAGACGGCCTTTTGTTTCATGAAGGGCCGTATCGGCAGTTAGATATCGGTTTCCAAATAAACGACTTGGGTTTGCAGATATTCTTCCAAACCGTGTTTACCGTCCGCGCCGCCGATGCCGGATTTTTTCCAGCCCGCGTGGAAGCCCTGCATGGCTTCGAAGTTTTCGCGGTTGATGTAGGTTTCGCCGAATTGCAGGCGGCGGGTGACGTAGAAGGCTTCGTTCAGGTTGGTGGTGTACACGGAGCTGGTCAGACCGAATTCGCAGTCGTTTGCCAAGGTGATGACTTGGTCGAGCGTGTCGAAAGTGGAAACGGGCAGGACAGGGCCGAAGGTTTCTTCCTTCATGATGTCCATGTTGTTGTCGGTGTCGGTCAACAGGGTTGGCTCAAAGAAATAGCCGCGTCCTTCGGCGCGTTTGCCGCCGCAAACCAGCGTCGCACCTTGTTTGACGGCGCGTTCCACTTTTTCGGCAACGGCTTTGACGGCGCGTTCTTCAATCAACGGGCCCATTTCCAGTGCGCCAGGTTCGGCCTCAGCTGGATTGCCGTAGCGCACGCCTTTCATGGCGGCGGTCATTTTTTCGATAAACGCGTCTTTCAGGCTGCTGTGGACATACACGCGTTCGGCGCAGTTGCAGATTTGGCCGGTATTGCCCACGCGTGAAGCCAAGATGGATTTGACGGCCAGATCCAAGTCGGCATCTTTCAGAACGATGGCAGGGGCTTTGCCGCCCAGTTCCAGTGAGACTTTGGTAATGTTGGCGGCGGCAGCTTCCATCACTTGACGGCCTGCATCGACAGAACCGGTCAGGCTGACCATATCGACTTGCGGATGCGATGCCAAGGCGTTGCCGATTTCTGCGCCCGGGCCGTTGACGACGTTGAATACGCCGGCCGGTAAGCCTGAGGCATGAACGATTTCAGCAAAAATGTGGCAGTTAATCGGGGTAACGCTGCTTGGTTTGACGACGATGGTATTGCCGGTTACCAAAGCCGGGCCCATTTTGCGGGCGATTAGGAAGAATGGGAAGTTCCACGGCAAAATGCCGGCGATCACGCCTAAAGGACGTTTGAACAATAAAATGTTTTCGCGCGGGCGGTCGCTCTGGATGATTTCGCCTTCATAACGGCGCGCCCATTCGGCTTGATAATCGAGATAATCGGCAGTAAACATGACTTCTATGCGTGCCAAATCTTTGGTTTTGCCACCTTCGGCAACAATAGTATCCGTCAGCTCGTCGGCACGTTCGCGGATGCCTTGGGCAATTTTGCGCAGGTATGCGCCGCGTTCAACGGCAGGCAAACGCTCCCATGAAGTTTGTGCATCTCTGGCCGCGGCAACGGCACGGTCAACATCGGCTTTTCCGCCTTTAGGCTCACGCGCGATGACTTCTTCGGTTGCTGGATTCAATACATCACGCCATGTGCCGTTAAAGTCGGTTTCAAAGCGGCCGTTGATATACATAGACAGTTGTTTCATCAAACCTTCTCCTGTTGTTGTAGTTGGATGTAGTTTTAGTCTATGCCTAAATTGTCTGGCATACAAGAGGATTTGGCATGGGTTGATGATAGGTGTTTGGAAGTTTTTAGAAAAAGGTGATGGGTGAAGAGTTGGGTTTGATTGATTCAAGAGGTTTGTGATGCTTTGAGTTGCATCTATAACAGCATTGTGGCAAAGCTCGAATATTATTGATGTTGATAATAAGGGAGGTATCAAATGAAGAAAGGCTTGATGGAGAATATAAAAAAACCTGCTTTTTTCAAAGCAGGTTTTCATATTTGGTGGGTCGTGAGCGATTCGAACGCTCGACCAACGGATTAAAAGTCCGCTGCTCTACCGACTGAGCTAACGACCCGATGAGCTGTGCATTATAGGGAGCTTGTTTCTTTTCGTCAACTGTTTTTTTGAAATTTTTTTCAAAAAACGTAAACCGGCTGTTATTTGGCGTTAATTCTCCCGTTTTCGAGTATTAATTATGTTATGATTTTCTAATCTGTCAGTTCTGATGGATATTTTTTAGACCAAAGGATATACAACATGAAAAAATTATTGATTGCTGCGATGATGGTGGCTGGTTTGACTGCTTGTTCTCAAGAGGCGAAACAGGAAACTCAAGAAGCGGCTTCTGCCGTTGCTTCTGATGTGAACGCTGCTGCCGAACACGCGGCTTCTGCTGCCGATGCTGCTGCTTCCGAAGCTAAAGGCGCTGCTGAACAGGCTGTTTCTGACGCTAAAGAAGCCGGTGCCGATGCGAAGGAAACTGCGGAGAAAGCAATTTCCGATGCTAAAGAAACTACCGGTAAAGCCATCGATGGTGCTAAAGAAGCCAGCGACAAAGCCTTGGACGATGCAAAAGCTGCTGTGGGCGAAGCTAAAGACGCTGCCAAAGATGCGGCTAAAGATGCTTTGGGTAAAGCTGCCGATGCAACTCAAGAAGCTGCCGACAAATTGAAAGACGCTGCTAAATAAGCTGGTGTTTGATATTTGAAAAGGCCGTCTGAAATGTTCAGACGGCCTTTTTATATCGGCAGATTATTTTTTCTCTTGCTGACGCGTGTACACCAAAGAAGTCAGGATGGACGCGCCCAGTGCGCCGAAGACGACGGACAGGGAAATGGAAATCGGGATATGCACCCAGTGCATAATCAGCATCTTGATACCGATAAAGCTCAATACGAAGGCCAAGCCGTATTTGAGGAAGATAAAGCGTTCGGCAAAATCCGCCAGTAAAAAGTACATGGCACGCAGGCCCAAGATGGCAAAAATGTTGGAAGTGAGGACGATGAAAGGGTCGGTGGTTACGGCAAAAATAGCGGGGATGCTGTCCACGGCGAAGATGACGTCGCTCAATTCGATCATAATCAATACTAGCAAAAGCGGTGTAGCGATGCGTTTGCCGTTCTCGATGGTAAAGAATTTTTCACCGTCAAACTGTTGGCTGGTCGGGATGACTTTTTTGAGTAGGGTCAGGATTTTGTTTTGGGAAAGGTCTTCTTCAGCTTCGGCTTCCGGCTTCATCATGTGAATGCCGGTGTATAAGAGGAAGGCGCCGAAGAGGTACAAAATCCATTCAAATTGTTGTACCAAGGCTGCGCCGATGAAGATCATGATGGCGCGCAGGACGATGGCGCCGAATACACCATAGAGCAAGATGCGGTGTTGGAATTTGGGTTCGACTTTGAAATAGCCGAAAATCATCAGGAAAACGAAGATGTTGTCGACTGCAAGGGATTTTTCGAGCACATAGCCGGTGAAGAATTCGAGGATTTTTTCTTTGGCGACAACAGCACCGTAAGCCGGGTTGCCCGCCAGTTCGAAATAGAGCCAGCCGGCAAATGCGCAGGATACGGCCACCCAAATGCCGCTCCAAGCGAGGGCTTCTTTGATGCTGACTTTGTGGGCGCCGTTTTTTTTCAGCGATACCATATCGATGGCGATCATGATTAAGACGGCAATAAAGAAGATGCCGTAAAACATCGGCGAGCCGACGGACGGGTATTGGGTCATAAACAATCCTTGTGTGTGGGGTATGGGTAAGGTTTACCAAGACAGGTAGAACATTGCTTTGGCAAAAAAGACGATAAACAGCATATGGCTGAATACGACGGCGTGTATGTATTTCGACCAGCCGACGGTGAGGGTGTGCCGTGCCATTTTGACGACGGCGATGGCAAAATGTACCAAAACGCTTATTGCCAACAGGATTTTGATGCTCAGCATGATGCCGAAAGAGCTGTCGAATGGGTGGTGCAGTATCGGCAGGTAGCGGTTGTACACCATCACGATGCCGCTGATGAACAAGGTAATGACGACAGGCGGCATTACGCGAACGGCACGATAGGACATGGCACGTTCGACTTCGCGGCGCGATTCGCGCGAAACGCGACCGGTGTGCAAAACGGAGAGAACCAGCATTTCGAAAAATACGCCGCCGACAAAGGCAATCGCGCAATAAACGTGGATGATGTGTGCCAGTGCGTAGATACTCATGACGGGTGTTTCCGGTAATTCAGACAAGCCGTCATTGTATCACTACCGAATGCGGTTGATGTATGCGCAATTTTATGCCAAATATATTAAATTTTATAAATATTCTATTGGAATTGCCGTTTATTTTTGAAGTTAACCGTTCATCAAGAGCGTTATCTTAGTTTAATCTGTCTTTACTTATCAGAAAATATATTAATGAAAGGTTGTGCCATACTGCTCCATATAAAGCTTAACCCCTGATGGAGAATCAAACCATGAAGAAAACTTTTGCAAAAACTGTGACCTTGATCATGCTGGCCGCTTCTTTGGGTGCGTGTGCCAATATGACTCAAACCCAGCGCAACACTGCTGCTGGTGCGGTATTGGGTGGCGTGGCAGGTAACTTGATTGGTGGCGATACCGGCTCTACCTTGGGTGGTGCGGCTTTGGGTGGTGTTATCGGCAGTCAGGTTCATACCCGCTACTAATCCTTTATTCGGTTAAAAATAAAAAGGCCGTCTGAACATTCAGACGGCCTTTTGTTTTGCGGTTTATTCGTTGACGAAGGTTACGCCGGTCAGTTGCGATTGTAAAATGGCAGTGCGCAAAGCAGTCAGTGCTTTCGGACGGACAAAGTTGCGGCGATAGGCCAAAACGACACGGCGGTGCGGTGCAGTGCCTTCAAACGGGATAATGCTGAAAAGCATATGGTCGTTTTCGGTCAATGCGGTAGCCGGCATGACGCTGATGGCCAGGCCGCTGGCAACCATGTGGCGGATGGTGTTGATGGAGCTGCCTTGCAGGGTATTGGTCAAGCCCTGGATTTTTTGCTTGGAAGCTAATTCGGAACAGCTTGCCAACACTTGGTCGCGCATACAGTTGCCTTCGGACAGCAGCAACACTTGTTCTTCACCCAAAAGCTGAGGCGTAACGGCATCGAGTTCTTCAAAGTGATGTCCTTTGGGAACAATGACGAAGAAAGGTTCGTCATACAGAGGCTCGGTCACGATGCCCGGCTCTTGGAACGGCTCGGCAACGACGATTGCATCGACATCGCCACGTTTGAGCGACTCGGTCAGGATGTGGGTATAGTTCTCTTCCAGCATCAGCGGCATTTTCGGCGCGGTTTCACGCAGCGCGGTAATGAGCTTGGGCAGAAGGTAGGGGGCAACGGTGAAAATCAGGCCTAGTTTGAACGCACCTTCCAATTCGTTTTGCTCTTCATTGGCAAGGTGCTTGATGAGTTCGGCTTCTTCCAAAACCCGTCGGGCTTGGGCGACAATGCGCTCGCCCGCTTCGGTCGTGATGATGTCGTTGCTGCTACGGTCGAACAGGGATACCGACAGCTCTTCCTCCAGCTTTTTGATGGCGATGGAGAGGGTGGGCTGGCTGACAAAGCAGCGTCGTGCGGCACGTCCGAAGTGACGTTCTTGTGCGACGGCTACGATGTAACGCAATTCGGTCAAGGTCATGTGTTAAGCCTTTTTTTGTTCCGGCAGGGTGATGTTCAGCTCAAGAACGTCTAAGCCGTCTTGTTTTTCTTGGGAGATGCGGATATCGTCCAATGATACGTTGACGTATTTGGACAGGACTTCCAACAACTCTTTACGCAAGGTTGGTAGATAATCCGGAGCTTGGCCTTCTTGTGCGCGCTCTTGCGCGATGATGATTTGCAGGCGGTCGCGCGCGACGGTGGCGGTTTTCGGCTTTCTGCCGAACAGCATATCGAGCAGTGACATGTATTAACCTCCGAACAGTCGTTTTAAGAAACCTTTTTTCTCGGCTTCAAGGAAACGCATTTCGCGGTTTTCACCCAAGAGGCGGGCAATAACGTCTTTGTAGGCTTCGGCTGCGGCGGCATTGTCTTGGTGAATGACAGGTTCGCCGGCGTTGGAAGCTTGCAGAACGTTTTGTGATTCAGGAATCACACCGATCAACGGAATACGCAAGATGTCGCAGATGTCTTGTACAGACAGCATTTCGCCTTTAGCCACGCGCTCAGGGGAGTAGCGGGTAATCAGCAGGTGCTCTTTAACAGTGCCGCCTTGTTCGGCTTTGCGGGATTTGCTTTGCAAAATGCCCAAGATGCGGTCGGAGTCGCGGACGCTGGATACTTCAGGGTTGGTGGTAATGATGGCTTCGTCGGCAAAGTAGAGTGCCATCAGTGCACCTTGTTCGATACCGGCAGGGGAATCGCAGATAATGAATTCGAAGCCCATTTTTTCGCTGGACAGCTCTTTCATCACGTTGTCCACACCTTCGCGGGTCAACGCGTCTTTGTCGCGGGTTTGCGAGGCGGGCAGGATGTAGAGGTTTTCGCAGTTTTTGTCTTTAATCAGGGCTTGGTTGAGTGTGGCTTCGCCTTGGATGACGTTGATGAGGTCATACACGACGCGGCGTTCGCAACCCATAATCAGGTCGAGGTTGCGCAAACCGACGTCGAAGTCGATTACGGCGGTTTTGTGGCCGCGCAGGGCTAGGCCGGTTGCGATGCTGGCGCTGGTAGTGGTCTTGCCTACGCCGCCTTTACCTGAAGTTACTACGATGATTTTGGACACGATATTTCCTTTTTAAGTACTGATGTTTATTCGGCGTCGATTGCGCTGATAACCAGTCGGTTGTCTTGCAATGATACTTGTACGGGTTTTTTGTGCAGATGCTCGGGCAGGTCTTGCTCGAAGTTGCGGTAGATGCCGGCAACGGAGACTAACTCGGCCTGCATGGAATGGATGAAGATGCGCGCGTTGGTGTTGCCTTTCGCACCGGCCAACGCTCTGCCGCGCATGGGGGCGTAAATATGGATGTTGCCGTCGGCGATAAGTTCTGCGCCTTGGCTAACGATGCCGGTAACGATGAGGTCGCCGTTTTCAGCGTACACCTGCTGGCCGGTACGCACGGGCGTGCTGACCAATACGGTCGGATTGTTGATGACGGTGGCCTGTACGTCTTGCGGCTGTGGTGCTTGGCGCGGAGCAGGTGCTGCCTGTGTGTCGGCTGCCTGGGTGGCGTTGCCTTGTTTGAAGACCAAGTGGTAACGCGCCGCCGCTGCCGCCCAGGTATCGCTGGTGTGGTGCAACCCTAAAATTTGCATGCCGTAACGGGCAAACAGGGAAATCATGCCGCCCAAATCGATGGATTCTGGATGGTCGAAATCTTGTACGTCTAAAATGAAGGGAACGAATTCGTCTTGGGATTGGCCTGCCAGTTGGCGCAGGAATTCTTCCAATTCGGTTAGATCTGCGGTGTGCAGATGGATGGATAAGACGTCCAAACGTGACGTTTTTATGTCGAATGCGGGTTTCATTGTAATGAAATAATAAAATTTTTTAATGACGTAAGTTTACCGTGTAAATCTTGGCTATTCAATCTGTTTGGCCGTCTGAAACCAAAATATTTTGTTTGAACGTTTTTCAGCTGTATTTAGTGTGGTTTTTTGGTGTGAACGCAGGTTTCAGACGGCCGTGGGAAAGGGATAGCCGTGTGTGTCGATGTCGTCGGCGGCGGCCCACGGCGTGTGGATGAGGGTGGACGGCAGGTGCGCCAATTCGGGGAGGTAACTGCGGATGTAGCTGCCGTCGGGATCGATTTGATGCGAACGGTGGGCATAGCGGACGGTGGCCGTGTCTTGGGCGGCAAGGTGCCAGTTGGCTTGGTTGAGCGCAGGGTCGGTGCCGGTTTGGACGGAGGCTGTCCACGCGATGCCTTGGTTGGGGTTGAAGTTGAGGGCATGGCAGAAATAGTGGGCGCACAGCTGCTGGAGAACGGGGTGTAAGTGGCCGGTGGCTTCGAGGCCGCGGATGGAGGCGTCGATGATGGGTACGCCGGTTTGGCCGCGTCGCCAGTATTCGCGTATCGGGGCGGCATCGGTTGTTTCGGGCAGGCGGCGGTGGTAGGCGAGCTGGTAGCAGTAGTCGCGGAAAATAAGTTTGTCCAGCCACTCGAAATATCGGTTTGCCAAGCCTTCGGCAGCCAGCAGACGCGGTGAAATGCAGCCTGCGGACAGGAAGGCATTGAGTAGGCTGGTGTTTTTTCGTGCCGGAAAGTTTTGGGTAATCGGGTAGTGAACCAAATTCTGTTTGAACGCGTGCCATTGCGTTAAGGCTGCGGTTTCGCCGCCCTGTTGATAGGCAGGCAATACTGCGCCGGTATAGGCTGGAAACAGTGGAATGTTTTGTCCGGTTTGAACAGGCAATTCGGTTTCAGACGGCCTTTGTCCTGAATAAGCCTGCAACCATGCTTGTTTATAGGCAGCAAAATCGGTGTAGGGCAGGCCGTTGGCATCCATGAGGGGGGATTTGGCCAAAATGCCGCGGTCGTTGGCGTGTTGCAGGGCAATGCCTGCTCGGTCGAGATTGTGCCAGAGGTGGTTGTCTTGGCGGATTTCGGCTTCGGTATAGGCTTCGTCTGTGATGACGGTATGGGCATTGAGCGCAGCAGCCAAGGGGAGGAGGTCTTCGTCGGAAGCGACGGCATATAAAGGAATATGGTGTGCCGCCAGACGGGTGTGCAGCTCTTGTGCGGCTTGATAATGAAACAGGCTTTGACGCGGATTGTGGTTTTCAGACGGCCTTTGGCTGACCCAGACGCAGGCAATGGGCAAACCGCTTGCAACGGCGGCATTAAGCGCGGCATTGTCGTGCAGGCGGAGGTTGCGGCGGAACCAGACAAGGACGTGGGCAGATTTCATGAGCATGTTCCGACGGAAAAGGAGAAAACCATTTTATCAGAATCGGCCTCATGTATCAGGCCGTCTGAAAAATCTTTTGGTTTGATTTCGCTATATAATTTTGGTTTTAGCGACGAGGCGGCAACCATGACCGAGCAAACCGTTTTGGCACTCATTACCTGCCAAACTTATCCCGAACCATCGGACAACCTGAAAACATTGGCGGCATGCTTGGAAAGCATGGGCGTGAAAACCGTATTTGATGCGTGGCAAAACCATCCGTCCGCGCCGTTTTTGCTGCCTTTGTGCGCATGGGATTATGCCGCCGAACCCGAAGCCTTCCGCCAATGGTTGGAACAAGCCGAGCAGGCGGGGCAGCGTTTTATCAATCCGCCCGAGCTGATGGCTTGGAATATGGAAAAGACTTATTTGTGCGATTTGGTGGCGCGCGGCACGCAAGTGATTCCCAGCGTGTTCGTTCCGCCGCAAAAAGCCGTATTGGCCGACATCCTGAACCAACAAGGCTGGACGGAAGCGGTCATCAAGCCGGCATTCGGGCAGAGCGGCAAAGGCGTGGTCAAAGTTTGTGCGGAGGAATTGGACGTGAACATGGCGGATTATCCGCAAGGTATGATTGTTCAACCTTATATCCGCGAAATCGAAACGGTGGGCGAAACCTCGCTGGTGTTTTTCAACGGCATATTCAGCCATGCCGTGCGCCGTCAGCCGCCGCAAGGCGAATGGCGCGCCAACTCTGCCTATGGCGTGTCGGTGTTCGGTATTGAGCCGCCCGAGTTTGCCATCAGTGCCGCGCAAGACGTACTGGCCGCTTTGTCGCAAATGCCGGTTTATGCCCGAGTGGACGGAACATTGGTCGGCGACACCTTCCTGCTCAATGAATTGGAACTCATCGAGCCCGCCCTGTATTTGCACACCAGCGAAGGCGCAACGGAACACTTTGCCCGAGTGTTGGCGCAGTTGCTTGGGCAACATTCATCAACCTGACTTTATCAATATAAATAGCAAGCCTCAGGCCGTCTGAAAACCATCTTTCAGACGGCCTGAGGCTTTTTTAAACAAGATTTGCGTGTTTGTATTTTTCAATAATGTGTCATTTGTCGATTGTGTCATTTTAATTGTTGCAGTCTTAATTGATGGTTGATTAACTTTTATTTGGCATTTTATCTCGGCCGCAGCCTTTGTTTTTAGCGGATTGTAAACAATCCGGCCGGTCTAAATAGATATCTTTTTAGGGTAAAACCTCAAAAATCTTTTTAAAAAGAAAGATATTGTCTTATTGAATATTCTGTGCTGAAATTACATGACACTACAAAAAAGTAGTGCATAAAAAATAAAACAGACAAAGGAGAAAGCCATGCAAATGTTTTTAGACAATCTCAAAGCCTTTTTCGAAACCATTAGCGGCTGGGTCTGGGGACCTATTATGTTGATGCTGCTGGTCGGTACGGGCATTTTGCTGACCGTTTTGCTGAAAGGTTTGCAGTTCACCATGTTGGGTTATGCGCTGAAACAGGCGTTTGTGCCGTCAAAGAAGCATGAAAACGGCGAAGACCATGAAGGCGATATTTCCCATTTCGCGGCGTTGATGACCGCGCTGTCGGCCACCATCGGTACGGGCAATATCGCTGGCGTGGCGACTGCGGTGGTAACCGGCGGCCCGGGCGCGGTATTTTGGATGTGGATGACCGCCGTTTTCGGCATGGCCACCAAATACGGCGAGGGCGTGTTGGCGGTGAAATACCGCGTGACCAACTCCAAAGGCGAGATGTCCGGCGGCCCGATGTATTACATCGAAAAAGGCTTGGGCAAAAACTGGAAATGGATGGCCGTCGCGTTTGCCCTGTTCGGCACATTCGCTTCCTTCGGTATCGGCAGCTCGGTGCAGTCCAACTCGGTTGCGCAGGCAGTGCAAACCAGCTTCGGCGTCGAGCCTGCCTACACCGGCGTGATATTGACCGTATTAACGGCCATCGTGCTTTTGGGCGGCATTAAGGGCATCGCCAAAGCCGCGTCCTTTATCGTGCCTGCCATGGCCGTATTTTATGTAGTGGGCGGTATTTCCATTATTGTCGTGAATTCTGACGCACTGATGCCTGCCGTCAAACTGATTTTCTCCGATGCGTTTAGCGCGCAAGCTGTGGCCGGCGGTGCCATCGGCACGGTCATCCGCTACGGCGTGGCACGTGGTGTGTTCTCCAATGAAGCGGGCATGGGTTCTGCGCCGATTGCCGCCGCCGCCGCGAAAACCGACCACCCCGTCCGTCAGGCATTGGTTTCCATGACCGGTACGTTTTTGGACACCATCGTTGTCTGCTCGATTACCGGTATCGTGTTGGTTATGGGTCTGCTCGGCGCAGGCGGCGAGTTTGTCAAACCTGAATTGAGCGGCGCGGCGCTGACAACCGTCACGTTCCAAAAAATGCTGCCCGGCATCGGTGGCTGGATTGTTACCATCGGCCTGATTTTCTTTGCCTACTCAACCATTCTCGGCTGGTGTTATTACGGCGAGAAATGCGCGGTGTACGTTTTCGGCGAACGCTTTGCCGGACTGTACCGCGTGGGTTACGTCTCTTCCGTCATGCTGGGTACCGTATTGAGCCTTGATTTGGTGTGGCTGGCTTCGGATACGTTCAACGGCTTGATGGCATTGCCCAACCTGATTGCGCTTTTGTTGATGGCGAAAGTCATCGTCAATGAAACGCGCGACTTCAAACAAAAAATCAAAAACGGCGAATTGCCGCATTGATGTCCAAGGCCGTCTGAAACGGAACATTCAGACGGCCCGATGGATATCAGTTTGTTTTGAAAAAAGTCAGAGGAGGAGAAAAATGAAAGTGCTTGTTTTAGGTGCCGGCGTGGCAGGCGTATCTTCCGCGTGGTATCTGGCAGAGGCAGGACATGAAGTAACGGTCATCGACCGCGCCGAGGGCGTGGCGATAGAAACCAGTTTTGCCAATGCAGGCCAGCTTTCTTACGGCTATACCACGCCCTGGGCTGCACCCGGCATTCCGACCAAAGCGCTGAAATGGCTGTTTAAAAGCCATCCGCCTTTACTGTTTCGCCCCGACGGCAGCCTGTATCAAATCGAATGGCTGTGGCAAATGCTGCAAAACTGCACGGCAGCGCGCTATCAAATCAATAAAGAGCGCATGGTCAGGATTTCCGAATACAGCCGTGAAATGTTCCGCCGTTTTGAAGCGCAAACCGGCATGAATTTCGAAGGGCGCAAAAAAGGGACGTTGCAGATTTTCCGCCAAGCCAAAGAAGTCGAAGCGGCAGAACAAGACATTGCCGTTTTGGAACGCTACGGCGTACCCTACCGTCGTCTGAAACCCGAAGAATGCGCAGAATTCGAGCCTGCACTTGCACGCGTTACCGCCAAAATTGCCGGCGGTCTGCACCTGCCTGCGGATGCGACCGGCGACTGCCACCTCTTCACCCAAAACCTGTACAAACTGTGTCTGGAAAAAGGCGTACAGTTCCATTTCAACCGAACCATCCACCGCATCGAACACAACGGCCAGCGCATCAGCGCAGTGGAAACTGAAACAGAACGGTTTGAAGCAGATGCCTTCGTCTGCGCGCTCGGCTGCTTCAGCAGGACGGTTTTGGCGCAGTTGGACCTCAATCTGCCCATTTATCCCGTCAAAGGCTATTCCTTGACCCTGCCGGTCACAAATTCCGACGGCGCGCCGGTGTCCACCGTTTTGGACGAAAGCTACAAAGTCGCCATCACACGATTCGACAACAGAATCCGCGTCGGCGGTATGGCGGAATTGTCCGGCTACGAAATCAAACTGCCCGAAAAACGCCGCGAAACCTTGGCTTTGGTCGTCAACGATTTATTCCCCGAAGGCGGCGACTTGAATCAGGCATTGTTCTGGAGCGGCCTCAGACCGATGACACCCGACAGCACGCCGCTAATCGGCCGTACCCGCTTTGACAACCTGTTCCTGAATACGGGTCACGGCACTTTGGGTTGGACCATGTCGCTGGGCTCGGCAAAATTGACCGCCGATATCGTGAGCGGCAAAGACGCCGAAATCCGCAGCGACGACTTGAGCCTGTCGCGCTATCAGGCTTAAGCTGGAAAGCGATAAGGTTTGGTGATATTTCAAACTTAAGGGCCGTCTGAAAAATATTTTTCAGACGGCCTTTTGTTTTAAAATCCGGGTATCCAATCAATAAAATAAATAATAACTATTATCATATACATTAAAAAGTGTTAGTCTGAACCTGTCCCAGCTTTTAGCGCAGGTTTTCTCATGCCCGATTTTTCGATGTCCAATTTGGCCGCTGCCTTTTCCATCACGCTGGCTGCCGGTTTGTTTACCGTATTAGGCAGCGGTTTGGTGATGTTTTCCAAAACGCCCAATCCACGCGTGTTGTCGTTTGGTTTGGCATTTGCCGGCGGTGCGATGGTGTATGTTTCCCTGACGGAGATTTTCAGTAAATCCAGCGAGGCGTTTGCTGAAATTTATGATAAAGACCACGCGTTTGCGGCGGCGACCATGGCATTTTTGGCCGGGATGGGCGGCATCGCGCTGATTGACCGCCTGGTGCCGAACCCACATGAAACCTTGGACGCGCAAGACCCGTCGTTTCAAGAAAGCAAACGCCGCCATATCGCGCGAGTCGGCATGATGGCGGCGTTTGCGATTACGGCGCACAATTTCCCCGAAGGCTTGGCGACGTTTTTTGCCACCTTGGAAAATCCGGCGGTCGGGATGCCTTTGGCCTTGGCGATTGCCATCCATAATATTCCGGAGGGTATTTCCATCGCTGCGCCGGTTTATTTTGCCACCCGAAGCCGTAAGAAAACGGTATGGGCGTGTCTGTTATCCGGTTTGGCCGAGCCTTTGGGGGCGGCTTTGGGCTATTTGGTTTTGCAGCCGTTTTTGTCGCCTGCCGTTTTTGGCTCGGTGTTTGGCGTGATAGCCGGCGTGATGGTGTTTTTGGCGTTGGACGAGCTGCTGCCGGCCGCCAAACGCTATTCAGACGGCCACGAAACCGTTTACGGCCTGACAACGGGCATGGCGGTGATTGCCGTCAGCCTGGTATTGTTCCATTTTTAAAACCCGTATGCCAAAGGCCGTCTGAAATGATTCAGACGGCCTTTTTGCGTTATAATCCGCACATCAAAAATAACCTTAATTTCACAAAGTTCCATCATGTTAGACAAATACAATCCAGCCGAAATCGAATCCAAACATTATCAAAACTGGGAAAAGCAGGGCTATTTCCAGCCTGATATGGATTTGACCAAACCGTCTTTCTCCATCCAACTGCCGCCGCCCAATGTAACCGGCACGCTGCACATGGGCCATGCCTTCAACCAAACCATCATGGACGGCCTGACCCGCTACTACCGCATGAAAGGCTGCAATACCGCCTGGATTCCGGGCACCGACCACGCGGGCATCGCCACGCAAATCGTGGTCGAGCGTCAACTTGCCGCGCAAAATGTGTCCCGTCATGACTTGGGCCGCGAAAAATTCTTGGAAAAAGTATGGGAATGGAAAGAAGTTTCCGGCGGCACGATTACCCAACAAATGCGCCGCGTGGGCTGCTCTGCCGACTGGACGCGCGAATATTTCACGATGGACGACGTGCGCGCCGAAACCGTGACCGAAGTGTTCGTGCGCCTTTTTGAACAAGGCTTGATTTACCGCGGCAAACGCTTGGTGAACTGGGATCCGGTATTGGGTACCGCAGTGTCTGATTTGGAAGTGGAAAGCGTGGAAGAACAAGGCTCTATGTGGCACATCCGCTATCCGCTGGCCGACAATCCCGCCGAAGCCGTTATCGTGGCGACCACCCGTCCTGAAACGCTGCTGGGCGACGTTGCCGTTGCCGTCAATCCTGAAGACGAACGTTACACCCACTTGATCGGCAAAGAATTGATCCTGCCGCTGACCGGCCGTACTATCCCCGTGATTGCCGACGAATACGTCGAAAAAGACTTTGGTACAGGCTGCGTGAAAATTACGCCTGCGCACGACTTCAACGACTACGAAGTCGGCAAACGCCACGACACGCGCCTGATTAATGTGTTCGATTTGGAAGCCAAAGTGCTGGCAAACGCCGAAGTGTTCAACTTCAAAGGCGAAGCGCAACAAGGCTTTGCCCTGCCTGAAAAATACGCAGGCTTAGACCGCTTTGCCGCGCGCAAACAAATGGTTGCCGATTTGCAGGAACAAGGTTTCTTGGTCGAAATCAAACCGCACACGCTGATGACGCCGAAAGGCGACCGTACCGGTTCGGTGATTGAGCCGATGCTGACCAGCCAATGGTTTGTCGCCATGTCCGCCACGCCAAACGGCGGCGAGCCTGACAGCGAATTCAAAGGCTTGAGCCTCGCCGACAAAGCAAAAAAAGCCGTCGACAGCGGCGCAGTGCGCTTTATCCCTGAAAACTGGGTCAACACCTACAACCAATGGATGAACAACATCCAAGACTGGTGTATCTCGCGCCAACTGTGGTGGGGCCATCAAATCCCTGCATGGTACGACGAAGCAGGCAATGTGTACGTCGCCCGCAATCAGGAAGAAGCCGAAAAACAAGCCGGCAAAACCGGTTTGACCCGCGAAGAAGACGTATTGGATACATGGTTCTCCTCCGCGCTCGTGCCGTTCTCCACACTCGGCTGGCCGTCTGAAACCGACGAACTCAAAGCCTTCCTGCCGTCCAATGTCTTGGTTACGGGCTACGAAATCATCTTCTTCTGGGTGGCGCGTATGATTATGATGACCACCCACTTCACCGGCAAAGTACCGTTTAAAGACGTGTACATCCACGGCATCGTGCGCGACCATGAAGGCAAAAAAATGTCCAAATCCGAAGGCAACGTCATCGACCCTGTGGATTTGATTGACGGCATCGACTTGGAAAAACTGCTGGTGAAACGTACCACCGGCCTGCGCAAACCCGAAACCGCGCCGAAAGTGGAAGAAGCAACCAAAAAACTCTTCCCCGAAGGCATTCCGAGCATGGGTGCGGACGCATTGCGCTTCACCATGGCGAGCTACGCCAGCCTCGGCCGCAGCGTCAACTTCGACTTCAAACGTGCCGAAGGCTACCGCAACTTCTGCAATAAATTGTGGAACGCCACCAACTTCGTGTTGATGAACACCGAAGACAAAGACTGCGGCCAAGACGAAATGCAGCCGTTGGCGTTTACCTTTGCCGACCAATGGATTATCGGCAAACTGCAACAAGCCGAAGCCGCCGTTGCCGAAGCCTTTGAAACCTACCGCTTCGACCTTGCCGCGCAAACGCTGTACGAATTTGTGTGGAACGAATATTGCGACTGGTACATCGAGCTGGCAAAAGTGCAAATCCAAACCGGCTGCCCGACAACCCAGCGCACCACACGCCGCACCCTCGTGCGCGTACTCGAAACCATCCTGCGCCTGCTGCACCCAATCATGCCGTTCATTACCGAAGAGCTGTGGCAGGTCGTTGCGCCTCTGGCGAATGCCAAAACCGCCGACAGCATTATGTTGGCCGCTTATCCCAAAGCCGACCCGGAAAAAATCGTGCAGGCTGCTTTTGACCAAATGGCGCAACTGCAAGACCTGATTGGCGCCGTGCGCAACCTGCGTGGCGAAATGGGCATTGCCCCGAACGTGAAAGCGCCGCTGTTTGTGGAAGGCAGTGTGCCTGAAGCGCTGCTGAAATACCTGCCCGCCCTCACGCGCCTGACCGAAGCCAAAACAGTGGACAGGCTGCCCGAAAGCGAAGACGCACCTAGCGCCGTCTGCAATTGCGCGCGCCTGATGCTGAAAGTCGAAATCGATAAAGCCGCCGAAACCGCCCGTTTGAGCAAAGAAGCCGAGAAGCTGCAAAAAGCCTTGGACAAACTCAATGCCAAACTCTCCAAACCCGGCTACACCGAAAAAGCCCCCGTGCATCTGGTGGAAAAAGACAAAGCCGATTTGGCGGAGTTGGAAGACAAAATGGCGAAAGTTCAAACTCAGTTGGCGAAGTTGAAAGACTGATTTTGATTGAATAGACAAGGCCGTCTGAAAACCTGAAACCACGGTTTTCAGACGGCCTCATTAAAAGGAAATCAAATGATGGACTTCATCGTGCCTATATTGTTCATCGTCGCCATCGTCGTACTTCATATTTATACCTGCTTTACCGAAGCCGTCCACCTCAACAAATGGCGGCCGTGGTTGATTATTCTACTGTTGATTTTGACCGGCACTTGGTTTATCTACTTCGTCAGTCGTACCGCACTGATGAAGTTGGGTGTCCAGCTGGTGCTGATTGCCGGTCTCGTGATTTATATTTCTTGAACGTCTGCCTGCAGTAAAATACTCGCAAAGGCCGTCTGAAAATGCAGCTTCAATGTCGTTGCAACTTTTCAGACGGCCTCTTTTAAGAAAGGAAATAGATGAAACTCTTTATTCTGCCGGTACTTTTATCCGCAACAACTGCCCTGGCTTCTCCAATTGTCGGTACATGGCATTGCGTTGGCTCTGATGAAAACATTCACAGTGATACAAAAGTCGAATATCTTCAGGACGGCAGTTTCCGTGGCGACGCTAAGCTCAAAGTGGACGATGACGGCAATGTCTTGGCATACCATGTTGTCGGTGGGGGTAAATGGCGTTTTGCGAACAATGCCTTAACTCAAAGCCAAATCAAGTACAGTGAAGTTTCACGACTCCATAGCCCTGAAACATTGGCATGGTTGGAAGAATCAGAAGACGGCCAATTCTTGGAAAGCATGATATACACCGGATTGGTTGCGCAGATGGACAAGCTCGGTAAAGACGAGGTTTATCAAATGGATAAAACAGGCAAATTGGTGTCTGAGGATGGAACTTCCCGTGAGGTGTGCACGAAAGTGAAGTAAACAGCGATTGTGGGTCGGACATATTTGTCTGATTGATGGCTAGATAACAAATGCCGTCTGAAACTTAAATTTCAGACGGCATTTTTCTTTTTTAATCCATCAAATTCAATCAAACCAAACAATCTGACTTTCATCCACGCAGATGCGAATTTCCTGTCCGGTTTGCGGTTTGTCCGTATCTTGGTCGGCGTGGGGATACCAAATCAAATCGCCGTATTGCGGATGGGCGAGGGTGAGGCGTATGCCTTCGGCGAGGGGGACGGCTTCGCTGATGCGGACGGCCGTGCCGTTCGGGTCGAATCGTATGGCGTGTTGGGGGATGTAGCGTGTGTCGCTGGTGTTGGCCAAACCGAGTAGCAGGGCGGCTTGGGCGTTGACGGGGCGGCGGATAAGGGTTTCCGGCGTGCCGTGTTGGAGGATGCGGCCTTCGTGCATGATGGCGATGGTGTCGGCCATGGTGCAGGCTTCCTCGGCGGAGTGGGTTACGAGGATGGCGGGGATGTTTTGACTGCGGATGCGTTCGGCAGTCAGGGTGCGCAGGTAGTGACGCAGGTGGGTGTCCAGGCTGGAGAAGGCTTCGTCCAAGAGCAACAGCGACGGGCGCGTGATGAGGGCGCGTGCGAGGGCGAGGCGTTGTTGTTCGCCGCCGGAGAAGCTTTCGGGTTTGCGTTGTGCTTCGTGTTCCAAACCGATGTCGCGCAAGGCCTGCATGGATTGTTCTTCGATTTCGGCTTTGGGCAGGCGGCGCATTTTGAGGCCGAAGCCGACGTTGTTGAGGGCGGTTAAATGCGGCAAAAGGGCGTAGTCTTGAAACATCAGCGAGATATTGCGCTTTTCAGACGGCATGTCGGTGATGTTGTCGCCGTTGAGCCAAACTTCGCCGCTGTCGGGACGCACCAGGCCGACGATGGTTTTGAGCAGGGTGGATTTGCCGCAGCCGGAGCGGCCGAGTACGGCGAGGATTTCGCCTGCTTCGACGTTTAGGTTGATGTCTTGGGCAACGGTTTTGCTGCCGAAGCGTTTGTTGATGTTTTTGAGTTGTAACATGGTTTCAGACGGCCTTTAAAAATGGGGTCGGCAACGGATGCTGTCGAGCCATGCGGACAGCAGATGTTTGGGGTCGATCAGGCCGTATCGACGGCAGGCTTCGATTGTGACCAACTGGGCATCGTGCATCATGTGTCCGCCCAACATGGCATCAAGCAGGGTGGGGATGTCCATCAGTTCAAAACCGGCGACTTCGCCGTCTTGGTTGGCGGGTTGGAAGCCTTCGGGCAGGACGATGTCGAAGATATACAGGATTTCGTTGTGGACACCGCGGTTAACGGGGCGCAAACTATATATTTGGGCGGTCGGTCGGATATAGGGTGTTAACGAAGCGGGAATGCCGGCTTCTTCTTCGCCTTCGCGGCAGACGGCTTCAGACGGCTTCTCGCCGCTGCTGATACCGCCGCCGGTCAGGTTGTCGAGTTTGTTTGGATCAACGGCTTTGTGCGGACTGCGGCGGCCTATCCAAAAGCGCAGACTGTCTTCTGTTTCGACCAATCCGTTCAAATGTACTGCCTGACTCATCAGGCCGAACGGACGGAAGGCGGCGCGTTCGAGTGCGCATAAAGGCTTGCCTGCCTGGTCGCAGATATCAAACTTTTCATCGCGCCAACCTTTGAGCCAACCGCAATCGCGCCATTGTTGCGCCAGCGTTTGCAAACTGTCGCCCATTTCCGGCCAGCCGTCGGTTTCCAAATTCAGACCGTCTGAAAGGGTTGACTGCCTGCCTGTCCAATCTTGCCCGAGGCGTTCGCGCCATAACGGGTTCAGACGGCCCAAAGGCAGGCCGTTGAGATACAGAATGCACCAATCGTCGGAAGCGCCATAGCTGGTTTGCGCCCAATCCCACAATGCGTCGTGGACATCGGACGCGAATACCCGTTCAAAACGGAAAGACTGAGACATGGCGCATCCTCCAAAAGAACTAAAGATACGTCGATTTTAGCCGTTTACGGCGAATTTGCAAAACAACCGCACTACCCGAAAACCGCTATAATAGAGTAAACCATCCGAAACGAGCACATCATGAGCGAATTGAGCGAAATCCTCGCCTATAACCAACATTTCGTCGAAACGGGCGAATACGAAAAATACTTTACCAACAAATACCCCGGCCGCGAGCTGGCCATCCTTTCCTGCATGGACGCACGCATTATCGAATTGCTGCCCAATGCCTTGGGCTTGAAAAACGGTGACGCCAAGCTCATCAAAAACGCCGGCGCGCTGGTGACCCACCCTTGGGGTTCGGTGATGCGCAGTTTGTTGGTCGCCGTATTTGAACTCAAAGTCAAAGAAATCATGGTCATTGCCCACCACGACTGCGGTATGCGCGGATTGCACGCCGAAGAGTTCCTCCAACGCGTACACGACAGCAATATCCCCGACGACCGCATCGAAACCCTGCGCAATGCCGGTATCGATTTGGACGGCTGGCTGACCGGTTTTGACGATGTCGAAGACAGTGTGCGCCATACCGTCGAGCTGATTCGCAAACATCCGCTGATGCCCGACAACATCGCCATCCACGGCCTGGTCATCCACCCGACCACAGGCAAGCTCAACCTGATTGTTGACGGCAGCCTGCCTGCTTCAGACGGCCAAAACATCTAACGCAGACACCACCACGAAATGAAAAACATCGGATTATTCGGCGGCACGTTTGACCCCATCCACAACGGCCACCTCCACATCGCCCGCGCCTTTGCCGACGAAATCGGTTTGGACCTCGTCGTCTTCCTGCCGGCAGGCGACCCGTACCACAAAGACAGCACGCGCACGCCGGCGAAAGAGCGCCTCAATATGGTCGAACTCGCCATCGCCGACGAGCCGAAATTCGCCGCCAGCGACTGCGACATCGTCCGCGACGGCGCGACTTATACGTTTGACACCGTCCAAATCTTCCGCCAGCAGTTTCCCAGCGCGCAACTGTGGTGGCTGATGGGCAGCGACAGCCTGATGCAGCTGCACACATGGAAAAAATGGCAAACCCTCGTGCGCCAGACCCATATCGCCATCGCCATGCGACAAGGCGACAACCTCAACAAAACCCCGCGCGAAT
The DNA here is from genome assembly GCF_051962915.1 of Neisseria sp. P0006.S009. Classification (NCBI taxonomy): domain Bacteria; kingdom Pseudomonadati; phylum Pseudomonadota; class Betaproteobacteria; order Neisseriales; family Neisseriaceae; genus Neisseria; species Neisseria sp. P0006.S009. The sequence goes on along the minus strand of NZ_JBQCUV010000005.1, from coordinate 51,343 downwards.
TGCACGCATGGCTCGGCGAAGCACTGCAAAACGGCAGCGTCCGCATCCTCAACGCGCCGCTGCACAACACCAGCTCCACCCAAATCCGTGCCAATCTTGCCAAAACGCACCATTCAGACGGCCTGCCGCAACCGGTCGCCCAATACATCCGCCAACACAAACTCTATGAAAAATAGCGTTTATTCAGGCAGATAAGCTATAATGCCGTCTGAAAACATTTCAATTAGGAAAATAATGAACGAACAAGAATTGCAAGACCTGCAAAAAATGGTCGAAGTGGCCGTAAACGCCCTCGAAGACATCAAAGCCAAAGACATCTCTGTTTTGGAAACCCAAGACAAAACCTCCCTGTTCGCCCGCATGATTATTGCCAGCGGCGACAGCACACGCCAAGTCAAAGCACTGGCCAACAACGTTGCCGTCGATTTGAAAGAAGCCGGTTTCGAAATCCTCAGCACCGAAGGCGACAGCGGCGAATGGACGCTCGTCGACGCAGGCGACCTCGTTGTCCACGTCATGCTCCCTGCCGTGCGCGACTTCTACGACATCGACACCTTGTGGGGCGGAGAAAAACCGAGTTTCCACGCCGGTATGCAAAAACCTTGGCACGCCGCCGACTAAAACGGTTTATCCATACAAAGGCCGTCTGAAACTTGAAAGCAAGCAAGTTTCAGACGGCCTTTTGCTATAATTCCATTCTTTTCACATTATTTAATTCATTGCACCATCATGCCGCAACCCGATTTCGCCCAAACCCTCTCCAAAGACCGCCATTTCCTGCAATCCGCCTTTAAAAACCCCAAAAAATACGGCGGCTTGGCCAAAGTCGAAGAAAAATACAAAAAATCGCACGATCTTTATCTGCAACGCCTGTCCAAACTGCCCAAGCCCGAATTCGACAACACGCTGCCCGTTCACGAGAAGCTCGACGAAATTAAAAAAGCCATTGCCGAGAATCAGGTAACGATTATTTGCGGCGAAACCGGTTCGGGCAAAACCACGCAGCTGCCCAAGATTTGTTTGGAACTCGGACGCGGGGCGGCAGGCTTGATCGGGCATACCCAGCCGCGCCGTTTGGCCGCGCGTTCCGTGGCAGAGCGGATTGCCGAAGAGCTGAAATCGGAAATCGGCAGCGCAGTCGGCTATAAAGTGCGCTTTACCGACCACACCTCGCGCGATGCCTGCGTCAAGCTGATGACCGACGGCATCCTGTTGGCGGAAACCCAGACCGACCGTTATCTTGCTGCCTACGACACGATTATCATCGACGAAGCGCACGAACGCAGCCTAAACATCGACTTCCTCTTAGGTTATTTGAAACAGCTGCTGCCGCGCCGCCCCGATTTGAAAGTCATCATTACCTCGGCAACGATAGACGCAGAACGCTTCTCCCAACACTTCAACGGCGCGCCCGTTTTAGAAGTAAGCGGACGCACCTATCCCGTCGAAATCCTCTACCGACCGCTGACCAGCAAAGACGAAGACGACGCAGAAGTGGAGCTGACCGATGCGATTGTCGATGCGGCCGACGAATTGGCGCGCTACGGCGAAGGCGATATTTTGGTGTTCCTGCCGGGCGAACGCGAAATCCGCGAAGCCGCCGAAGCCCTGCGCAAATCCACGCTGCGCCGCAACGACGAAATCCTGCCCCTGTTCGCACGCCTGTCGCACGCCGAACAGCACAAAATCTTCCACCCCTCTGGCGCGAAACGCCGCATCGTGTTGGCAACCAACGTCGCCGAAACCTCGCTCACCGTGCCGGGCATCAAATACGTCATCGACACCGGTCTCGCGCGCGTCAAACGCTATTCCGCACGGGCGAAAGTGGAACAGCTCCATGTAGAAAAAATCTCCCAAGCCGCCGCCCGCCAACGCTCCGGCCGCTGCGGACGCGTCTCCGCAGGCGTGTGTATCCGCTTATTTTCAGAAGAAGATTTCAATAGCCGCCCCGAATTCACCGACCCCGAAATCGTCCGCAGCAACCTCGCCGCCGTCATCCTGCGCATGGCATCGCTGAACCTGGGCGACGTAGCGGCATTTCCGTTTTTAGAAATGCCCGATTCGCGGTATATCAATGACGGTTTTCAGGTATTGCTGGAATTGGGGGCGGTGGAGGCCGTCTGAAAATAAAATTTCTATGGAACACAAAAGTAGCCTGCATATCGCTTGAATCCTCCGATTTGCAGTATAAAAAAGACTATTTCTATATTTATTGAAAAGGTTTGAATTGCAATGAAAATCCACTATGAATTGACAACAGCAGAATTCAGCAAAGGCTTTTCCGACGGGCAAATACTCTTGATAAAAAAACAAAAGAAAAGACCTCCCCTGCGCTGGTTGATAACCATCATTTTGATTACCCTCTATTCAATTTTTTTCATCTTATTCCACAAACAGTACGGTCAAGTTTTAAATTTATTAGCCACGCTTGCCAATAGGTCATATGATTTATCTGGCTATGGCGGTTATGAATATTTCCGCTTCGGCATTACATTTACTTTTTGGGGATTCGTCGTTGCAGGACTTATCTTGATTGGACGGTTTTCTTTCCTGAGAGCATCCCGAGGCATTTTTTCATTCGACAAGCTGTATCGGGACAAATCGCCGCTATTTTCCCAGAATACAGTGGAACTTCGCGATAACGGTATTTATCACAAGACAGAAGCCTTCCAAAGTCTGCACTTTTACAAACATATTTACAGCGTGGAAGAAACAAAGGATTGGATTTTCATTTTTCTGGAAAAAAGTATTTTCAAATTCCTGCCCAAAAGTGCATTTCAAGATACACAACAAATACAGGACTTTATTAATCAGATTAAAGAAAACATGAATAAATAATTATTGGATTACCTTTAAATATGAAAAGTGACTTGACTATCTGAAAATAAAAAACAACCTATCCCCCTTAATTAACCACACAAACCATTTTCAGACAACCTCATTCTTGAAAAACAAATGTAAACAGATAGCTGCTGAAGAATACCGTTGCCGAGCCCCCAGACTCAGTCTGCAACTTTTATTGTGAACTTCCCATTATGAAAAAATCCCTTTTCGTTCTCTTTCTGTATTCATCTCTACTTACTGCCAGCGAGATTGCCTATCGCTTTGTATTCGGGATTGAAACCCTGCCGGCGGCAAAAATTGCGGAAACGTTTGCGCTGACATTTGTGATTGCTGCGCTGTATCTGTTTGCGCGTTATAAGGCGACGCGTTTGTTGATTGCGGTGTTTTTCGCGTTTAGCATTATTGCCAATAATGTGCATTACGCGGTTTATCAAAGTTGGATGACGGGCATCAATTATTGGCTGATGCTGAAAGAGGTTACCGAAGTCGGCAGCGCGGGCGCATCGATGTTGGATAAGTTGTGGCTGCCTGTGGTGTGGGGCGTGTTGGAAGTCGTGCTGTTTTGCAGCCTTGCCAAGTTCCGCCGTAAGACGCATTTTGCCGCCGATATTGTGTTTATTACGGCGATGTTGCTGATTTTTGGACGTTCATTCAGTACGACGCAGGAACACGGTATTTCGCCCAAACCGACATACAGCCGCATCAAAGCCAATTATTTCAGCTTCGGCTATTTTGTCGGGCGCGTGTTGCCGTATCAGTTGTTTGATTTAAGCAAGATTCCTGTGTTCAAACAGCCTGCGCCAAGCAAAATCGGGCAGGGCAATGTTCAAAATATCGTCCTGATTATGGGCGAAAGCGAAAGCGCGGCGCATTTGAAACTGTTTGGCTACGGGCGTGAGACTTCGCCGTTTTTGACTCAGCTGTCGCAAGCCGACTTTAAGCCGATTGTGAAACAAAGCTATTCCGCCGCTTTGATGACGGCTGTGTCCCTGCCCAGCTTTTTTAATGCGATACCGCATGCCAACGGCTATGAGCAAATCAGCAGCGGCGATACCAATATGTTCCGCCTTGCCAAAGAGCAGGGCTATGAAACGTATTTTTACAGCGCGCAGGCTGAAAACGAGATGGCGATTTTGAACTTAATCGGTAAGAAATGGATAGACCATCTGATTCAGCCGACGCAGCTTGGCTACGGCAACAGCGACAATATGCCTGATGAGAAGCTGCTGCCGCTGTTTGACAAAATCAATTTGCAGCAGGGCAAGCATTTTATTGTGTTGCACCAACGCGGTTCGCACGTCCCATACGGCGCATTGTTGCAGCCTCAAGATAAAGTATTCGGCGAGGCCAATGTTGTGGATAAGTACGACAACACCATCCACAAAACCGACCAAATGATTCAAACCGTATTCGAGCAGCTGCAAAAGCAGTCTGACGGCAACTGGCTGTTTGCCTATACCTCCGATCATGGCCAGTATGTGCGCCAAGATACCTACAATCAAGGCACGGTGCAGCCCGACAGCTATCTTGTGCCGCTGGTGTTGTACAGCCCGAATAAGGCCGTGCAACAGGCTGCCAACCAAGCTTTTACACCTTGCGAGATTGCCTTCCATCAGCAGCTTTCAACGTTTTTGATTCACACGTTGGGCTACGATATGCCGGTTTCAGGTTGTAGCGAAGGCTCGGTAACGGGCAATCTGATCACAGGTGATGCAGGCAGCTTGAACATTCGCGACGGCAAGGCGGAATATGTTTATCCGCAATAAGCGGCGTGAAAACCAATAAAGACAAATTTAGATGATGTCGGGGAAGATACCCGACCGACAAGACTATGCAAAATATGAAAAACCAAGTACGCGGATCAGGCATGGATGCCCGATCCAACCCAGCCAATGTTTCAGACGGCCTGCAAAACAGTTCGGGCCATATCGGCGCCAACACGCGCTACCGTTTGACCAAGCTCGGCGAACAAATGGCGCGCCTGCCCATCGACCCGAAAATCGCGCGCATTTTGCTGGCGGCGAAGAAACACGACTGCATGGCAGAAATATTGGTGATCGCGTCCGCGCTATCGATTCAAGACCCGCGCGAGCGGCCGCTGGAGGTGCGCGATGCCGCGGCCAAGGCGCATGAACGCTTTACCGACAAGCAATCCGACTTTCTTGCCTATCTGAATATTTGGGACAGCTTCCAGCGCGAGCGCGATAAAGGTTTGTCCAATAAGCAGCTGGTGCAGTGGTGCCGCCAATATTTCCTGTCGCACCTACGGATGCGTGAATGGCGCGAATTGCACCACCAGCTTGCCCAAACCGCGATTGAAATGGGTTTGACCACCAAAGAAGCCGCGTTTAGACAACCTCCTTCCCAAGAACAATTAAGGCCGTCTGAAAGCCAAGGCGACCAAGATTTAGCGGCCAAACTCAAACAAAAACAACTGGATAAAAAGCAACATCGCGCCCAAATCCGCGCCGCAAAAGAAGCCGGCTACGAACAAATCCACCGCGCCCTGCTGACCGGCCTTATCGCCAACGTCGGCATGAAATCGCCCGACGGCAACGACTACACCGGCGCGCGCGGCAGCCGCTTCCACCTTTTCCCCGCCTCCGCCCTGTTCAAAGCCAAACCCAAATGGGTGATGGCGGCAGAATTGGTTGAGACCACGCGCCTTTACGCGCGCGACGTCGCCGTTATCCAGCCCGAATGGATCGAGCAGGAAGCGCCGCACCTCGTCCGCTATCATTATTTCGAGCCGCACTGGGAACAAAAACGCGGCGAAGTTGTTGCCAGCGAACGCGTGACGCTTTACGGCCTGACCGTATTGCCGCGCCGCCCCGTGTCTTACGGCAAAGTTGCGCCCGAAGAAGCGCGCGAAATCTTTATTCGCGGCGCATTGGTGGCGCAGGAAAGCAATCTTCAGACGGCCTTTTTTGCCCACAATAAAAAGCTGATTAAAGAAATTACCGAACTCGAACACAAATCGCGCAAGCAAGACGTATTGGTCGATGACGAAGCTCTGTTTGCGTTTTATAACGAACGCCTGCCCGAGCTGGTATGGAAAGATGCGAAAGGCGGCGTTTGGGGAAGCGACGAGGGCGGACAAACCCAGTTGGACAAGACGGCCGATCAAAACGGACAAGCAAACCAGCGCAACGCAGGACGTGTGGCGCAAGCCGCGCACGCGGATTCCAAAGATGCGTCCAACCGCGAGCGTGAAACGAGTTCACACACCCGACAAAATGTTTCAGACGACCCCAAACCCAAAAAGCAGCCTGCATCTCAAAAAGGCCGTCTGAAACCTTTGCCCCTTGCCGATATCCGCACCTTTGAAGCCTGGCTCAAAACCGCCGAGCGCGACAATCCGCGCCTGCTGTTCCTCAGCCGCGACGATCTGATGCAACACGCCGCCGCGCACATTACCGAAGAGCAATTCCCCAAATTCTGGCAAACCGCAGACGGCAAGTTCAAACTTTCCTACCGCTTCGAGCCGCACCATCCGCTCGACGGCGTGACCATGACCGTGCCGCTGACCGTCCTCAACCGCCTGCACGCGCCGTCGCTCGAATGGCTGGTGCCCGGTATGTTGCGCGAAAAAATCCAGCTGCTGATTAAAGCCCTGCCGAAGCAAATCCGCCGCATTTGCGTGCCCGTCCCCGATTTCATCACCAAATTCCTCGAAAGCAATCCCGACCGCCAAGCGGCCATCATTCCCCAGTTGGCGCACTTTATCGCCAAAAGTGCCGGCGATATGCGGATTCTCGAGCAAATCGACCAAGACGCATGGGCGGCGCAAGAATTGCCTGAACACTGCTATCTGAATCTGCGCATTATCGACGACGGCGGACAAGAGCTTGCCGGCGGCCGCAAACTGCACGAATTGCAACAACAGCTCGGCCAAGCCGCCGCCGTTACCTTCCGCGACAACACCCAAGAATTCGAGCGCGACAACGTTACCGCATGGGACATCGGTACCCTGCCCGAATCCATCAAATTCGCACGCGGCAAACAACAGCTTACCGGCTATCTTGGCCTGCAAAAAGAAAAAGACGGCCGCATCGCCCTGCGCCTGTTTGACACTAACGAAGCCGCCGAACAGGCACACCGTCAAGGCGTAATCGAATTGATGAAGCTGCAATTAAAAGAGCAGGTAAAAGACTTGAACAAAGGCATCCAAGGCTTTACCCAAGCCGCCATGCTGCTCAAACACATCAACGCCGACACCCTGCGCGACGACCTCACACAGGCCGTCTGCGACCGCGCCTTTATCGGCGAAGACGAGCTGCCGCGCAACGAAAAAGCCTTTAAAGAGCAAATCAAACGCGCCCGCAGCCGCCTGCCCGCCGTCAAAGAAGCCCTCAGCTGCTACCTGCAGGAAACCGCAGCCGCCTACGCCGAACTGAACGGCAAACTCGGCAAACATCCATTGACCCACCTCCTGCGACAACGCCTGCAAACCCTGCTTGCCTCCGGCTTCGCCAGCCATACCCCATGGGCACAATGGCCGCGCCTCCCCATCTACCTCAAAGCCATGACCCTGCGCCTTGAAAAATACAGCAGCAACCCCGCCCGCGATGCAGCCCGCGAAGCCGATATTCAAGAGCTGGAACAAATGTGGCAGGAAAAAACCGACAGCCTGATCAAACAAGGCCTCCCCGTTTCAGACGGCCTTGCAGGGTTTAAATGGATGATTGAAGAATTGAGGGTGTCGCTTTTTGCGCAGGAATTGAAGACGCCGTATCCGGTGTCGGTGAAGAGGTTGTTGAAGGGGTGGGAGGTAATAAATTGATTGATGATTTAAAAATTGATATTTATAATTTGGGTAATAAAATTTTTAACATTATAGAACTAGGTTATCATTCATGATCTTATATGATGAAATTCGTGAATTATCTGATAAATATGAAATTGAATTAAAGAAACAAATTGATAGTCGTATTATAGAGATGTATGATGATGACCTTTCACATCATATGCTATACCAAGTGTTAGGAATCTCAAGTCAATTTGGAAAAGACATTGATACTTATCAGAATATTGGTAGGTTCCTTTATAAATATGCAGGATCATTTTTAGAGGAAGCTGCGTTTTATTGCATTAAATATAAATTTCCCAATGCAAAAAAAATTAAAATCCCTAACACTATAGGACAAAAACCAAAAACTTTTGAAATAGATGCATTAGTGGATAAATATGCAATAGAGATAAAATGGAGAGATGCCACAACTGATGGAGATCATGTAACTAAAGAACATACACGGTTGGAAGTAATTCACGCTGCAGGATATAAACCTATTAGATTAATGTTTTATTATCCCAATAGATCTCAAGCACAAAAAATTCAAAAAACATTACAAACTTTATACCATGGCAAGAATGGAGAGTATTATTATGCAGATTCAGCATGGGATTTTATTCTAAAATTTACAGGTGTAGATTTATTAAAGATATTAAAACAGATTGCACATGAAAAACAAGGTAATGGTATATGATGAATGATGTTATTCTAGGTGATTGTCTACATATATTAAAAAAAATAGATAATAATTCAATTGATCTAATCTATTTAGATCCACCATTTTTCACTGGGAAAAACTTTACTGGCACAACAAAAGATATTAAAAAACAATACTTCTTTAAAGATACATGGGATAGCCTGACAGAGTATGAGCAATTTATTTATGATAGATTACTTTTATGCAAAGATAAGTTAAAAAAAACTGGTAGTATATTCATTCATTGTGATAGAAACTCTACACATATTCTTCGTTCTATATTAGATCGCATTTTTGGCCAAAACAATTTTCAATCTGAAATTATTTGGTATTACAAACGTTGGAGCAATTCAAAAAAAGGGCTACTAAATCAACATCAAACCATATTATTTTACTCAAAATCTTTTGAATTTAAATGGAAACGTCGATTTAATAGTTATAGTTTAACAACTAATTTAGATCAAATCTTACAAAAAAGAAAAAAAAACTCATTAGGGACGTCTGTATATGCAACAGATCAACATGGAAACGTTATATATAATGGGCAAAAAAAAGGGGTTCCATTAGGTGATGTGTGGGAAATTCCTTTCTTAAATCCTAAAGCTAAAGAAAGAACTGGTTACCCTACCCAAAAACCCATCATCTTACTAGAAAAAATTATTGATTTAGTAACTGATGAACATGATGTTGTTCTTGATCCATTTTGTGGAAGTGGAACTACTTTAGTAGCAGCATCTATTTTGAAAAGAAATTTCATAGGTATAGATATTTCTGAAGATGCAGTTGAATTAACCAAATTAAGATTATCAGATCTGATTAAAACAGAATCTAAAGTTCTAATGAATGGTATAGCTTCATATGAAAATAATGACCCATGGGTAATGAAGCATTTATCCTGTTTTGATTTTTCCAGAATACACAGAAATAAAGGACTAGATGCTATTCTAAATAAATCATCAACAGATCATCCAATTTTTTTGAGAGTTCAAAGAGAAAATGAAGAATTAATTGAGGCATATAAATTAATGAAAAAGGCTATTATTAGTAAAACTAATAGTATTGGATACCTAATTCAAACAATAGAAAACAATAACTTTTCTGAAATGAGTCCATTAAATGAAAATATTAAAATTATTCAAAGTTTAGATTTGCAAATAACAACTAATCAAAAAAAATAGGTAATCAAATGAATTTTAGCTATAAGTTATTTATCACACAAATAACATGGCTAGCAAACTGTGCCTCGCATAAAACTGGTGCGCCTTTAGGCGTACACCTTACCTGCCAAGTACGCAAACTTGGAATCTATGTGCAGGGTGTGCGGTCTTTTTAAACCACAGCCCTTTCCTCCCAAAGGTCGTCTGAAACCCATTTTCAGACGACCTTTTGCCACTTTACTAAACAAATCTTCCCACTACCCTCTCCCCAAACGTCGTCTGAGCCAGTAAACTCCCCATATTTCAACAACTTCTTGGAAGCAAACCATGCCCCGTATCCACTCGCTCCACCTGTTCTTGCCCCATATCGCCGAACGCGGACTGCTGTATTTTCAGCAGGGCAAGGTTCGCGATATCCAAAAAACTTCCACTGGGCGTTATCGGGCGGAGGTGTGCGGTTCGGAAAACTATTCGGTATGGCTGAAGCTGGATAGTGATTTGTACATTAAGGATGGGGGCTGCGATTGTCCTTATGGCGGGGCGTGCAAGCATATGGCGGCGTTGTGGTATGCGGTGCGCGCTCAAACGCCGGACGGGCAGCCGGACGAACCCGACGCGCAGCAGCCTAAAAAGGGCGGCAATCCGTATCGCCAGCAGCTCTCCAGAATCTTTTCCCGAGCCCGACCACGAAGTTGCCGATTTGGGTATCAGGCTGCAAGACTGGTTGGAAGATGTGGCGCAAGAGGGAACGGCGGCGTTGACGCAGGCTTTGCCTCTGTTGATACCGCGTTTGCAGGATGCTTTTGAAAAGGCTGACGATTCAGCAAGCCGTAGCCTCCATGCCACCGCGTGCGTGCCTTCGGGCACACACCCTACAAATGAATCACAAAGAATTTGAAATTTATGTGTAGGGTGTGTGCGGTACGCACGCACGCGGTCTTTTTTAAAAATGTTCTTTCCAATCAAACCAAAGGCCGTCTGAAAGTATTTCCCAACTTTCAGACGGCCTTTTTATATCCCTATCCCTATTTATTTTTCCAACCGTACAATCAGTTCATCAGCCAAGTCGAGATAAGCCTGGGTGCCTTTGGCGTGGGCGTCGTAGGCGAGGGCGGGGAGGCCGTGGCTGGGGGCTTCGGCGAGGCGGATGTTGCGGGGGATGACGGTGTCGAAGAGCAGGTTGCCGAAGTGTTGTTTGAGCTGCTCGCTGACTTCGACGACGAGGCGGCTGCGGCTGTCGTACATGGTGCGGACGATGCCGGTTACGTCGAGGTCGGGGTTGATGGCTTGGCGGATTTTACGGACGGTGGCCACTAGGTCGGAAATGCCTTCGAGGGCGTAGTATTCGCAAAGCATGGGGACGATAACGCCGTTGGCGGCGACCAGGCCGTTGAGGGTAAGCAGGGTCAGGGACGGGGGGCAGTCGATGAGGACGTAGTCGTAGTCGTCGGCAACGAACTGCAGGGCGTTTTTGAGGCGGATTTCGCGTGCGATTTCTTGGACGAGTTCGACTTCTGCGCCGGCCAGTGTGCGGTTGGCGCCCAATACGTCGTAGCCGCCTTCTTTGCTGCGGACGACGGCGTTGGGGATGTCGGTTTCGCCGAGGACGACTTGGTAAACGCCGTTTTCGATGGTAGCTTTGTTGATGCCGCTGCCTGTGGTGGCGTTGCCTTGGGGGTCGAGGTCGACGACGAGGACGCGGCGGCCTTTGGAGGCTAGGGAGGCGGCTAGGTTGACGGTGGTGGTGGTTTTGCCGACTCCGCCTTTTTGGTTGGCGACGGCGAGGATTTGTGCGCTCATGTGCTTTGCTGTCGTGTTAAGTGTGGATGGCTGGATTGTACCGTTATTCGGTATGCTTGGGTTGTTTTCAGACGGCCTTTTTGCGGATGATGACGATATGGCGTTCGGCATTGAGTTGGGGGACGTGCAATGCTTCGACTTTTTCGACGGCGACGCTTTCGGGCAGTTTGTCGATTTCTTCTTGCGGGTATATGCCTTTCATGGCCGCCCAGTAGCCGCCGTCTTTGAGGAGGTGCTCGGTCCAGTTGACGAAGTCGGCGAGTTCGGCAAAGGCGCGGCTGGTGATGACGTCGGCGCGGCAGTCGGCGGCGGCTTCTACGCGGCCGCTGATGACGCGGACGTTTTTAAGGCCGAGTTCGATGACGGCTTGTTGCAGAAAGGCGGTTTTTTTGGTGTTGGCATCGAGGAGGGTGATGTCGAGGTCGGGGCGGCAGATGGCGGTGGGTATGCCGGGCTGTCCGCCGCCGGAGCCGACGTCGAGCATGGTTTGGGCGTGTTCGATATAGGGCAAGAGGGTCAGGCTGTCGAGCAGGTGATGGCTGACGGTTTGGGCGGGATCGCGCAGGGCGGTCAGGTTGTAGGTTTTGTTCCACTTTTGCAGCAGGGCGGCATAGTCTAGAAGTTTGGCCTGTTTGGCTTCGTCGATGTCCAAACCCAGTGCCTGTATGCCGTCGCGGAGCTGTTGCGCCTGATTCATTTGTTATTCCTTATTGGTTAAAACGCGTTGGATGTAATGGTAACGGAAAGCATGCCGTCTGAAAATGTTTGCGCCTGTTGAATCAACGTTTCATCTTGTGAAAGACGATGGGCTGCTCCGGAGCGCGCGTGAGTTGTTTGGGCAGGGTCAGCATGGCGATGATCCATACGGAGAGGGTGTAGTAGAACACGCCTTGCCCACGCAAGCCTGCCAATGCGGCATTGCCTAAGATGGCTTCAAAAATCAATCCTGCCGCCGCCGAGGCACACGCTGCGACACCGGCAAGAAATATGGCATAACGCGAATGCCGGCGCATCATTTTTTTATACGCCAACTTGGTCAGTCCGCCGGCAATCGGCAGGTTGAGGAAGGCAAACATGCCGCAGACAAACCATGCGACGGAGTCCTGCCAACCGCTTTGCCATGCCCACGCGCCGTCTTTGACCGTGACCAGCAGCCCTTGGCCGTCTGAAAAGGCGATTTGCACGATATTGTGCAATATCATCGCCAGCGGCAGGGTGAGGAATATCAGTGCGACCAATAGGGGGCGGTAGGGCTTTTCTTGTGTCAGATACATGGCGGTTTGCCTTGTTGTGGGATAAGTCGAAATGATAGCAGATTGGCGGTTGATTCACGTTTGTTAGCGCTGAAATTGCTGACAAAAACGGTCAATTAAAAAAGAAATGAAAAATTCTTTTTTCTTGGCAAACGTTGGCGGATAAAGGTTAAGAAAACGTTTTCAGATGGCCTAGTCTCTTATTTTTATATGAACCGAACAGAAAATCTTTGCATTTCTCCGTAAAATCTACTAAATTCTCAATAACATATTATAAAGACCTGAAATCTGGAACCCAAACCGAAACTGCCTTCCGCCATTTACGCTCGGAAACTCAGCAGGCAACAAAAGTTTCACACACAACAAAAATACAAAATAATTCCTATGAAATCAGTTGTTTATAATGATAGATAACCACAAGGCAAACCATGCCTGACTTTAGTAGGAGTAAAACCATGGCTGAAGCAACCGATGTCGTATTAGTAGGCGGCGGCATTATGAGCGCCACTTTGGGCGTATTGCTCAAAGAACTCGAACCATCTTGGGAAATCACCCTGATCGAACGCTTGGAAGATGTAGCGTTGGAATCATCAAATGCATGGAACAATGCCGGTACGGGACACTCTGCGCTGTGTGAATTGAACTATGCGCCCCTGACTGCCGACGGCACGATCGATCCGACCCGCGCCCTCAATATTGCCGAACAATTCCATATCAGCCGCCAATTTTGGGCGACTTTGGTCGAAGAAGGCAAACTGACCGACCGCACTTTCATCAATTCCGTTCCCCATATGTCGCTGGTGATGAACGCCGACCATTGCAGTTATCTGCAAAAACGTTTCGACGTGTTCAAAAACCAAAAACTCTTTGAAAAAATGGAGTTTTCTACCGACCGCGCCAAAATTGCCGAATGGGCGCCGCTGGTTGTCAACGGCCGTGATGAAAACCAATCCATCGCCGCCAACTACTCCGCCGAAGGCACAGACGTCGATTTCGGCAGCCTGACCCGCCAGATGGTCAAATACTTGAGCGACAAAGGCGTAAAAATCAAATTCAACCGTCATGTCGACGACCTCAACCGCGAATCGGACGGCGCATGGGTGCTGAAAACCAGCAGCACCAAAGACGATGACGACCCGTTGACACTCCGCACCCGTTTCGTCTTCCTCGGCGCAGGCGGCGGCGCACTGACCCTGCTGCAAAAATCCGGTATCCCCGAAGGCAAAGGCTACGGCGGCTTTCCGGTTTCCGGCCTCTTCTTCCGCAACAGCAATCCCGAAACGGCCGCGCAACACAACGCCAAAGTGTACGGCCAAGCCTCCGTCGGCGCGCCCCCTATGTCTGTTCCGCATTTGGATACCCGCAACGTGGACGGCCAACGCCATTTGATGTTCGGCCCGTATGCAGGCTTCCGCCCCAACTTCCTCAAACAAGGCTCACTCATGGATTTGCCGATGTCCATCCACATGGACAACCTTTATCCTATGCTCCGCGCCGGTTGGGCTAATATGCCGCTGACCAAATACCTCTTGGGCGAATTGCGTAAAACCAAAGAAGAACGCTTCACTTCGCTCTTAGAGTATTATCCGGAAGCCAATCCTGACGATTGGGAACTGATTACCGCCGGTCAACGCGTACAAATCATCAAAAAAGACCCGAAAAAAGGCGGTATACTCCAATTCGGTACCGAAATCGTCGCCCATGCCGACGGCTCGCTGGCCGCATTGCTGGGCGCGTCCCCAGGTGCATCAACAGCCGTACCTTTGATGATTAAGCTGATCAACCAATGCTTCCCCGATCATGCCGAATCATGGTCAGGCCGTCTGAAAGAATTGGTGCCCGGCTACGGTATCAAGCTGAACGACAATCCGACTTTGGCGGACGAAATCATCAGCCACAACGCGTCCGTTTTGGGCATTCATCACTAAATTGAAGCAGACACAAAGGCGGGCATTCTTGCCCGCCTTTTTTCAAACCATTAAAATAGCGGCATTCAGGCCGTCTGAAATCTAATCTTCGTCAGCATGTTGCACGATTCAAACCCGAAAATCAGCCCCAATAGAAAAACGCCATGACCGATATTCTCAACAAAATCCTTGCCACCAAAGCAGAAGAAGTGGCCGCCCAAAAAGCTGCCGTTTCCTTGGAAGACATCAAAGCCCAAGCGCAGGCTGCTGCGCCGGTTCGCAGCTTTATCGGCTCGATCCGTGAAAAACACGCGCAGAATCTGCCAGCCATTATTGCCGAAGTCAAAAAAGCCAGCCCGAGCAAAGGCCTGATCCGCCCTGATTTTCATCCTGCTGAAATCGCCGCTGCCTATGAAAAAGCCGGCGCGGCCTGTTTGTCCGTGTTGACGGACGAACCTTATTTCCAAGGCTCGCCCGAGTATTTGAAACAGGCGCGTGCGGCCGTGGCGCTGCCGGTCTTGCGTAAAGATTTCATCATCGACGAATACCAAATCTATCAGGCGCGCGCGTGGGGTGCGGATGCGGTTCTTCTGATTGCCGCTGCCTTGGAAGCCGAGCAGCTTGAGCGTTTTGAAGCCGTTGCCCACGAATTGGGCATGACTGTATTGTTGGAGTTGCACGATGCGTCCGAGCTGGAAAAATGCCGCAACATGACCACGCCGTTGTGGGGCGTCAACAACCGCAACCTGCGTACGTTTGAAGTGACCCTGCAACAAACCCTCGACCTCTTGCCCGAATTAAACGGCAAAACCGTTGTAACCGAAAGCGGCATCCGCAACAAAGAAGACGTCGATTTCATGCGCAGCCACGGCGTGCATACTTTCCTGATCGGCGAAACCTTTATGAGAGCCGAAGATATCGAAGCCGAAGTCAAAAAACTGTTCTAAACCTAAAAAACATCAGGCCGTCTGAATTTTCAGACGGCCTGAATCCATTGGAGACGAGAAAAAATGTTTACCGTACAGCGCATTTACGCCTATCAACCCGATTCTAAACAAACCGCCGTCTTTATCGACCGCCTTTATCCGCGCGGCGTCCATAAAGAAGTTTTCGCTACGGCGCTTTGGCTGAAAGACATTACGCCCAGTGCAAACCTGCGCCGCTGGTATCATGAAAATCCGGCTGAGAATTTTGACAGTTTTGTCAGCCGTTATCATGAAGAGCTGCAAGGCGATGCCGAGCAGGCCGCCATCAAGCGGCTGCTGGATTTGGAGCGGCAACACGGCAATATCCTGCTGCTGACCGCCGTCAAAGATCCCCGACATTCCCACGTCTCTGCGCTGGCTCAATTTTTGGGCACAACGTTTGAATATCGCGATTAAAAAATCAGTGTTTGAACCGGATATAAAAAGGCTGTCTGAAATCAAGGTTTCAGACGGCCTGCTATTTTCAAATCAAGAAGGATAACGGTGTGCCACCAATTTTCCGTCTATGTATTCGCCGATATAGACTTGCGAGGCTTCAAGGTGGAGGTGGTCGAGTTCCTGTTGCAGCCATTCTTCATCACGCTTAATGATTTCGAGGATGTCGGGGTCAACTTGGCCGTCTGTAATCAGTGGATAGCGCAGGCTTTCGTCGCCGTACTTAATGACGGCGAGCTGGCCGTTTTGTTCCATCACGGCACGTTTGACGGCAGAGATTTCGTAGATGCCGGCGGCGCGGAGTTTGAACATGAGGTCGTGTGCGCTGATGCCGTTTTTCATGCATTCATCGGTTTGGATTTTGCCGTTGACGATAACCCAGACGGATTTGCCGTCAATGATGGATTTGACCCAGCGATTGTGGTTTTTGATGAATTTCAGGCTTAAGACCAACAGCGTCCACAAAATCAGTACGAGGAAAAATTGCAACAGGCCGACGCTGTCGCTGTAAATCACGCCACCGATGATGCCGCCGAGTACATAGTTTTGCACTTGGTCCATGGCGGAGGTCGGCGCGAGGTTGCCTTTACCTAAGAGGTTGATTTGCAAAATCAAACCTAAAATACCCATCAGTAGTTTGAGGGCGAGCAGGGAGTATGCTTCCATGTGTGTGTATCCTGTTATTCTTTATCGATGAGTTCGATATTGTTGTTGACCAAATTGATGGGCGTCAGCGTGTAGGCGGAGAAGTCTTGATTGAAATGGACTTCGTAGTATTGGTTTTTGATGCCGATAATCATGCCGTTGAACAGGCGCGTGCTGTTGACGATGATGTCTTGTTTTTCAACTTTTTGGTTTTCAATCAAGGCATTGAGAAAACCTACCATGCGCGAAGTATCGGCGGCAAAGTTTTGACGCTCGCTGTATGAAAGATATTGCGTGCCGCAGATGAGGATGAGCAACAACAGCGCAATAATGCTCAGGTCGCGGTATTTGGTGTCCATGCGGTGGCGCAGGTATTGCGATACGGTGAGCAGGAGGATAACGAGGGCGGCGAAAATCAGGATATATTTCAAGTAGTCGTGGAAATACATATGATTTTCAAGATAAAAGTGAGAAAAGAATTTCATGGTATTTGATAAATTTGGGAAGGGTAATAAGGCCGTCTGAAACTTAAATTTTAGACGGCCTCGTCTATTAAACAAGGATGTTGCGTCAAGGTTTCGGATAAAGCATACATGGCGCTTCTCGAAGTAGTATCAGTTGATAAATCCGTCGTCCTTCATTTTCTTTTCGGAAAAATACTGGCTGATGACCAGTAAGCTGGCCAGAATGATAATGAAAAGACCTGCCATGGTCAGGGTGATTTTGAGAAACAAATCGGCATCGACGAAGGAAAACCAAAGTTGCAAAATCAAGAGCAACACCCAGCTGACGAACAATCCGAGACAGGCATAGACGCCGAGTTTAAACACGTTCTTTTTCCAAAATGACGACGTAGGCTTCACGCACGAAAAACAGCAGCATGCGGCGCTGGTCTTTTTCCATGGTAACGACCTTCCAGCCTTGTGAGGCGTGGCTGTTGAGGAAATCGCTGAATTTGACCGGATTGATTTTGGCGCTGCCGAAAATCAAGCTGGAAAGCAGGTTCTCTTGATAAATGACGGCTTTATATTCTTTCATTTTATTCCTTTAAAATAAGGGGGCCTTAAAGCCCCCATGATTCTACTCTTTATTGTTCAACTGCGGCAATACGGAGCCTTCGCCCAAGGACAACAAACCGCTTTGCGAGTAAATACCCAGTTTGGCGCGGGTGTCGGTGATGTCGAGGTTGCGCATGGTCAGTTGGCCGATGCGGTCGAGCGGTGTGAACGCTGCGTCTTCGACTTTTTCCATACTCAGGCGTTCCGGTTGATAGGTCAGGTTGGGCGATTCGGTGTTCAGAATCGAGTAGTCGTTGCCGCGGCGCAGTTCGAGGGTTACTTCGCCGGTGATGGCTTTGGCGACCCAGCGTTGGGCGGTTTCGCGCAACATGAGGGCTTGGCTGTCGAACCAGCGGCCTTGGTAGAGCAGGCGGCCGAGGCGCAGGCCGTTGATGCGGTATTGTTCGATGGTGTCTTCGTTGTGGATGCCGGTCACCAAGCGTTCGTAGGCGATGTGGAACAACGCCATGCCCGGGGCTTCGTAGATGCCGCGCGATTTGGCTTCGATGATGCGGTTTTCGATTTGGTCGCTCATGCCCAAACCGTGGCGGCCACCGATGCGGTTGGCTTCGAGGAAGAGTTCGACGGGGTCGGCGTATTCTTTGCCGTTCAGTGCAACCGGCACGCCTTCTTCAAAGCGCACGCTGACTTCTTCGGGTTTGACTTCGACGTTTTCGTCCCAGAAGGCAACGCCCATGATGGGTTTGACGATTTTGATGCCGCTGTTGAGGAATTCCAAGTCTTTGGCTTCATGCGTCGCGCCGAGCATGTTGGAGTCGGTGGAGTAGGCTTTCTCCACCGACATTTTGTAGTTGAAGCCGTTGGCAATCAGAAATTCGCTCATTTCGTGGCGGCCGCCGAGTTCGTCGATAAATTGTTGGTCGAGCCAAGGTTTGTAGATTTTCAGCGCCGGGTTGGTTAACAGGCCGTAGCGGTAGAAACGCTCGATGTCGTTGCCTTTGTAGGTGCTGCCGTCGCCCCAGATATTCACATCGTCTTCTTTCATGGCGGAAACGAGCATGGTGCCGGTCACGGCGCGGCCTAAAGGCGTGGTGTTGAAATAGGCGATGCCGCCGGTGGAAACGTGGAACGCGCCGCATTGGATGGCGGCGATGCCTTCGTGTGCCAACTGCGCGCGGCAGTCAATCAGGCGGGCGTTTTCCGCACCGTATTCCATCGCTTTTTTGGGAATGGCATTGTAGTCGTCTTCGTCGGGCTGGCCGAGGTTGGCAGTGTAGGCATAAGGCAGCGCGCCTTTGAGTTTCATCCACAACAGCGCGGCAGAGGTATCGAGGCCACCGGAGAAGGCGATGCCGACTTTTTGGCCAACGGGGAGATTTTGTAAAATGGTATGGTTTTGGCTCATGGGAATTTCTCCAGACTTGAAAAGTTGAAACCATTATCTTATAAATGGAATACATTGTCAGCAATAGGCCGTCTGAATGTTCGGAAGGCAACCTCATCATGAACGCTTTTAACCTCATTATCATCGGCGATGAAATCCTGCACGGCAGCCGCCAAGACAAGCATTTCGCCTTTTTCAAATCTTTATTGGAATCGCGCGGGCTGAAACTCAATCAGGTGCAATATCTGCCCGATGAACCCGAATTGCTGGTCAAACAACTGCGCCGCAGTTTTTCAGACGGCCTGCCGACTTTCGTTACCGGCGGTATCGGCTCTACGCCTGACGACCACACGCGCCAAGCCGCAGCGGCTGCTTTGGATTTGCCCGTTGTCCGCCATCCTGAAGCCGCCAAGTTTATCGAAGGCGTAACCCTGAAACGCGGCGAGCCGCTCGATTCGCCGGAACACGCCCAACGCCTGAAAATGGCGGATTTTCCCGAAGGTGCGGAATTGGTGCCCAATCCGTTTAACAACATCGCCGGATTTTCCATCCGCGAACATTATTTCTTCCCCGGCTTCCCCGTGATGGCGCACCCGATGGCCGAATGGGTATTGGAAACTTATTACGCCGACCGCTTCAACCAAACCGAACGCGGCAGCCGCAGCGTGTATGTGTTCGACCAACCAGAATCGCGCATTACGCCGATTATGGAACATCTTGAGCGTACCTACGCCGGTATTCGTTCGTACAGCCTGCCCACCGTGGGCCGTACCGATTCAGACGGCCGTTATATTCCGCCGCATATCGAGTTCGGTATCAAGGCGGAAGGCGAGGCCTGCCGCTTGCTGGATGCGGCGTGGGCAGATGCGTTGCAGGGTTTGCAGGCGATTGGCGCGACTTTGAAAGAAACGGTGGAATAATGCACTTGTCTCCGGCCCAAGCCAAACGCGCACTGACTTTCGCTTCTTTGCTGTTTTTACCGCCGACCTTCATCATCGGTATTTGGCTGGCGCAATATGGCGGCTTCGCTTTTGAGCCGCCGCTGATGCACGCCGTCCATGCCCACGTGGGAACATGGTTTGATCCGATTGCCACCGTGTTGCACTATCTGGGCAAAACCGCGATTGCCGTGCCGCTGATCGGCGCAGTCGCCGCCGCCCTGTATTTTGCCGATAAGAAGCGCGAGGCACTGTTTTGCGTGTTGGCGGCATTGGTGCCGACTTTGAACATGTTGGTTGTGAAAGTATGGTTTGCACGCGAACGTCCGCTGCTTTGGCCGCGCCTGATTGAAGAGAGCAATTTCTCCTTCCCCAGCGGCCACAGTACGTTTTCCGCCGCCATTGCCGTCATGCTGATATTGCTTTGCCGCCACACGCGCTACCGCCGCGCCGCTTGGATAGGCGGTATTTCCTTTGCCCTGTTGACCGGGTTTTCACGCGTTTATTTGGGCGTGCATTATCCCACCGATGTTTGGGCAGGCTGGACAAACGGCACGCTGACTGCCTTGCTGGTGTATATGCTCATCTTCAGGCCGTCTGAAAAATAGAAGAAATAATCATGAATACACGTTCACCCAACACGCCTTATTGGCTCAGAAACGGCCACGCCGACACTCTGTTTGCCAAGTTGCTGCAAGGCAAGGCGCCCGACTACCGCCGCGAGCTTCTGCCCGACAGCACCGGCAAAACCCAAGTTGCCTACGATTTTGTCGACAGCGCCGACCCCGATGCGCCGCTGGTGGTTTTGTTCCACGGATTGGAAGGCAGCAGCGAGAGCCATTACGCGGTCGAGCTGATGAAAGCCGTGCAGCAGCGCGGTTGGAACGGCGTGGTTGCCCATTTCCGCAGTTGCGGCGGCATCGCAAACACCGCGCCCGTGTTCTACCACCTCGGCGATACGACTGAAATCGCCTTTATGCTCAACACGCTGGCCCGACGCTATTCAACCATTTACGCCGTCGGTGTTTCTTTGGGGGGCAATGCCTTGGCCAAATATCTGGGCGAGCAGGGCAGCAATGCCGTTCCGCGTGCTTCTGCCGTCATTTCCGCACCGGTCGATGCCGTGGCGGCCGGTACGCGTTTTGATCAGGGCATGACGCGACTGATTTACACGCGCTATTTTTTGAATTCGCTGCTGCCGAAAGCCCGAGCGATTCCTCAGTTTCAGACGGCCTTGAGCCGGCAAAACTGCAAAACGCTTGGCGATTTTGACGACCGCTTTACCGCGCCGCTTCACGGTTTTGCCGACCGCCACGATTATTACCGCCGCAATTCCTGTAAACCATTCCTGAAAGGCGTGGATACGCCGTTGCTGCTGCTCAATGCCGTCAACGACCCCTTCCTGCCGCCGGAAGCCCTGCCGACCGGGCGGGACGTGTCCTCGGCCGTTACGCTGATGCAACCGGCATACGGCGGTCATGTCGGCTTCGTTAGCCACGATCGGGGCCGTCTGAATCTGCAATGGCTGCCGCAAACGGTGTTGGACTATTTCAAGCAGTATCAGCCGTAAATGAAAAAGGACATGTATGCGACATGCCCTTAGAGTGTAGAAAGTAAAAAGGCCGTCTGAAAACAAGTTTCAGACGGCCTTTTGAATGGCTTGATTATTTGCCTTTGTTGTCGGCTTTGGCTTCTTTTTTCAGAGAAGCGTACAACTCAGGGTCGCGGTTTTTCAGCAAGGACGCAACGGCCAAGTCGTCACGGTTTACTTTAGCCAAATCGACGCGCTCGATGTGTACCAAACGCAGCAATTCGCGTACAGGTTTAGGCATATTGCGGCCGGATTCGTAACGGGAACCACCGGATTGAGTCACACCGATGCGGCTCCAGAAGTCCATTTGGTTCAGGCCGAGTTTTTTACGGATATCGCGGATGTTTTCAATTTTTTCGAACGATTTCATGAATCTTCCTTATTGTGGTATTTGTTGCATGCCTCTAGGCATAAAAATGGGTCTGCAAGAATGCCGGCATCCCTTTTCCTGTAGGCTTTTGGGGTGATATGTGGGCGTATTGCAAATGACTGATCTAGATAATTAGACAGTATATTCGAAAGAAGTTTGCCGCTGTTTGCCATAATTTGTGTAAATATTTCTTAATTCATTATTTCGTATAATTTTTGGCATATAAATCATCAAATTATGCGATTATCTTAAATATGGCGTGGGCAAATTTTTACATAACTAAACAATTCATTATGGGTAAAAACTTAATTTCGAGCATTTGTTCGGTTTGACGGGTCGAGAAAACGGATAAATTTCAGGCCGTCTGAATCTGTATTTCCAGACGGCCTGAAAATTTTTCAAGTTTAAGGCTTGCCGGTGGCAGGGCTGATGGTGAGGATTTCGTAGCCGGTTTCGGTAACCAAGACTTCGTGTTCCCATTGGGCGGAGAGGGAACGGTCTTTAGTGACCACTGTCCAACCGTCGTTCAGGATGCGCAGGTGGCGTTTGCCTTGGTTGATCATCGGCTCGATGGTGAAAATCATGCCCGGTTTGAGGACGAGGCCCTGACCTTTGCGGCCGTAGTGGACTACTTGCGGCGCTTCGTGGAAGCCGCGGCCGATGCCGTGGCCGCAGAATTCTTGAACTACGGAGTAGCCGGCATTTTCGGCAACCTGTTGGCAGGCATAGCCGACATCGCCGAGGGTGGCGCCGGGTTTGACCGCTTCGATACCCGCCATCATGGAGGCATGGGTCACGTCGATCAGGCGCTGGGCAATCGGGGAGACTTTGCCGACGGTAAACATGCGGCTGGAATCGCCGTGGAAACCGTCTTTTTTAATGGTCAGGTCGATGTTGACGATGTCGCCTTCTTTCAGCGGCTTGTCATCGGGAATGCCGTGGCAGATAACGTGGTTGACGGAGGTGCAGCAGGATTTCGGGTAGGGCGGGTTGCCGTAGTTGAGGGGGGCCGGATAACCGCCTTGAACGTTGACGTGGTAGTCGTAAACGAGTTTATCGATTTCGTTGGTGGTTACGCCGGGTTTGACGAATTGGCCGATGTAATCGAGGGCTTCGGCGACCAAGCGGCCGAGTTCGCGCATTTTTTCGATTTCTTCGGGGGTTTTGATGATGACTTCGTTCATGAGGTTTCCTTCTTGTTTCAGACGGCATGGAGGCCGTCTGAACGGGACGGGTGTGCCGTCTGTTTAAAACAGGTTGTCGAGATTGTCTTTATTGCGCGGTTTGGCTTGTGGTTTGGCCTCAGGCTCGGCTTTCGGAGTCGGTTTAGACTCGGTGGCTTTGGCTTTTTCCGGTTTGTTTTCTACTGCTTGTGCGGCAGGTTTGCTGTCTGCGGCTTTGTTTGCTACCGGCTGGCTGTCTGCTTGAGGTGTGTTTTGAGCAGCAGGGCTGCTGTTGTCGGATTGTGCTTTTTCTGATTTGTCGGTTTCGGCGCGTTTGTTTTCTGTGCGTTTACCGCGGTGTGCGGCAGGACGGTCGTTTTTTGCACCTTCTTCGGCGTTGTCGCTTTTTTCGTTTTGTGGAACGACAGGATTGCCGGAGGCGGTTTTTGCGTCGCCGTCTTTGGCAGGCTGAACGGTTTCAGGTTCGACTGCGCCGTTGGGGCGCCAAACTTCAATGCGTGTGTCGGTTTGTTCGGCAGGGCTTTTTTCGGGTACGTCGGTTTTACCGGAGTTTAGGGTGCTGAATACGCCGGCAACAAGGGCTGCGACGGCGATAAAGCTGACAAGGAATAAAGCGCGGATTAGGTGTTTGGGCTTAAGTTGGAAAGGGGTTTTATTATTCTTGGACATGATGGGGCGGGTAATCGTTGGAGGAATGGCCGTCTGAATGTTCAGACGGCCCCGGGTTGCCTGTGAATCAGTTGGCAACGTAGTTTTGATAGAGGGTCACGACTTTTTGTACGCCGACGGTCGTGCTGACTTTTTGGGTCACGCGGGCTTGCTCGTCAGGCGTGAGGATGCCCATCACATAGGTCACGTTGCCGTAAGTCACGATTTTGACGCGTGCTTGGGTGGCCGGGCTTAGGCCCAACAGGGTTGCACGAACTTTGGATGTGCCCCAAGTATCGTTGGTCACATCGCCGAGCGAACGCGCTTGTGAGGCAACGGTGATGTAGTTGTACACGCCTTCTGCGGCTTGTTCGGAACGGGCAATGCGTTCAACAAATTGTTTTTCGCCTTCGGTAGCCACTTGGCCGAGCAGGAGCAGGTGGCGGTTGTAGCCGACAACGTTCAGTTTGGGCTTGTAGCCTTCGACTTGGTTGTTTTGGCGCAGGTAGGAGCGTGCGGTGGTTTCGACGCGCAGGGCCATAACGTTGTCGTCGGTTTGCGCACCAGTGGTGCGGCGGTCGACGGCGGATTTGGTGCCGACGGCTGCACCGCCGATCAGTGCGCCGACGCAGCCGCTCAGACTCAAGCTCAAGAGGGTCGCAGTCAGAACGGGGAGGGCGTAGCGTTTGATATTCTTCATATCCTTTTCCTTGGGTATGGACGGGTGGGCGTTCAGACGGCCTTTAAGGGATGGGCCGTCTGAAAAGAAAGGGTTACATGCCTTCAAGCAGGACGGAGTCGATGCAGTCGCACATGGCGTGAATCAGCAAAATATGGTTTTCCTGAATGCGGGCAGTGCGCGGATAAGGGACGTTGAGCAAAACGTCGGTATCTTTGAGCATGGCGGCGATTTTGCCGCCGTCGCGGCCGGTCATAGCGATGACGTGCATATCGCGCTCGTGTGCCGCTTTGATGGCTTCGATGACGTTGGCGGAATTGCCGGAGGTGGAGATGCCGACCAATACGTCGCCGGCACGTCCGAGCGCGCGCACTTGTTTGCTGAATACATGGTCGAAACCGTAGTCGTTGCCGATGGCGGTCAGGGCGGAAGTGTCCGTTGTCAGCGCGACAGCAGCCAATTCCATGCGTTCTTTTTCAAAACGGCCGGTCATTTCTGCGGCAAAGTGTTGCGCGTCGGCAGCCGAACCGCCGTTGCCGCAAGCCAGGATTTTGCCGTCGTTCATCAGGCATTGCAGCATCAGCTCGGCGGCCTGTGCGGTCGGCTCGACCAGTACTTTTTCGGCTTCTTGCTTGGAGCGGATGCTCTCGGCAAAATGTGCGGAAACGCGTTCTTGTAATGTTGTCATGAGGTTAACCTGTAATATTTTGAATCCATTCGGGCGGGCCGTCGCCCTCAATCAATACCGCGTCCAGGCGGCAGGGCGCATGGTTTAACCCGTGCTTTTGCAGATAATACTCTACACTTCGTTGCAATTTCAATAATTTGGACGGCGAGATGCTGTATGCGGCACCACCGAAACCTCGGTTTTTGCGGTATTTTACTTCAACAAACACAATCGTACTGCCGTTTTTGACGATTAAATCGATTTCGCCGTAGGCGCAATGCCAGTTCCGCGCCAGCAGCGAGTAGCCTTTGCCCAGCAGGAATGCCAGCGCCGCATCTTCGGCCGCCGCCCCCTGTTTGTGGTTTAAGCGCATGAAAAGTTTACCCGTTATATAATCATTGTTTTTAAAGAGACGCCGTTTCAGACGGCCTTGAATCTATGTACACAAAACATCTGCAAAAAGCCGTCGACAGCATCGAAAAACAGACATTATACGTTGTCGCCACGCCCATCGGCAATTTAGCCGACATAACGCTGCGCGCGCTGGCCGTGCTGCAAAAGGCCGATGTTATCTGCGCCGAGGATACCCGCGTTACCGCCCAGCTTTTGAGTGCGTACGGCATTCAGGGCAAACTCGTGAGCGTGCGCGAACACAACGAGCAGCAAATGGCCGACAAAATCATCGCCCATCTTTCAGACGGCCTGAGCGTCGCCCAAGTTTCGGATGCGGGTACGCCTGCTGTTTGCGATCCCGGTGCGAAACTTGCCGCCCGCGTGCGCGAAGCCGGATTTAAAGTGGTGCCTGTGGTCGGTGCAAGTGCGGTCATGGGGGCGTTGAGCGTGGCCGGTGTGACGGAATCCGATTTTTACTTCAACGGTTTCCTGCCGCCTAAGGCCGGCGAACGCCAAAAGCTGTTGGCCAAATGGGCGGAAGCCGATTTTCCGATTGTGATGTTTGAAACGCCGCACCGTATCGAATCAAGCCTTGCGGATATGGCCGCGCAGTTCCCCGAACGCCGTTTGACTTTGGCACGCGAAATCACCAAAACGTTTGAAACCTTTCTCAGCGGCACGGTTGCCGAAATCCAAGTCGCCCTCAAAAACGACAGCAACCAAACGCGTGGCGAGATGGTGCTGGTGTTGCACCCTGCGGTGAAAGAAAAGCACAGCGATTTGCCCGAGGCGGCGCAAAATACCATGAAAATCCTTGCGGTCGAGTTGCCGACCAAACAAGCCGCCGAGCTTGCCGCTAAGATTACCGGCGAGAATAAAAAGGCGCTGTATGATTTGGCTTTGGAATGGAAAAAGCAGGGATAATGGCTGATTGGCAAACCGTATATCAAAGACCGTCTGAACAGTAGATTTCAGACGGCCTTTTTTGATTGGACTTTAGTGGTTTTAAATTGACCCAATAAGTTCAATACGCTTTGGTGTTTGCGTTTCAGACAGCCTCAATGTTTGGCAAACCTGCTTTAACGCTGCCATACGTTGCGCAAATATTCGATGCAGTCGGTCAGGGCGTAAAACGGGGCGTTGCCGTGATTGGCGTTGGGGTAGAGGGTAAAGTGGACATCCGCGCCGAGGTGGTGCAAAGTGCCGGCAAGAATTTTGGCTTGTGCAACCATGCCGCTGCTGGTTTGGTCGGGGCGGTTGTTTCTGCCTTCATGTTCGCCTGCGCCAAGGCGGATGCCGATTCCTTGTGGCAAAGTGTCGGGCAGCCAATCGAGTACGCGGCGGTCTTGCCACCAGATAGACGGTGACACCAGCAAATAATGGCGGAATCGTTCGGGGCGGGTGAACAGGGAATAGAGGCCGTACAAGGCGCCGAACGAATGGCCGAAGACGGCTTGGTTTTGGGTATCGATGCGGTATTTGCTGTCGAGCAGGGCGGAGAGTTCGTCGTCGATAAAGCGGCTGAAGCGGTCGGCTTGGCCGTATTGTTTGCGTTCGGATTCGGGCGCGTTGTCGGGCAGCGGCGGCGTGTAGTCGAGGGCGCGTTGGCTTAAGTCGCGGATGGTGCCGCCGGTGTAACCGATGCCGACAATCAGACAGGCGGCATGGCTTTTGGTGATGGGGTTGATGAGCAGGGATTGCGCCATATTGAGGATGGCAGGGAAAAAGGCATCCCCGTCAAGAATATACAGTACGGGATAGCCGCCTGTCGGACGCTCGCCGAGTGCCGCGGCTTGAATGCGGTAGGTGCGGCCGGTGTGGGCGGAAGTAAGGGCGGTTTCTTCGGCTTGCAGCAGGGTGGCGGCTTGCCAGTCGGGACGGATGGACATGATGGGGTGCTTTAATCAATGGTTGCTTAAGGGAAAAGGCCGTCTGAACAATGGTTTTCAGACGGCCTTATTGTACGGATTTCTGCCTTTTTAACAATACGCGCGATTAGCGTACGTCAACGTAGGAGCTACTGTGCAGTTCGCGCAGGAGGTTGGTGGTCGCCTGTTGCGCTTTTTGTTGGGACAGGTATTGGCGGACGGCGTTTTGTTGGCGCTCTTCAGGCGTACCTGCTTCGCGGACGTCGTTCAGCTTGATGATGTGCCAGCCGAATTGGGTGCGGACAGGGGCGCTAATTTGGCCGGGTTTGAGTTTGTGGACGGCTTCTTCAAATGGAGCAACCATCATGCCATCGGCAAACCAGCCCAAATCGCCGCCGTTGCCGGCGCTGCTGTCTTGCGAGTATTGGCGTGCCAAACCGCCGAAATCTGCGCCGCTGCGGGCTTGTGAGTAGATTTTGCGGATGGTGCTTTCTGCGCCGACGGCGGCATTGTCGTTGTCGGCTTTAATGAGGATGTGTTGGGCATGATATTGGCGCACGGGGTCGGCTTCGGGCAGGGTGATGCCTTGTTGTTTGGCCTGCTCGATGTAGCGTGCCACTTCGGAGTCGCTGACGCGGCTGTTTTGCATGATGGCCTGTTGGCGCACTTTTTCAACAATAATGCTGTCGGCGATGTCTTGACGGACGGCGGCAGACGGATTTTTGATGTTGGGGTTGTGCGCGATGACGGCTTCGATTTCGCTATCGGTCGCTTGGATGTTGCGGCGTTTGCCGGCTTGGAGGATTAGGGATTGGTTGATCATTTGTGCCAGAACCTGTTGGCGCAGCTCGTTGGCGTCCATTTGTGTGCCTTTCGGCATGGTTTGACGTGCTTGTGCTACGGCTTGTTCTACTTGGCGGTGGGTAATGACTTCGTTGTCGACAACCGCGGCAATGCCGTCTGAAAGATGTACGCCGCTTTGTACGGCGGGCATGGCGGTGGCGCTGACGGCAGGGGCTTTGGCTGCGCGCGCTTTGCCTGCTTTGGCTTTAGGGGCGGCGTGTGCGCCTACTGCGAGAGTGAGTGCGGCGACGAGAATCAGGGGTTTGAAGTTCATTGTTTGACTACCTCGTTGGTTTTGCTGTAACCGGGAATGGCTAAGCGGAGTTTTTCGAATGGGTTGTTGCCGATATTGCTCAAGTCTTTGAGTTGGAGGTTGAAGAATACGGCGTTTTTGTGGCTGTTTTCGCCGGTAACATAGCGTTGGCCGACCAAGCTCGCGCTCCAGCAGCCGCAGTTGCTTTTGTATTCTGCACCGATGAGCATTTCCAGCGGTTTTTTGGCTTCTATTTCGTAGTTGTAACGGGCGACGGCGTACAGGTTTTTGCTCAACGGCCATTGGGCGACAAGGTCGACTTGGCTGAGTTTGTCGTAGAAATAGTCGCCGTTGGCTTGCAGATAGATGCGCTCGTTGCGTCCGTATTTGTAGCGCGCGCTTAAGACTTTGCCGGGTTCGGGGTTGTAGGCAATCCCTGCGGCGTAGCTTTCGGCACGGCTTTGGTTTTGGTTGTAGTGGATGTCCAAGTCGATGCGGATGCTCGGGGTAATGCTGCCGTGTGCAAAGGCTACCCAGTCAGATTGGCTGCGCGGATAATTGCTGACGTTGCCGTCAGGCAGGACGTTGTCTTTTTTGAAATAAAACTTCTGGCCGATACCTGCACGGAAGAGTTCCGCGCCGGTGTTGGGGTTGAGGATACGGCTTTGTGTGGCCAGCGTCAGGCTGTTGGCCGAATTGATACGGTCGTTGCCGGAATACAGGTTTTCGCGGAACAGCTGCGAATAGGTAAAGCTGTTTTCGGAGCTGTCGAAATTGGGCAGGTCGTTTTGGGACTTGGTCGGAATGTAGTTGTAAAACAGGCGCGGTTCGAGCGTTTGCAGGTATTCTCCGCCGAATAGACGGGCCCTGCGCTCGAAAGTCAGGCCGCTGTCGACGTTGATGATCGGCAGGACGCGGCTGACATTGCGGCTGCTTTGGCCGTTGAAGCTGTTGAGGCTGTAATATGTGGCGTGTACGCCGACTTTAGGCCGGATGTAGCCCCATTGGTTGTGGAAGTCCCATTTTACGCTCGGGTAGAGCACCACGCGGCTGCCGTCTTGCTTGGTATCGTGGTCAAAACGGGTGAATTGGCCGAACACGTTGAGTTGCGCTTTGCCGAGATGGCTTTGCCAACGGCCGGTCAGACGGGGCATGATGGCATAAGGCTCGTCTTTATAACCGTCTTGGTTGGCAAGCGTTTGATATTTTTGTACGCGCAACGAGCCGTCGAAGCTGCCGTCCAACAGTTTGTCGCTGTAATTGAGCCATGCCTGACGGTCAAGGTTGACGTTGCGCGCGATGTCTTCGCGGCCGTAGAAGTCGCGGTAGTAATCGTCGTCGGAAACTTGGTTGTAGTTGATGCCGCCGCTGATTTTGCTGTTCAGCTGCTGCTGGTGTTTCCATTTGAACTGGTAGCGGTTGTTGTGGACGCTTTTTTGGTCGTTGGGCATCCAGTCGCCATCGACTTCGCCGCTGTAATTCGGTTGCAAATAACGGACTTGGCCGCCCAATTGCACGCCGCGTTTACTGATAATGCCCGGGCGGATGGTGGCATCCAAATTTGGGGCAAGGTTGAAGTAGTAGGGCAGGCTCAGCTCAAGGCCGTCTGAACCCGTGGCAATGGTCGGAACGAGCAGGCCGCTTTTGCGGTTGCCGTTGATGGGGAAGTCCGCCCAAGGCGTATAGAGGACGGGTACGCCGCCGAATACCAGCGAAGCGTGTTTGGCCACGCCGATACCTGTCGATTCATCGGCTTCAATGCTTTGCGCTTGGATATACCAGCTGGCATCGCCGGGCGAACAGGTGTTGAATTTGGTATTGATGAGCTTGTAGAGGCCTTTGCCTTTGAGTTCGGCTTTTTCGCTGACACTTTGAAGGCGGCGGCCGCCTTGCTCGGTATTGAGGCGCACGGCAGTGCCGGAACCGGTTTGGTCTTTGAGGTTGTAAACCAATTGGTCGCCGGATACGGTCGAACCGTTTTGATACAGGGTAAAGCGGTCGCCGGCGGTAACGGTATCGGTGGCTTGGTCGTATTGCGCCCAATCGGCATTGAGAACATCGGCATTGCGCTCGACAATAACGTCGCCTTCGGCACGGACGCCGACTTGGGTCTGACCTTCTATTTTATCGGCATTGACGCGGGTGTAATCGGCAGGCAGGGCAGGCTCGCCGCTGCGTTTGATTTCGGCAGTTTCGGCCGGCTTGGTATCTTCGTGGTCGCAAAACAGGCAAGTGCTGCCCAAAGAAAGCGGATCGGCTTCGCTTTGGCTGGTTTTTGCCGGTTTGGGTGCGGCGGTGTGGGCAGGGGTATAGTCTTCCGCCTGCGGAACAGAAGCATCTTCCGCGCGCACGGCTGTTGCGCCAAAGCCCATAATTAAGGCGAGTACCAAGGGTTTGAGTGAAAATAAACGAGCCAAAATCGCCCCTTAAATCGGTTTGCCAGTTAGAATAGCGGTTATTGTAACCTGAAATTCTGCGATACCGCTATGCAACGACAAACCGAATTACAAAACTGGCTGGAGTCTATTTACCCGAACCAGCCGTTCGAATTGAGCTTTGCGGCAGCCGATGCCGACTTCCGCCGTTATTTCCGTGCGACGTTTTCAGACGGCCAGACCGTTATCTGTATGGATGCACCTCCTGAGAAGATGAGTGTTGCGCCTTATTTGAAAGTGCAAAAACTGTTTAACATGGTCAATGTGCCGCAAGTGCTTCATGTGGATGAAGTGTTGGGCTTTATGGTGTTGAACGATTTGGGCAATACCACATTCCTGACCGCCATGAATCAGGAAAACAGCGAAACCGCCCACAAAGCCCTGCTGCTCGAAGCCATCGACGAACTGATCGAGCTGCAAAAAGCCAGCCAACCCGGCAAATTGCCGGAATACGACCGCGAAGTCATGCTGCGCGAGATTAATTTATTCCCCGAATGGTTTGTGGCCAAAGAATTGGGCCGCGAGTTGACCTTCAAACAACGCCAGTTGTGGCAGCAAACTGTCGATATGCTGCTGCCGCCCCTGTTGGCTCAGCCTAAAGTGTATGTCCACCGCGACTTTATTGTCCGCAATCTGATGCTGGCAAAAGGCCGTCCGGGCGTGTTGGACTTCCAAGACGCGCTTTACGGTCCGATTTCCTATGATTTGGTGTCGCTGCTGCGCGATGCGTTTATCGAATGGGAAGAAGAATTTGTATTGGACTTGGTCATCCGTTACTGGGAAAAAGCACGCGCGGCCCAGCTGCCTGTGCCTGCCGAGTTTGACGAGTTCTACCGCTGGTTTGAATGGATGGGCGTACAACGCCATTTGAAAGTGGCCGGTATTTTTGCCCGCCTGTACTACCGCGACGGCAAAGACAAATACCGTCCTGAAATCCCGCGCTTCTTGAACTATTTGCGCCGCGTATCCCGCCGTTACAACGATTTGGCGCCGCTTTATGCATTGCTGGTCGAATTGGTCGGCGATGACGAATTGGAAACAGGCTATACCTTCTAAGCTTGGCTTTTTAAGATTTGATTCCACTTTTCAGACGGCCTGATCAACAAAAGGCCGTCTGAAACCTTTACAGAACACATAAACATGACTTACATGATTTACCCCAAAACCTACGACGTGATTGTCGTCGGTGGCGGCCATGCCGGTACCGAAGCCGCGCTTGCCGCCGCACGCATGGGTGCGCAAACCCTGCTGCTCTCACACAACATCGAAACCCTCGGCCAAATGTCGTGCAACCCCTCCATCGGCGGTATCGGCAAAGGCCATCTTGTACGCGAACTCGACGCATTGGGCGGCGCAATGGCGTTGGCCACCGACAAATCCGGAATCCAGTTCCGCCGCTTGAACGCCAGCAAAGGTGCGGCAGTGCGAGCCACGCGTGCGCAGGCTGACCGTATCCTATATAAAGCCGCCATCCGCGAAATGTTGGAAAACCAAGAAAACCTCGACCTTTTCCAACAAGCCGTCGAAGACGTAACACTCGACGGCGAACGCATCAGCGGCGTGGTTACCGCGATGGGCGTGGAGTTTAAAGCACGCGCCGTCGTGTTGACCGCCGGCACGTTTTTGTCCGGCAAAATCCATATCGGTTTGGAAAACTACGAAGGCGGCCGCGCCGGTGACCCAGCCGCCAAATCCTTGGGCGGTCGTTTGCGCGAATTGAACCTGCCGCAAGGCCGTCTGAAAACCGGCACGCCGCCGCGTATTGACGGACGCACGATTGATTTCTCCCAACTGACCGAACAGCCCGGCGACACACCCGTTCCTGTAATGTCCGTACGCGGCAGCGCCGATATGCACCCGAGCCAAGTGTCCTGCTGGATTACGCATACCAACACGCAAACCCACGACATCATCCGCTCAGGCTTCGACCGCAGCCCGATGTTTACCGGCAAAATCGAAGGCGTCGGCCCGCGTTATTGTCCGTCTATCGAAGATAAAATCAACCGCTTCGCCGACAAAGACAGCCACCAGATTTTCCTCGAACCCGAAGGCCTGACCACGCACGAATACTATCCTAACGGTATCTCCACCAGCCTGCCGTTTGACATACAAATCGCCCTCGTACGCAGCATGAAAGGCCTCGAAAACGCCCATATCCTGCGCCCCGGCTACGCCATCGAATACGACTATTTCGATCCGCGCAACCTCAAAGCCAGCCTCGAAACCAAAACCATCCAAGGCCTCTTCTTCGCCGGACAAATCAACGGCACGACCGGCTACGAAGAAGCCGCCGCACAAGGCCTGCTCGCAGGCGCAAACGCCGTGCAATACATCCGCGAACAAGACCCACTCCTGCTGCGCCGCGAACAAGCCTATCTCGGCGTATTGGTGGACGACCTCATCACCAAAGGCGTGAACGAACCTTACCGCATGTTCACCAGCCGCGCCGAATACCGCCTGCAACTTAGGGAAGACAACGCCGACATGCGCCTGACCGAAGACGGCTACAAAATCGGCTTGGTGGGTGAAGAACAATGGCGCATGTTCAACGAAAAACGCGAAGCCATCGAACGCGAAATCCAACGTTTGAAAACAACGTGGTACACGCCGCAAAAACTCGCCGAAGAAGAGCAGCTGCGCGTATTCGGCCAAAAACTCAGTCGCGAAGCCAACCTGCACGACCTCCTGCGCCGCCCGAACCTCGACTACGCCGCGCTGATGACTCTGCCCGACGCACAACCTGAAACTGCGCTTGCCGACAGCGTGGTCGAACAAGTCGAAATCCAAGTCAAATACCAAGGCTATATCGACCGTCAAAACGAAGAAATCGACAGCCGCCGCGACATCGAAACCTTAAAGCTGCCCGAAGATATCGATTACAGCAAAGTCAAAGGTTTGTCGGCCGAAGTGCAGCAAAAGCTCAACCAGCACAAACCCGAAACCGTCGGCCAAGCTAGCCGCATCTCCGGCGTAACGCCTGCCGCCGTCGCATTACTGATGGTGCATTTGAAGCGCGGGTTTAAAGATGCGCAATAGAAATCAAAGTTGTCTAAACTTCTCAGAAGAAATTTATTTGAATATACAGACTAAAAAAGGAGACTATGCATGAAACTGTCGGCAACTGCCGTATTAACTGTTTTTTTATTGAGTTCCTGCACTCAACAAGTAAGTAGCAGGAATAAAGAAAATTCCCCAAATACTCAAACTGTAAAGAAAGAAACTACGATGGAACAGGTACGAAATCGCTGCCGTAGAATGTTGCATAAAGTGGAAAGTCGTGATGATTTGATTAAACAAATGTACGAAACAGCATTTAAAGATGACTGTCTGTATGTGATGCATGCTGAAGAATTGAAAGAAATATGGAAAATTCCAGTAACAGACAGCTACCCTGAGATGCCAAAGTATTTAGATATAGAGTCACCAATTGGAATGTATGTTGTTATTGAACATACTTCTTATAAAACAAATATATATATATCAATGACAAAAAAATATCGAGAAAAAAAAGGAAGTATTTTTCCTGAGAATAACTTTCCTGCTTTTCTTCCTGTTCCTAAAGAGGATGAAATGCCAGATTCCTATTATACGGACACGATCTTTGTGGATAGAAAAGAAAGTGATTCAATTAAAGAACGGTTTCATTATTATTGGAGAGAAAATGGTAGGGAGATAATTGCTACAAATTCAGGTACTGGTGCTATTTTGGCTCTTTCTTTTTATAGCAATCTTGAAATGAGTCCGATGAATTAAGGAGTTTCTATGGCAAATATAATATTAAATCAACAGGCAGAAGCTGAATTAAAGAAACTTGGTTTTCATAATAAAAGAATGCCTAATTCTACCATGACGGAGTTGGACAGGATAAAAGCTGATGAAGAATTGGTTGCGCAAATCAATGAGTTTAGGGGGAAAGGGAAAAGTTTTCTTGAAATTCCTAATAAAGGCTCAGGTGCATATTACAGCCCTAAAAAAGGGAATATCTATTTTGAGCCAAATTCTCAATACATCACTGCCCGAATTTTAGCCCACGAAGTTGGACATGCATTAGGTAAAAATCAAGCCAAATCGGTTGATTACTACCTTACTGCCAAATCCTACGCCCAAGCCCGAGGCTACGGAGAAGCTGAAGCGATTTACAACGAGGCGCGTATGGTCGCTTACGAAGAGCGGCGCAACGGCAGAGCATACAGCACCCATATCAGCGGTGGTCTTTATTCTCAAGTCAAAGGTAAAAGTTATGAGCAGGTCAAAGATTTGCTTGCTCGTGAAAATATGTACGGGATGTATCCGAGTACGAACGGGTCGGTTAGGTTGTCTTACTACGAAAACGACATTCTCTTCTTTATGCACCGCCGTACCGCTTTTGAAAAAGATTTTGCCGAGGCAGGGTTAAGGAAAAGCGACATGGTCGGTTTCGTCAAGCATATGGCAAATTACGATACTTTCGGCGATAGTAGAGGCAACAGCGTCAATGCAAACGGCGCGGTCGATCGTCAAAGCCTGCTGCACGGCAAACCGACTACCCGACTGAACGGTGGTGCGTCTATGTACGGCGATGCGGGTAATGATGTGATGACGGGGACAAAATCGCACGACAGGATGCTGGGCGGCAGTGGGGACGATAAGCTTGAAGGTGGGGACGGCAATGACCTTTTGGCTGGTAATGAGGGCAAAGACGGGCTGTACGGGGGCAGAGGTTACGACACCTACCGCGCCGACAGATACGATATTATCCGTGATGAAGACGGTAAAGGAGAAGTGTTTTTGGACGGGCGTAGGTTGCACGGTGGTGTGCGCGATTTGTCCGAACACGACCGTACGATTTTCCGAGACGGCAATACAGTTTACGACTGGAATAAAAAAACGGGGACTTTGGATGTTAACGGTCTGAAAATCGAAAACTTCAAAAACGGCGATTTGGGCATCCGTTTGGAGGAGCCGAAAAAAAATATGTCTGGCAGTGGTTTGTCGATAATGGAGATGTACCAAAAGACAAGGGAGAACATAGATAGAGATTGGAACAAAATGTCGCAGAACCGCTGGGATTTTGAGATGGAGCGGATGGCAGTTTCCGAAGGGAATTTGTCAAGAATTGAAGATTTGCCCCTGCCAGCACAAAAACTTTTCCATTCTATTAAAGAGCGACTTGGTGAATATCATGAAAAACATGGCCTTCCAACGAAGAATGAGGAGGCAATGAATAATGCTGCAATGTCTTTAGCTGCTTTGGGGTATTCTAAAACAATGGGTAAAGGGAATGCAGAACTACTGTTCAATATTAAGGATGGACACTATTTAATCGGCGAACTTACTCCTATTTTGATAAAGGCTACTATGGATGTAAATAGTGCTGGGTCCACATCGATTGAAGAGAGTATTAAAAACATTCGACAAACGGAACAGAAGTTTGAATATGAAGTGCTGCAAAGGCAGTTGGATCAATCACAATTCTATGGCATGAGTAGATAAGCCTGTGGGAGCAAGATTGAAAATAACCTAAAAATGTTTAGAAGGCCTTGTTTATTAAATCTTATGATGGAAAAGCAAAGCTCTAACCTTCTCATTATGAGAAGGTGTTGCTCTTAAATTTGATTAAGCTGCACAGGAACAACAATCATTTCATATACATAAATTTAATTTTTTATAATGTAAAGTTAATTTGAAAAGATTATTTATCTGCATATGTATTGTTAATAAATTGATGATTTTGAGATGGGATAACCTCTAAGCTACTATGATTGTCATGCTTAAGGCCGTCTGAATTTCAATACGCCAAGCTCGGAGACAAAGCCGTTTAGGGGGATGTCGTGGGGTTCGGTCGGCAGTGTGTCGGTCAGTTGGCAGCCGAAGCCTACGCCCAGGGTTTGGGTTTGCAGGCGGTATTTCGTGGCGGAGAGGGTGGCGTCGTAATAGCCGCCGGCTTGTCCGAGGCGGTAGCCGCGTTTGTCGATGCCGACGATGGGGACCAGCAGCAGGCTGAGTTGGTGGACACGGATTTTTTTGCCGGTGAATTGGGGGACATGCAATTTGGCGCGGCCGCGTTTGCGTTCTTGTTTGGTACCGTCGGCAGGGTAGGGGGTGAACCACATCCGCCGTGTGTTCGGTTCGATATAGGGCAGGTAGAGTTTTGCGCCGCGTTTTTGTGCGGCACGGACAAAGCCGTCCAATCGCAATTCCTTGCCCATCGGCCAATACACGCCGATTTTCCGTCCTTTTTTGATGTAGGGCTTGAGCAGGCGGTTGATGGTTTCGGTGGCGGCGTTTCGCTCGTCTGCGCTCATTTGGGCGCGTGCGCGGCGGAACTGTTTGCGTAATGCTGATTTTTCGGGGTTCCTCATTTTCAGACGGCCTTTCGGGATTGAGGTAGAATGTTGCGATTATAACGATTTTGTTAACATTCAAACAGGACGCACACGATGTGGCACATTGTCGCCATCGGCTATCTTTTTGTTGCCGTGATGTTTTCCGCCGCGCAGCCGAGTATTGCGCGCGCGTTGATTTATTTGGTTTTTTGGGCAGTGTTGCCCACTGTGTTCACGGTCTTCATCGTGACCATCCGTCACCGCAACCGCCTGATGAAACGGCAGGAGCAGGCGGAGTTTGAAGCGGCTCGCCAAAAGGCGGTACAGACGGATGAAAAACAGGACGGAAAGGTATAAAATCCCTTTTCAGACGGCCTCTTATCCGCTATAATCCATAAGTTTTCCATTTCGGAAACACTCTTTTATTTTTTAAAACTTATGCCCACTTTCGCCGAAGGGTGCTTGACAATAGGCGCCGCCTATCAAGTTCTATGCGATTGAATGTGTGCTCTTTAACCCTTTCAAGGAAATAACATGTCTCAAATTACTATGCGTCAGATGATTGAAGCCGGTGTTCACTTCGGTCACCAAACCCGTTTCTGGAACCCGAAAATGGCTCAATACATTTTCGGTGCGCGCAACAAAATCCATATCGTAAACTTGGAAAAAACCCTGCCGATGTTCCAAGAGGCGCAAGAAGCCGTACGTCGTCTGGTTGCCAACAAAGGTACAGTATTGTTCGTAGGTACCAAACGCCAAGCCCGCGACATCATCCGCGAAGAAGCTACCCGTGCCGGTATGCCTTTCGTTGATTACCGCTGGTTGGGTGGTATGCTGACTAACTACAAAACCGTTAAGCAATCCATCAAACGCCTGGAAGAAAAAACTGCTGCCCTGGAAAACGCTGCTGAAGGCGGTTTCAACAAAAAAGAAATTCTGGAAATGCAACGCGACGTTGAAAAACTGGAACGTTCTTTGGGCGGTATCAAAAACATGAAAGGCCTGCCTGACGCGATTTTCGTTATCGATACCGGCTACCAAAAAGGTACTCTGGTTGAGGCTGAAAAATTGGGCATCCCTGTTATCGCCGTAGTCGATACCAACAACAGCCCTGACGGCGTGAAATACGTTATCCCTGGTAACGATGACTCCGCTAAAGCCATCCGCCTGTACTGCCGCGGCATCGCTGACGCAGTTTTGGAAGGCAAAAACCAAGCGCTGCAAGAAACTGTAGCCGCTGCCCAAGAAGCTGCTGCCGAATAATTCGGTACACAGAAGAGGGGCGTTATGCCCCTTTTCTCAAATCCCGTTCTGAAATCCGTTTCAGACGGCCACTATTTCCAAACACGGCAATGGCCGTGTTCCCAAAAATCTAGGAGATTCAAAATGGCAGAAATTACTGCAAAAATGGTTGCCGACCTGCGCGCCGCTACCGGCCTGGGCATGATGGAATGCAAAAAAGCCTTGGTTGAAGCTGAAGGCAACTTCGACAAAGCCGAAGAAATCCTGCGTATTAAATCTGGTGCGAAAGCCGGTAAACTGGCTGGCCGTACTGCTGCCGAAGGCGTATTGGCTTATGCAATCAACGGTAATGTTGGTGCATTGGTTGAAGTAAACTGCGAAACCGACTTCGTTGCTAAAGACGCCGGCTTCGTAGAATTTGCTAACTTTGTTGCTAAAACTGCTGCCGAGAAAAAACCGGCTACCGTTGAAGAACTGAGCGAACTGGTTGAAGCAGAACGCAAAGCCATCATCGCTAAATTGGGCGAAAACATGTCTGTTCGCCGCTTCCAAGTGATCGATACTGCCAACCAACTGGTTGCCTACATCCATGGTGCATTGGCTACCGAAGGCGTATTGGTTGAGTACAAAGGCTCTGAAGACGTAGCACGCAAAATCGGTATGCACATCGTTGCCGCTAAACCACAATGCGTAAGCGAAGCCGAAGTAGATGCTGAAACCGTTGAAAAAGAACGCCACATCTACACCGAGCAAGCTATCGCTTCCGGCAAACCTGCCGACATCGCCGCTAAAATGGTTGAAGGCCGTATCCGCAAATTCTTGGCTGAAATCACTCTGAACGGCCAAGCATTCGTGATGAACCCTGACCAAACTGTTGCCCAATTCGCTAAAGAAAACGGCACTGAAGTGGTTAGCTTCGTACGCTACAAAGTAGGCGACGGTATCGAGAAAGCCGTTGTTGACTACGCAGCCGAAGTTGCTGCCGCTGCTAAAGTGTAAGACACTTATGAAAAAGAAAGCACCTAGATTCCAAACGAATCAGGGTGCTTTTTTTTGAGAAAACCGTTTACGGTACCTATTTTAAGACGACCGAATATAAAGGCCGTCTGAAAACAAAACAATAATAGAACGACACACCATATCATTGTAATCCGACCGTTTGAAATTCAGACGGTCTGACCCCCGACCGACGACATTCAAGAAAGCAAGGTATCCCATGACACAGCAAATCAAATACAAACGCGTATTACTGAAACTCTCCGGCGAATCTCTGATGGGTTCCGATCCGTTCGGCATCAATCACGATACCATCGTTCAAACTGTCGGCGAAATTGCCGAAATCGTGAGAATGGGCGTGCAAGTCGGTATCGTTGTCGGCGGCGGTAACATTTTCCGCGGCGTATCTGCACAAGCAGGCAGCATGGACCGCGCCACTGCCGACTACATGGGCATGATGGCGACCGTCATGAACGCGTTGGCACTCAAAGACGCATTTGAAACTTTGGGCATCAAAGCGCGCGTACAATCCGCACTGTCTATGCAGCAAATTGCTGAAACTTACGCCCGCCCTAAAGCCATTCAATATTTGGAAGAAGGCAAAGTCGTGATTTTCGCCGCCGGTACCGGTAATCCGTTCTTCACAACCGATACTGCCGCCGCATTGCGCGGTGCGGAAATGAACTGCGACGTGATGCTCAAAGCCACCAACGTCGACGGCGTGTACACCGCAGACCCGAAAAAAGACCCATCTGCAACACGCTACGAAACCATTACTTTTGACGAAGCCTTGTTGAAAAACCTCAAAGTGATGGATGCCACCGCTTTCGCCCTCTGCCGCGAACGCAAACTCAATATCGTGGTATTCGGCATTGCTAAAGAAGGCTCGCTCAAACGCGTGGTAACCGGTGAAAACGAAGGTACACTGGTTCACTGCTAATCATTGAAAGGCCGTCTGAAACAGCCGAACGGGATACATTCGGCTTTCAGACGGCCTTTTATTTTCAGTCGGTTGCGTAGGCATTGGCTCATGGTTTGAAAAGGTTGAGAACTTGCTTGACCATAATGCCCAACCGACAATTCGATAACAAAGGATACTCCATGAATATCACCGTCTTGGCTGTCGGCACGAAAATGCCGCGTTGGGTGGATGAAGCCGTCGGCGAGTACGCCAAACGCTTCGGGCGCGATGTCAATTATGCGCTGAAAGAAATCAAGCCAGAGAAACGCGGCGCGGGTGTGAATGCGGCTCAGGGCATGGCGGCTGAAGAAAAACGCCTGTTGGAAGCCATACCGCAGGGCGCGTTTTTGGTGGTATTGGACGAACGCGGCAAAGCGCCGACTTCGGTCGAATTGGCGCAACACTTGAAAAGCTGGCAGCAAAACGGCGAACACGTCTGCTTTATTATCGGCGGTGCAGATGGCATGACCGACCGTTTGAAACAGCAGGCAAACATGATGATGCGCCTTTCCAGCCTGACCCTGCCGCATGGCATGGTGCGCGTTTTGCTGACCGAGCAGCTTTATCGCGCCGTTTCGATTTTGCACAACCATCCTTATCATCGGGAATAATCCTCTTTGATTGCCGGGATAAGACGGCAATGTCGCCTTGTCGGTTTAAAGCGGGGAGAACCCGTTTTTCAGACGGCCTGATTTTTCCGCATGAATCCTTTATAATCGTTTCTTTGATAAATCAACATCTTTCGGGAGAACCCAAATGTCCGATTTCCGTCAAGACTTCCTCAAATTCGCTTTGGCACAAAACGTGTTGAAATTCGGCGAATTTACGACCAAGGCCGGCCGTCAGTCGCCTTATTTTTTCAATGCCGGTTTGTTCAATGACGGCGCATCAACTTTGCAGCTGGCGAAGTTTTACGCCGAGGCCATTATTGCCAGCGGCGTGAAGTTCGATATGCTGTTCGGTCCAGCCTACAAAGGCATTATTTTGGCGGCGGCAACAGCGATGATGTTGGCGGAAAAAGGCGTAAACGTACCGTTTGCCTACAACCGCAAAGAAGCCAAAGACCACGGCGAGGGCGGCGTGTTGGTGGGTGCGCCTTTGAAAGGCCGCGTGCTGATTATCGATGATGTGATTTCCGCCGGTACATCCGTGCGCGAGTCGGTCAAACTGATTGAGGCCGAAGGCGCAACGCCTGCCGCAGTGGCCATTGCGCTCGACCGCATGGAAAAAGGCACGGGCGAATTGTCGGCGGTGCAGGAAGTGGAAAAACAATACGGCCTGCCGGTGGTTTCGATTGCCAACCTGAACGACTTGTTCACGCTCTTGCAAAACAATGCCGAATTTGGCGGCTTCTTCGAGCCGGTCAAAGCTTATCGCGAACGTTACGGCGCGGTTTAAACCATAACATCATGCTCAGGTCGTCTGAAACAGTTTTCAGACGGCCTGAAACATTGGCTAAAATATATTTTTGATTCAATACACTTACGGAAAATACTCATGCCTGCTTGTTCTTGTCCTCATTGTAAAACGCCGCATTGGGTGAAAGATGCCCAGTTGAACGTGGCGCAGGGTTTCGTGGTCTGCACGCGTTGTTCGGGGATGTTTAAGGCCAAGGATTATCTGTCGGGCAACCTGCCGGCCGATCCGGCCCATCTGCCTGTGGCGGTAACGGATGTGCGCCTCGTGCATAACATCGGCGCGCAAATCCTCAAACATTCCAAACTTTCGCGCAAAGAAATTTCCGATTTGCTCAACAGCGCGCTCAAGGAAGAGCCCAAGGCGGAAGAGCAGGCGGCGGTCAAAACGCGCAAGGACGGTTTCAACTGGACGTTGGCATCGTTGATTGCGCTGACGGTTTTGATTATGCAACTCTTTTATCTTGCCCTGCTATGAGTAACATCGCCCATTTTGTTGCCAGCTTTCGCGAAGCCGCGCCCTATATTCAATATTTGCGCGGCAAAACCATGGTGGTCGGCGTGACCGACAGCCTGTTGGAAGGCGAAACCCTGATCCGTTTGGCCGCAGATTTGAATCTGTTGGCCAGCTTGGGTTTGCGTTTGGTCTTGGTACACGGTTCGCGGCATTTGCTCGACAAATTGGCTTCGGGTCGGGATTTTGTTCCGAAATACAGCGGCAGCCGACGGATTACCGATGAAGCGACTTTGATGGAAGTGAAGCAGGTGGCGGGAATTATCCGCAGCGATGTCGAAGCCGCCTTGTTCAGCAGCGTATCTGCACAACAACGGAGCAAGCCACCGGTTATCGCGTGCGGCAACTTTATTACCGCCCGTCCGTTGGGCGTTATCGACGGCGTGGACATGGGCTATACCGGGACCGTCCGCAAAATCGACGCGGAAGAGATCCGTTTGCGCTTGGATAGCGGCGCGGTGGTGCTGATCAGTCCTTTGGGGCATTCGTACAGCGGCAAAACCTTCAATCTGAGTATGTGCGAAACCGCACAGGAAGTGGCCATGGCTTTGCAGGCGGAGAAGCTGGTTTTCTTGACCGAAGAAGCCGGTATTCGCCGTGCCGACGGCTCGTTGGCCAATACGTTGTCTGTCGGCGAAGTGCAGGAATTGGTGCGCGACAATCCCGATGCGCCGGTTGATTTGCTCCATGCGGCAGTGTGCGCACTGGAAAACGGCGTATCGCGGGTGCAGATTCTCAACGGCCGCGAGGACGGCAGCCTGTTGCGCGAGCTGTTTACCCGCGAGGGCAGCGGTACGTCTATTGCCCGTGAGCCGTTT
This sequence comes from Neisseria sp. P0006.S009, assembly GCF_051962915.1. Classification (NCBI taxonomy): domain Bacteria; kingdom Pseudomonadati; phylum Pseudomonadota; class Betaproteobacteria; order Neisseriales; family Neisseriaceae; genus Neisseria; species Neisseria sp. P0006.S009. Next base: position 8,304 of record NZ_JBQCUV010000005.1, on the reverse strand, counting down.
GTTTCCATCCGTCAGGCACGCAGCGACGACATTCCGCACATCATTGCCTTAATCCGTCCTTTGGCGGAACAAGGCATCTTGTTACACCGCAGCCGCGAGTATTTGGAAAACCATATTTCCAGTTTTTCCGTATTGGAACACGATCAAAACATTTACGGCTGCGTGGCGCTGAAAACCTTTGCCGAGCCGGACTGCGGCGAATTGGCCTGTCTGGTGGTGTCGCCCGAAGCGCGTGACGGCGGCTACGGCGAATTGCTGTTGGAACATTTATTCCAAAAAGCGCGCGCCTTAAATATCAAAACGCTCTTCGCCTTATCCACGCACACGGGCGAATGGTTTGTCGAACGGGGCTTTCAGACGGCCTCGGCCGATGACCTGCCTGCCGAACGCCGGCAGGAATACAATGCCAACGGCCGCAATTCCAAAGTATTTGTTTATGACTTGCAGGCCGTCTGAAAACTTCAATCCTATATTATCCGTTTTTAAACATCACTCAAATCTTATGTTGAAAATCATCTCTGCCAACGTCAACGGCATCCGCTCCGCCTATAAAAAAGGTTTTTACGAATACATCGCCGCATCGGGCGCGGACATTGTCTGCGTGCAGGAACTGAAAGCTCAAGAAGCCGATCTGTCGGACGATATGAAAAATCCGCACGGTATGCACGGCTACTGGCATTGCGCCGAAAAGCGCGGTTACAGCGGCGTGGCGGTGTACAGCAAACGCAAGCCCGACAATGTGCAAATCGGCATGGGCATTGAAGAATTTGACAAGGAAGGCCGTTTTGTCCGTTGCGATTTCGGCAAGTTGTCGGTAATTTCGCTGTATCTGCCCAGCGGCAGCAGCGCGGAAGAACGCCAACAAGTGAAATACCGCTTTTTGGATGCGTTCTATCCCATGCTCGAAGCCATGAAAAACGAAGGGCGCGATATCGTTGTCTGCGGCGACTGGAATATTGCCCACCAAAACATCGACTTGAAAAACTGGAAGGGCAATCAGAAAAATTCGGGCTTTTTGCCTGAAGAGCGCGAATGGATAGGCAAAGTCATCCACAAGCTCGGTTGGACGGATATGTGGCGCACACTTTATCCCGATGTGCCGGGCTATACCTGGTGGAGCAACCGCGGACAAGCGTATGCGAAAGATGTCGGGTGGCGTATCGATTATCAGATGGTTACGCCGGAGTTGGCCGCTAAAGCCGTTTCCGCACATGTTTATAAAGATGAAAAATTCTCGGATCACGCCCCTTTAGTTGTGGAGTATGACTATGTTGCCGAATAAGTTTTTTGGTAAGTACGACTGGAATATAAACAGTAAAACCGGCGTAGGCGCGGTTTGGGTTGTGGCGGCATTTGTGCTGCCTATGCTGGTGTGGGCAATATTCATGCTGGCGCGGATGTCCGGCTGGGTTGCGCCGACCAAGGCCAATCCGACATGGGCGTTGGTGTGGCTGCTGTTTTCATTGCCTTGCCTGCTGATTGCGGCCAAATGCTTTGCTTGGAAGGGCTGGCGGCTGATTGCCAACATCGTACTTTGTCTGGCGACTTGTGCCATTCTCAGCGTGCCTGCCGCCTTGTTGATCGCATTTACACTCAACGACTTGCTCAAATAGGCCGTCTGAAATGCAGAGCTTCGAACTCGAAGAAATGGCACTGTTTCTGATACGCGATGCGGATGAAGCGGAAATGTGGATAGACCGCTGGGCGGTCAGCTATCCGATTGTTCAAACTGCCGAAGCCGATAGTCGGCAAACCGTTTCCGAATGGCAACACGCCATTCAGACGGCATTTGAGCATATTGTCAGTAGAAATATTGCCGTCGTGGCTCATGGTGTCGGTGTGTCTGCATTTTTGGCATGGCTGTATCAAACCGACATCCTGACGCAAAAACGCCTGACCAATATTATTTTGGTCTCGCCGCGTCCCGAGGCTTTTCCCGAAGACGAAATCCATACGTTCCAACGCGTCCGCTGCCCTTGTCGTACGGCGCTGGTCATCGCCGAAACAAACGGTACGCCACGCGATTGGGCGCAAGAACAGGCCGACCGCTGGCAGGCGCGTCTGCTTCAATCGCCGCATTCCGGCCGGTTAAACGGCGCGCTCGGCGGTTGGCAATGGGGCATGAAGCTGATGCAGGAAATGCTGTTGAGTAAGTAGTGTAGAAATGTCTATTAATAAACAAAGGCCGTCTGAAACCGATATGTGTTTCAGACGGCCTTTGTTTACAAATATCATGTTAAATATAATTAAAAGAAACTATTCTCATTTCTTTTGTGAGGCAATATAATTCGGTTGTTTTGTTAAATTGAGTATAAAAATGCAAATACCATTTCATTTGGCTTTATTACCCACGCTGATTATCGCTTCCTTCCCTGCTGCCGCCGCCGATACGCAGGATAATGGTGAACATTACACCGCTACCCTGCCCACCGTTTCCGTGGTTGGACAGTCCGACACCAGCGTACTCAAAGGCTACATCAACTACGACGAAGCCGCCGTTACCCGCAACGGACAGCTCATCAAAGAAACGCCGCAAACCGTTGATACGCTCAATATTCAGAAAAACAAAAACTACGGCACGAACGATTTGAGTTCCATCCTCGAAGGCAACGCCGGTATTGACGCTGCCTACGATATGCGTGGCGAAAGCATTTTCCTGCGCGGCTTTCAAGCCGACGCATCCGATATTTACCGCGACGGCGTGCGCGAAAGCGGACAAGTGCGCCGCAGCACCGCCAACATCGAGCGCGTGGAAATCCTGAAAGGCCCGTCTTCCGTCCTTTACGGCCGCACCAACGGCGGCGGCGTCATCAATATGGTCAGCAAATACGCCAACTTCAAACAAAGCCGCAACATCGGTGCGGTTTACGGCTCGTGGGCAAACCGCAGCCTGAATATGGACATCAACGAAGTGCTGAACAAAAACGTCGCCATCCGCCTCACCGGCGAAGTCGGGCGCGCCAATTCGTTCCGCAGCGGCATAGACAGCAAAAACGTCATGGTTTCGCCCAGCATTACCGTCAAACTCGACACGGCTTGAAGTGGACGGGGCAATACACCTACGACAATGTGGAGCGCACGCCCGACCGCAGCCCGACCAAGTCCGTGTACGACCGCTTCGGACTGCCTTACCGCATGGGTTTCGCCCACCCGAACGATTTTGTCAAAGACAAGCTGCAAGTTTGGCGTTCCGACCTCGAATACGCCTTCAACGACAAATGGCGCGCCCAATGGCAGCTCGCCCACCGCACGGCGGCGCAGGATTTCGACCATTTCTATGCAGGCAGCGAAAACGGCAGCTTAATCAAACGCAACTACGCCTGGCAGCAGACCGACAACAAAACCCTGTCATCCAACTTCACGCTCAACGGCGACTACCACATCGGGCGTTTTGAAAACCACCTAACCGTAGGTATGGACTACAGCCGCGAACACCGCAACCCGACCTTGGGTTACAGCCGCGCCTTCTCCGCCTCCATCGACCCTTACGACCGCGCAAGCTGGCCGGCTTCGGGCAGATTGCAGCCTATCCTGACCCAAAACCGCCACAAAGCCGACTCCTACGGCATCTTCGTGCAAAACATCTTCTCTGCCACGCCCGATTTGAAATTCGTCCTCGGCGGCCGTTACGATAAGTACACCTTTAATTCCGAAAACAAACTCACCGGCAGCAGTCGCCAATACAGCGGCCATTCGTTCAGCCCCAATATCGGCGCAGTGTGGAACGTAACGCCTGCCCACACGCTTTACGCTTCGTATAACAAAGGCTTCGCACCTTATGGCGGACGCGGCGGCTATTTGAGTATCGACACTTCGTCTGCCGCCGTGTTCAACGCCGATCCCGAATACACCCGCCAATACGAAACCGGCGTGAAAAGCAGTTGGCTGGACGACCGCCTCAGCACTACGTTGTCCGCCTACCAAATCGAACGCTTCAATATCCGCTACCGCCCCGACGCGCAAAATGATCCCTACACTTGGGCAGTCGGCGGTAAACACCGTTCGCGTGGCGTGGAATTGTCCGCCATCGGGCAAATCATCCCCAAAAAACTCTATCTGCGCGGTTCGTTGGGCGTGATGCAGGCGAAAGTCGTTGAAGACAAAGAAAATCCCGACCGAGTGGGCATCCATTTGAATAACACCAGCAACGTTACCGGCAACCTGTTTTTCCGTTATACCCCGACCGAAAACCTCTACGGCGAAATCGGCGTAACCGGTACAGGCAAACGCTACGGTTACGACTCAAGAAATAAAGAAGTGACTACGCTTCCCGGCTTTGCCCGAGTTGATGCCATGCTTGGCTGGAACCATAAAAACGTCAACGTTACCTTTGCCGCGGCCAATCTGCTCAATCAAAAATATTGGCGTTCGGATGCCATGCCGGGTAATCCGCGCGGCTATACTGCCCGGGTAAATTACCGTTTCTGATGAAATCAGGCAAAGGCCGTCTGAAAATAAGGCTATGATCTAAGCCATATTTCAGACGGCCTTTTATAAAGGTTGAAATAAAACTAAACACATTTTTTCACTCAAATCGAACACACCTCCAACAAAATGCCATAAAATCCGCCCATTGATTTGAATGTAAAGAGATACCTATGAAACTGAAAACCTTAGCCTTGACCTCATTAACCCTGTTGGCATTGGCCGCTTGCGGCAAACAGGCGGAAACCAGCGTTCCGGCAGATAGCGCCCAAAGCAACATATCCGCTCCGGCAGCCCCTGCCGCATTGACCGAAGGTGTCAATTACACCGTATTGTCCAATCCGATTCCGCAACAGCAGGCCGGCAAAATCGAAGTATTGGAATTCTTCGGCTACTTCTGCCCGCATTGCGCCCATCTTGAGCCGGTTTTGAGCGAGCACATCAAAACGTTTAAAGACGATACCTATATGCGCCGGGAGCATGTCGTGTGGGGTGACGAAATGAAACCTTTGGCACGTTTGGCGGCCGCAGTGGAAATGGCCGGTGAATCAGATAAAGCCAACAGCCATATTTTCGATGCGATGGTTAACCAAAAAATCAACTTGGCCGATACCGATACCCTGAAAAAATGGCTGTCCGAACAAACAGCGTTTGACGGCAAAAAAGTATTGGCTGCATTTGAAGCGCCCGAAAGCCAAGCACGTGCGGCTCAAATGGAAGAATTGACCAATAAATTCCAAATCAGCGGCACACCGACTGTGATCGTTGGTGGCAAATACCAAGTCGAATTTAAAGACTGGCAGTCCGGCATGACCACGATTGACCAGTTGGTGGACAAAGTACGCGAAGAGCAGAAAAAGCCGCAATAAGTTGAGGATTGAATGAGCAAAGATTTCGCGTCCCTTATCTCTTTTTCCTTCACTGTGCTGAAAGATCCAAACCATGTGTGATTACTGTTCTGACCTGCGACCTACCGTTCGTATCAGGGTTCCGAAAGAATTATCGCAAATGTTACTGCGAGCCTCTGATCGTTTAGCAGACGGCACGCTTATCGATATTACTCCAGCCTACGACAAAGTTTATGGTCCCAGCCTTGATGTTGCCAAAACCATCGCTAATAGCGGTTACATTACCCATACTGATTCTCAGGGTAATCGTGACATATATGGTTGGAACGATTCTGTGGTACATTATTTTCAATGTACGCACTGCAATGCCGTTTTCAGGCTTGGTGCCGAAACCTACCATGGTAGTGGTGGCCAATGGGAAATGTTGGAAGAGGCATCAGTACGCTATGAAAATTCTTAAAAGGAATAGATTTCATAGTTATATGTGAATAGTAATTCTTGCTAGAGTAAAAACAAAAACGCCGTCTGAAACTTTTCAGACGGCGTTTTCTGTCAAATCGGCTTACAAACCTGGGAACATGCCTTTCATTCCCTTCATGCCTTTGGCCAAACGCATCAGTTTGCCCAAACCGTTGCCGCTGAACATCTTCATCATTTGTTGCATTTGTTCAAACTGTTTGAGCAATTTGTTTACTTCCTGCACGGTTGTGCCCGCACCCATCGCAATACGGCGTTTGCGGCTGGCTTTGAGCAGGGCAGGGTTGGCACGTTCTTTTGGTGTCATTGAGTTGATGATGGCTTCTACTTTGCCCATCGCTTTTTCAGCCGTGCCTTCGGGGATTTGTTTCGATATTTGGCCCAGTTCGCCCGGCATTTTCGACATCAGGTTTTCCAAGCCGCCCATATTGCGCATCTGCTGAATTTGTTCTTTAAAGTCATTGAGATCAAAGCCTTTGCCTTTTTGCAGCTTTTTCGCCATTTTGGCGGCGGCTTCTTCATCAATACCTTTTTGAACGTCTTCAATCAGGGTCAATACGTCGCCCATACCGAGAATACGGCTGGCAAGACGGTCGGGGTGGAAAGGTTCGAGGCCGTTGATTTTTTCGCCGACGCCGATAAATTTAATCGGTTTGCCGGTTACATGGCGTACGGACAATGCCGCACCGCCGCGCGAGTCGCCGTCCATCTTGGTCAATACGACACCGGTCAGCGGCAGGGCTTCATTAAATGCCTGAGCAGTGTTCACAGCATCCTGACCTAACATGGCATCGATGACGAACAAAGTTTCAACCGGGTTGACCGCAGCATGAAGCGCTTTGATTTCGTTCATCATTTCTTCATCGATTGCCAGGCGGCCGGCGGTATCGACCATCAAGACATCGTAAAAATGTTTTTTGGCGTAATCGACGGCGGCAGTTGCAATCTCAACCGGTTTTTGGTTGGTATCAGACGGGAAAAAGTCCACGCCGACCTGTTCGGCCAACAGGCGCAGCTGTTCAATCGCAGCAGGGCGGTAAACGTCGGCAGATACCACCAAAACTTTTTTCTTCTGATCGTTTTTCAGCAGGCGGGCAAGTTTGCCGACGGTTGTTGTCTTACCGGCACCCTGTAAACCAGCCATCAAAACAATGGCAGGCGGTGAAACCGATAAATCCAGTGTTTTGTTTTCCTTGCCCATCAGCTCGACTAAGGCTTGGTTGACCACACCAATAAAGGCTTGGTCAGGTGTCAGACTGCCGACGACTTCTTGGCCAAGGGCCTGTTCTTTGACTGTGTTGACGAATTCTTTAACGACGGGCAATGCAACGTCGGCTTCCAGCAGGGCAAGACGAACCTCGCGCAAGGCTTCTTTAATATTGTCTTCGGTCAGTGTTGATTGGCCGCGAATATTTTTAAGCACCTTGCTGAAGCGGTTGGTCAGGTTGTCTAACATACTTATCCTTGATAATGAGAATAGCTGCCCAATACAGGGCATTCTTTGTTAAAATAAAATTCGGATTATTTTACACGATAGTCCGAAGTTATGCTTCAAGAACACAAACACGCACAGCAAGGCCGTCTGAAACCCTGCCGGCTGCCCATCTAGTGTTCACACGTCTATTGAGAAAGATATTTATGCCGATTGTCTTAATCTGCCTTATGCTGGTGTATGCCGGATTGGGCGCATTTTCCTGGGTGCAACATAAAAAGCACAATAATAAGTCTTACCCGCTGAAAACCGAGTTGCTGATTTTGAGCGGCGCATTATTGGTACATGGTGCAGCATTGATGTTCCCGGTATTGCAGGATAGGGTATTGATTACCGGTTTTGGTTATTCGCTCAGTCTGATAGTTTGGCTGATGTTGATGATGTACTGCCTGGGCAGCTTCTTTTACTGTCTGCGCGGGGTGCAACTCTTATTGTATCCCTGTGCCGCATTGACTTTATTGTTGGGTTTCCTTTTCCCGGGGGATTTTTCAGGCCGTCAAATCGTAGACTTATTGCCACTGTCGCACATTGCATCATCATTGCTCGCATACGGACTGTTTGGCATCGTTACCTTATTTGCCATCCTGATCCTTTTGCTCGACCGCAATCTGCACAAACGCCGTTTTTCCGCATTGGTCAGCTTCTTGCCGCCATTATTGAGTTTAGAAAAACTCATGTTCCAAGGTATGTGGGCAGGTTTCGTCTTGTTGACCTATTCCGTTATCAGCGGTACGTTTTTTGCAGAAACCGTTTTCGGCAAGCCGATGACCTTCACGCATAAAACCATCTTCAGTATTATGTCGTGGCTGATTTATGGCGCATTATTGTTGAAACACAGTATGACCGCATGGCGCGGCAAAAAAGCCGCCGTTTGGACTATTGTCGGATTTATTAGTCTGATTTTTGCCTATGTAGGCAGTAAATTTGTCCTAGAAATTGTCCTTCAACGCATTGGATAAATAGAAATCATAAAAAAGGCCGTCTAAAAGAGCATTTCAGACGGCCTTTAGTTTGTATTTTTTGTATGTGTGGATTATGTAGAAAGTTTGATAGTATTTTTTA
>NZ_JBQCUV010000004.1:0-328568 GCF_051962915.1 Neisseria sp. P0006.S009 | reverse complement strand
GGGGGGGGGGGGGGGGGGGGGGGGGGGGGGGGGGGCGGGGGGGGGGGGGGGGGGGGGGGGGGGGGGGGGGGGGGGGGTGGGGGGGTGGGGGGGGCGGCGGGGGGCGCGGGGGGGGGGAGGAGTATTGCCCAAGGTAGTCCGGAGCAGGTGGTGAAGGTTAAGGGGAGTTATACTGGGAAGTATTTGAAAGTGGTGTTATAACTCCAAAATTAAACAAACACTGATAGAATGAAGATTATGAAAAATTTAGATGATGTAGAAACAACAATAGATCAAGGTTTGAATATGATAAAAACGACTTCCGAAATTGTTAAACCTGACAGTGTAGAGGAAATTCATGCTCTGCAGTCAAGTCCTGACAGTAGATTGCAACGTGCAGGAGAATACGAAGCAGATAGTAAAGAAAAAGCAGCAATTTTAAAAAACTTCGGAATAAATCTGCTGTTTAAGACTATCTCCCCATTTATTCGAGGCAGATCGAGAATTGGAGAAAATCTAGCATCATTAAATCCAGAAGTATCGAAATCTCTTGGAGAAAAGATTTCAAATATTGGAGAAAAGAATATAAAACTTGATTCATTACCAACTTTGGCTAATGCCACCGAAAGTCTAGTTTATGCTCAAGAGGAACCTGATTTAAGAGAAATGTACGAGAATCTTATAGCTAACACAGTTGATAAAACAAAGGAAAATATAACACATCCTGCATATGTTGAAGTTTTAAAACAACTTAGCGCCACTGATGCTCGTTATTTAAAAGAAATTTTTTCATTACATAATATTTCTAATATTCCAATTTGTAATATTAAACTCATTACGAATAATAAAGGACACTATAAAATATTTCTTCAAAATTTATTACCTTCACCATTAACTAATATTGAGATAAATACCATTGAGAACTGGGAACGTCTAAAATTAGTAGAAATATCATTTGAAAAGTACTGGACTGACGATATATTATATTCTTATGGAGAGAGAATAATTAAAGAGTTAAAAGATAAAGAGCCAGAAGTCAAACTTGAATTGGATAAAGGACTATTTGTGATAACTGAATTCGGAAAAAAATTCGCTCAAGCAATCGGCATTTTATCTTAATATCAGCGAGCCGTAGCCTGCATACCCAACCAACCGCGTGCGTGGCTGCGCCACACACCCTACCTGTGAATTGCACGGAACTTCAAAACTAACGCGCAGGGTGTATACGGTACTCACGCTCGCGGTTGCTTGATTGACGGTTTGCCGTTTCAACATTTCAGACGGCCTCCAATGTCGTCTGAAAACATCAGCTCCAACGAAGTTAAAACCTTAAACAACAAACCATTCCTTCTCCTACACCCAAACCACAAACAAAAATCCTATGGCGCGTTATCGCAGAAACTTCATTGCCGGCGGCACATTCTTTTTCACCGTCAAACTCGCCAACCCAAAATCGCGCCTGCTTGTCGAACATATCGACTTATTGCGTGCGGCTTATATGAATGTGCAAAAACAATATCCCTTTGAAACCGTCGCCGTATGCGTACTGCCGAACCACATTCACGCCATTTGGACGCTGCCGCCCGACGATGCGGATTATTCCCTGCCTGGCGGCTGATTAAAACCAAATTCTCCGCACATTTCCCTCATGCCGAAAACCTGTCTGCCAGCAAACAGCGGCGGCATGAACGCGGTATTTGGCAACGGCGTTTTTACGAACACACCGTGCGCGACGAAACGGATTTGCAACGTTGCGCGAACTACATCCATTTCAATCCCGTCAAACATGGATTATGCGGCAATGTCCGCGATTGGGCGTTTTCGTCGTTTCACCGTTATGTGCGGAATGGATGGCTGCCGTTAGATTGGGGCGGCACAAAAGAAACGGAGGTAATGAATTTTGGGGAGTAAATGCTATAAAAAACCACCGACCGCGTGCGTGGCGGCGCCACACACCCTACCCATGAATCATGAGGAACTTCAAAACCATCGCGTAGGGTGTGTGCGGTACGCACGCACTCGGTTGCTTGATTGACGGCTTGCTGTTGTAAATTTCAACTTAGTTAAAACTAACGCTTTCAGATGGCATGAGAAATGGCCGTCTGAAAACTGAAAAAGCTTTATCTAAAATAACTACCCTAACTCACACAACAAAAAACGGATTCCAAATTATTGGAATCCGTTTTTCAATAAAGCTATTTATATTATTTAGCTTCTTCTTTAGCATCTTCAGCAGCTTCTTTGGCATCTTCCGCTGCGTCTTTTGCGTCTTCTTTAGCCTCTTCAGCAGCATCTTTGGCTTCTTCGGCTTTTTCTTCAGGAGTTTCTGCAGCCGGAACGCCTTTCAAAGCGTCCAAAGAAGTTTTACAAGTTGCATCGCGTTGGTCTGCCGGCAGGTTTTTCAGTGCTTCTTTAGTTTGTTCGAAAGATTTTTGCATCATGTCTTTGGTTGCGGCATCTACGTCTTTAGTTGCTTCGGCAAATGCTTTTTCGTACTCGTCACAAACGGCAGAAGAAGATGAGCCTGAACCGCCGCCGCATGCTGACAGGGACAGGGCTGCCAATAAAGCTGCTAATAAAGCTGATGTTTTCATATGTCTCTCGCTTTTTTTCGAGTTTGAGTTAAAGGATATTATATGTTAATTCATTATATTAAAGTGTCAAGTATTGTTGTTTAATTTAATTAAAATCATATCATTGAAAGAATCAGTCTATCCAAACATCCTAAAGGCCGTCTGAAATTTCAGATGGCCTTCGCTTTTGTAAGTAATCCTTTTTTAACGATTACGCCGCTTTACGGTGATAATGTCTGAGCGCGTGTTCTTTGCGCCGTCCGCTACTGAATGCAGATACGCGTTTCAGATAGCCGATGACGCGGGTGCCGTAGTCGATGTCGTGCGAACCGCATGCAGAACAAGCGTGCAGGGTACGTTTATCGATATGGCCGCATTCGTTGCAGATGGTGATGCGCACGTTCACGCAGAAGTAGTTGCAGCCAGTTTGTGCGGCGATGTCCAATAACGAGCGGTAGCCGGATTCAGGCAGGGCTTCGTCGAGGTTCAGGTGCAGCGCGGAGCCGCCGTCGAGCCAGTCCACCAGTTCTTTGCCGTGCAGCAGGAATTTGTCGAGCGCGTTGATTTCTTCGTCTTCGACGACGTAGAAATAGGAGTTGTAGCATTCGCGGCTGACTTTGTAGCCGTCGGCTTTGTCCCATTTGGCGTTTTTCACACCGAGGTTTTCGGCGGGAACGAACTCGGTGTTGAACTTCACGCCGTAATGTTTGCTGGCGGCTTGGTTGGCTTCGAATATGGTTTTCAGACGACCTTGGACGAAGTCGATGTAGTCGTCGTTGTAGCCGACTTTGATGCCTTGCGATTCGGCGGCTTCCGCCATGCCGTTGATGCCAATGGTGAGGAACTGTTTGTCCAGCGTGATGAAGCCTGCATCGTAAACGGGCAGCATTCCGGCGGCTTGGTATTCTTCCATCAGTTTGCGGTAGGCGTATTGGTATTTGTGGATTTTGGCCACTTCGGCGGCAAGGTCGCGCCCGTCTTGCTCCAATCGGTTCATATTGATGGTGATGACGTTGATGGAACCGGTCGCTACGCCGCCCGCGCCGAGAGTGTAGCTGAAGGTTCGGTCTTCGATGGCGTTACGCAGGCGGCAGCAGGAAGCCAACGAGTCCGGATTGTCGGAAAGATAAACAAAGAAGGAATTGCCTTCCGCCAACTCTTTCGCCATTTCGTCGGCGAACACGGTGTCTTTGCATTTACCGCCGTCGGTCAGCATCGCAGCGGTCACGACAGGGAAAGTCAAAACGGCTTTGGTGCGCTCCTGATTGAACCATTTGAGGAAGAAGTTTTGCAGCTTCGCCACACTCGCCCACACCGGTTTGCTGAAATCGGGGAAGACGAAATCGCCGAACATCGCATCAAAATAGTATTGATCGTAAACGGAAATATTCCAGAATACGCTCTGATAGCCGCGCGCGGCGGCGGGCTGGTTGATGCTGTATACCACCTGCTGCATGTGGTTGGCGATTTCTTTGCCGTGGGTTTCCAAATAATCGTCGCCGTAGTCTTTGCGGGCGAAGTAGTCGAAATAGGTCAGAAACTCCACCGTCGCCACTGCACCGGCAAACTGCGCGCTGATGGCAAACACCAGGTTGATAAACGAACCGCAAAACGAAGCCAGATGTTGCGGCGCCTTGGATTCGCCGCCGAGTTTGCTTAACCCGTCGAGTAGGAAGGGATACAGCGTAACCGACACACAATAAGGCTTGAGGCTGGTTTCGTCGTGGACATAAATCTCGTGCGCCTCAATCTGGCGGATGTATTCGTCGGCGACGGATTGGTCGAAAATTTCGGCGATTTTGCGCGACACTTGGGCGCGGTTAATCTGCACGAAAAAGTCTTTCATGATTTCCGCTTCCATCGTGGCGATGTTTTTCTGGGTAACATTGGCGTTGGCGTCCATTTTCGAGCCGTCCGCCGCGTTTTGCGCGCTGATGTAGTCGTGCATGAATTGCAGTTTGCCGTTTAACTGTTCGGGATGCAGCCGAATCATGTTAATTCCTCCTGTGTGGGTTGGATAAAAAGCCTCAGGCCGTCTGAAAAGCCGCTGCCTGCGGCTGAGTCGTAATCGGGATGATTTTGGGCGCGGGTTTGTCTTTGATAAACAAGCGGTTCAACACCTCGCCCGTGCGCAAATCGATAAATTTCTGATTGGTTGTCGGGCTGTCCAAGCCGCCCAGCTCCATCTGCCAGCGGCCGGTTTTCAGATACGTCAGATAAGGCAGGATGCCGTCTGAAACCGCCTCCAACTCCTCACGCTCCAAACCGGTGTACAAGCAGGCTTTCAAACCCACCTGTGTCACAATGGCCAGCATTTTCTGCAAGGCTTCCGGCTGCCATTCCCCGCCCATAAACAACACGCAGCTAATCAGCCCGCGATAGCGTTTCAGACGGCCTTTTAAATAATCCTCGGTCAATTCCGTGCCGATGCCCTCTTTCCATGTATCGGCACTATGGCAACCCTTGCAGCGCAGCGGGCAACCGGAAAACAGAAATGCCAGCGACACTTCGCCCGGTACTTCCTGCCATACAATTTGCTCGATTGTAAATTTCAAACCGCACATTGCAATGCCATAAAACACAAGATATGGTGTGCATTAAAACACAATACTACTAAATATGGTATTTTATTTAACAATCCATCTTTATTTTTTAATAGCTTTTTATAATTTGATAGATTGTAAATTTCAATAATCACATCTACACGGCTCCCTTGATAAAGGCCGTCTGAAAACAATTTCAGTGCATTAATATAAAAAAAGAAAAGCAAACTCCGTTATAACAAAGACGGTTTTAACAAATCAAAAAAGGCCGTCTGAAATCATCTTTCAGACGGCCTTAATTTCAGGTTTTACCCCCGATTCGAGCCTTTAACCATATCCATCAAAAACAATCGGCAATCCAAGTTGCCATTGAACAGCGGAATCTTACGCTTCGGAGAAAGGCGCATAAATTTCGGCATATCGCGATCGCCGGTCAACATTCCGGCAAGCCAGCCTGCGTAATGCTGTTTCAACCATGTGCCCAGTTGCGGATAAAGCGCCTGTAAAGCCTGAATTTCGGCAAGGCGCACGCCATAAGGCGGATTGGAAATCATAATGCCGTGTTCGCCGTTCGGTCGCGCAGCCTGCGCATCTTGCACGTCAAAGCGGATGAAATTATCCACTTCGGCGGCTTGGGCATTGGCCAATGCGGCACGAATCATATAACGGTCGTTGTCGCTGCCGGAAATTGGCGCGGCGGCCGGTTTGATTTGTTTTTCAGCCTCACGGCGCAGGGCTTGCCATTTGTCTTTGTCGAAGTTTTGCAGTTTTTCAAAACCGAAACGGCGCATCAAGCCCGGCGCACGGTGTGTCGCAATCCATGCAGCCTCAATGGCAATCGTGCCGCTGCCGCAAAACGGGTCTTGGAAAGGCTGCGTACCGTTGTAACCTGCCAAAAGCAGCAAACCTGCCGCCAAATTTTCCCTCAATGGCGCTTCACCGGTATCCTGACGATAGCCGCGTTTGAAGAGTGCTTCGCCGGAAGTATCGATAAAGATTTCCACGTTGCGCTCATCGATAAAGGCATGAATGCGGATATCGGGGTTGATTTTACCCACGCTCGGGCGCGCATCATAAATATCGCGGAAGGCATCGCAGACGGCATCTTTGATTTTCAAACCGACAAAATCCAAGCTTTTCACATTGGCACGCTTGCCTTCGACTTTGACTTTAAAGGTCTGCTCCAGCTTAAACCAACCTGTCCAATGCAGATTTCGTGCGAGTTTGTAGATATCGTGTTCGTTGCGATAACCGCCTTTGGTCAAACGCAGCAAAACGCGGCTAGCAACGCGCGAATGCAGGTTGATGCGATACACCTGCTCCATCGTGCCTTTACATGCCACACCGCCGTCAACAGCGCGGATATCCTGACATGCCATGCTTTCGAGTTCCTGCGTTAAAGGCGCTTCCAAACCGCGAGGACAAGTGATAAAAAGTGAATAAACCGTCATATAAAACCTTTCCGGGTAGAGCTATCCGAACCACTCGGATAACAAATAAAAACAATATTATAGCCGAAAAACCAAAAGGCCGTCTGAAACTTCAGACGGCCTTTGAACAAAGCTTGCTTAGTGATCCAAACTGTCGGTTTCCACCTTAACCGCTTTATCGGTTTTATCCTCCGGCAAAACCAAGTTCAACAATACCGCCATAATACCGCCGGCAGAAATTGAGTTTTGGAACAATACCGGCAGGTTTTTGAACACTTCCGGCTCAAACGCCACGCCCAAACCCAAACCGACAGAAGTCGCCGCGATAACCGCTTCACGACGGCGAATACCGTGGCTGACCAAAATCCGCACACCGGCAATCGCAATCAGACCAAACATCAACACCATCGTGCCACCCAAAACCGGACTCGGAATCGTGGTAAACGCACGGCCGATAACAGGAAACAAGCCCAACAATACCAAAATCGCCGCAATATATTTGCCCACATGACGCGAAGCCACGCCGGTCATTTGAATCACGCCGTTATTTTGCGCAAAAGTGGTCAAAGGCAAAGAGCCCAACGCAGTCGCAATCACAGACACCAAACCATCTGCCAATACGCCGCCGCGCAGGCGTTTAGTGTATTCTTCACCCTCGATCGGCTGCTCGGAGACCATCGCAGTCGCCGTCAAATCGCCTACCGCTTCAAATACGCTCAACAAGAAAATCGCACCGGCAACGATAAACGCGTGCCAATCAAATGCGAAACCATATTTAAACGGAACAGGCAGGGTAATCAGCGGCAGGTTTTGCAGGGCGGAAAAATCTACTTTGCCCAAAAACAGCGCAACAATATAACCGACAATCAAACCCACCGCGATGCCGCTCATGCGCAGCAATGGATTTTTCAAGCAGTTGAAAACCAATACAATCAGCAACACCAGCGATGCCAGACCCAAGTTTTCCATCGAACCGAACGTGCCGTCTGCTTTCGCACCGAAGCCGCCGCCGAAATCGGTAATGCCGACATGCACCAAGCTCAAGCCGATCAACATGACGACCACGCCGCTTACAGTCGGCGTAATCACTTTTTTCAAATAAGGCAAAAGCCAAGCGGAGAAGCACACCAAAAACGCGCCGACAAAGGACACGCCCAAGAGCGTTGAAATCATCACATCTTCAGTCAATCCGCCCTCTTTCATACCGGTACCGAGCGCAATCATCACGGTAACAAAAGAGAAGTTAACCGACTGAATCGACAACATACCCGAACCGACCGCTCCGAAACGGTTAACCTGCAAATAAGTGCCGACACCGGAAGCCACCATCGCCATCGACACCAAATAAGCTGTCATTTCAACCGGCAGCTCCAATGCCCCACCGACAATCAGTGCCGGAGTAATCATCGGAACAAAAATCGCCAGAAGGTGCGTAACCGCACTCAACAACGCATTCCCAAACGGCGGCTTGTCTTCCAAACCATAAACCAAATCAAGCGATTCCGCCTGTTTTTCAGTCATTCCGGCCATGTTGAACCTTCTCTCAAGAATCGTTAAAAAATATTAAGATGCGTATTTTAACCAATTTGAAATGTATCAGCAAATTCAAAACCATCAGGCCGTCTGAAAGTTCCGCCCAGCCGTTTTCAGACGGCCTCAAACCGCCTTAACACATTTTAATTCTTGACATCATTTTTCTACCTAAAAACAAACAAACCAATGATTTAAAAATGTATTATTCATTAAGATAATGACAAGTCACCATTAAACAGCAAAGCCTCATAGCGGATATGTTTCACACAAACAACAAAGTAAGCTACAATCCGATGAATAATCCACCTACACTATAAAATTAAAGGTTTCCGTATGTTAAAAGGCAGTCTGGTTGCCCTGATTACCCCGATGAATCAAGACGGCAGCATCAACTACGAACAACTTCATGACTTAATCGACTGGCACATTGAAAACGGCACCGACGGCATCGTCGCAGTCGGCACCACCGGCGAGTCAGCCACTCTGCCTGTCGAAGAACATTTGGCCGTTATTGAAGCCACCGTCAAACACGTCAACAAGCGCATTCCCGTTATCGCCGGTACAGGCGCCAACAATACTGTCGAAGCCATCGCCCTTTCCAAAGCCGCCGAGCAAGCCGGTGCGGACTACACCTTATCTGTTGTTCCCTACTACAACAAACCTTCGCAAGAAGGCATTTACCAACATTTCAAAGCCATCGCCGAAGCCACTTCGATTCCGATGATTATCTATAATGTTCCCGGCCGTACCGTCGTCAGCATGAGCAACGACACTATTTTGCGTTTGGCCGAGATTCCGAATATCGTCGGCGTGAAAGAAGCCAGCGGCAATATCGGCAACAACATCGAATTGATCAACAGCGTTCCTGAAAGTTTTGCCGTTTTATCCGGTGATGACCCTACCGGCCTGCCTTTTATGCTGTGTGGTGGTCATGGCGTGGTAACCGTCGCAGCCAACGTTGCACCGAAACTCTTTGCCGACATGTGCCGAGCCGCCCTTGAGGGCGATATTGCGACCGCCCGTCGTCTAAACGAGCAACTTATCCCAATTTATAACACCATGTTCTGCGAGCCCAGCCCGGCCGCGCCCAAATGGGGCCTGAGCTTATTGGGCAAATGCGAACCCCATGTTCGTCTGCCTTTGGTAGCACTGACCGAAGCCGGTCAAGCCAAAGTCCGAGCCGCTCTGGAAAAATCAGGACAAATCTGATCCGGAAATAAGGCCGTCTGAATTCCAAACACCCTTTTCAGACGGCTTCCCTGTTAAGAACTTCATCCACAGGAAAACAAGATGACCTATATCAAACCCATCGTAGTAGCCCTCGCCCTGATTAGCATGACTGCCTGTTCCGGCAGCAAAAAAGAACAACCCAAACTCGACTATCAAAGTCAATCACACCGCTTGGTCAAACTGGAAGTACCACCTGATTTGAACAACCCAGACCAAGGCAACCTCTATCAATTACCGGCAGGCAGCGGCGCCATCCGTGCCAGCGATTTCAACAAACGCCGCACTCAAGCTGTACAACAACCTGCCAATGCAGAAGTTTTGAAATCCGTTAAAGGCGTACGCCTTGAGCGTGACGGCAACCAACGCTGGTTGGTTGTCGATGGCAAATCGCCTCGCGAAATTTGGCCGTTGCTGAAAGTGTTCTGGCAAGAAAACGGTTTCGACATCAAATCTGAAGAGCCGGCCATCGGCCAAATGGAAACCGAGTGGGCTGAAAACCGAGCCAAAATCCCTCAAGACAGCCTGCGCCGTCTGTTGGACAAAGTCGGCTTGGGCGGTATCTACTCTACCAGCGAACGCGACAAGTTCATCATTCGCATCGAACAAGGTAAAAACGGTTCGACCGACATCTTCTTCGCCCACAAAGGCATGAAAGAAGTTTATGCCGACCGTAAAAAAGACACCACCATGTGGCAGCCAAGCGAGAGCGACCCTAACCTCGAAGCCGCATTCCTCGCCCGCTTTATGCAATACTTGGGCGTTGACGGCCAACAAGCCGAACAGGCTCTGACCCAAAGCGTTGCCGCCCGCAGCAATGCTTCTGAGTTAGCCCGTGTGGACAATGGCACTCTGTTGCTGGCAGGCGATTACGGCCGCAACTGGCGCCGTACCGCCCTTGCGCTTGACCGCATCGGCCTGACTGTTATCGGTCAAAATGCCGAACGCCGCGCCTTCTTGGTTCAACAAGCGCCAACCGAAGGCGAAGCAGTTGCCAATAAAAAACCAGGCCTGTTCAAACGCGTATTTGGCAAAGGCAAAGCAGAAGCACCAAAAACGTATCCTGAAATCATCGTGTATGTTGAGCCTATCAACAATGGCGCACGCCTCCATCTGTTGAACAAAGACGGCAGCCCATACAAAGGCAGCGATGCCTCCACATTGTTGAGCCGCCTGCACACAGAATTACGTTAATCCGTTATTCGACTTAAGGCCGTCTGAAATATTCAGACGGCCTTTTTAACGGATACGGCATGGTTTCAAATTCCCAATCTGACGTTATAATCAGAACATTTTTCCCCCTCCCCCAAGCTGCCATGACCCGACAAAAAGCCTATCTGCTCCTGACCGCCCTGTTTACCCTGATGTTTATCGTACTGATTCTGTTGGGCGCTTATCTTCTGAGCATTCACAGCAAACAATTTGCCGTTGCCGCCTTTCTGTTTGCCTTTGCCACCGTTTTTGCCCAAATCGGCAGCCTTGCCCTTTACATCCGCCACAAAGCACACGCACAAATGGCTCGTATGCAGCAAACCGAAAACCATTAAGGAAAAACCATGTTTGAAAAAATCGTCCTTGCCAGTGGCAACTCAGGCAAACTCAAAGAATTTTCCCGCCTCTTCGCCGACTTAAACATCGAAGTCCTGCCACAATCGCAGTTCAATACGCCCGAATGTCCCGAGCCGTACCATACCTTTGTTGAAAATGCCCTGGCTAAAGCACGTCATGCCGCCAAATATAGCGGCTTACCGGCACTTGCCGACGATTCCGGCATCTGCACCAACGCCTTAAACGGCGCACCCGGCATTTTCTCCGCCCGTTATGCAGGCGAAAACCCCAAATCCGATGCCGCAAACAACGCCAAACTGTCTGCCGATCTTGCCGATAAAGACGATAAAAGCTGTTACTACGTCTGCGTGCTCGTCCTCGTCCGCCACGAAAACGACCCGCAACCCATCATCGCCGAAGGCATCTGGCACGGACAATGGCAGGCAGAAGCCGCAGGTACAAACGGCTTCGGCTACGACCCGCATTTCTATCTGGCCGAACATGGTTGCACCGCCGCCGAGCTTGGTCCTGAAATCAAAAATGCCGAAAGCCACCGCGCCCAAGCATTGCGTGAATTGTTAAGAAAAATTGAATCCTTATAAATCGATAACAGGCCGTCTGAAACCTTCAGACGGCTTACCTCACATTCACTCCCATGCCCAAGCCCACACCTGAAGAATTGGCAGCCTTTGCAAAACACGTTGCTGCCTTCATCCCAACCACACCTGACGAACTTCTTCAACTCATTGATAGTCAAGAAACTGCTATCGTCTTTCTAGGCAAACCAAGTTGTTCATACTGTCGCCGTTTTGTTGCAAAACTGTTTACTGTTTCCATAAACAAGCAGCTTACTATCCGCTTTACAGACAGCAGCAACAAAGCAGCTTTAAAAACTTTTCGTGAACAACACGGCATCAAAACTGTTCCCGCATTACTCAACATCTCACAAGGCAAAATAAAATCCGTCTGCGATTCCAAATTATCAGAAGAAGAAATAGAAGCTTTTTTGAGCGCTTAGACTGCGCAAATTTCCTACTGATTATTTTCCCGGCCGACATTTCAGTTAAAATAAGGCCCTAAAAATTTCAGACGGCCTCGAGCCTCAACACATATCATGACCCAAATCACCTTCCAACGTCCCGGCCAGCTAACCGCCCTGCCTCCTTTATCACTCTATATCCATATTCCTTGGTGCATCAAAAAATGCCCGTATTGCGACTTCAATTCCCACAGCCTGAAAAACGGCCTGCCGGAAGAAGCCTATATCGATGCCCTATTAACCGACTTGCAACTTGAATTGCCCAATATTTGGGGCAGACCTGTGGAAACCATATTCTTCGGTGGCGGCACACCCAGCCTATTTCAAGCGAAATCAATTGACCGCTTGTTAAGCGGCGTGCGTTCATTAGTGCGTTTGCACCCCGAAGCGGAAATTACTTTGGAAGCCAATCCGGGCACATTTGAAATTGAGAAGTTTCAAGGATTTAAAGACGCAGGTATTACGCGCCTGTCTATCGGCGTACAGAGTTTTAATGACGATATGCTTACTCGATTGGGACGCGTTCACAACGGCAAAGAAGCCCTGACAGCCATTGATACTGCCTTGAAATTATTTGAAAAAGTTAATATCGATTTGATGTATGCCCTACCAAACCAAACCGTTCAGACGGCCTTAAACGATGTGCAAACGGCTATCGCAACAGGCGTATCGCATATCAGCGCATATCATCTGACCATGGAACCGAACACGCCTTTCGGTCATACGCCGCCAAAAGGATTGCCGCAAGATGAAGCAGCATTGGATATTGAAGATGCCGTACACGGTGCATTGGAAGGCGCAGGCTTTATTCACTATGAAACATCGGCTTTTGCAAAACCTGGTATGCAGTGCCGCCATAATTTGAACTATTGGCAGTTCGGCGATTACTTGGGTATAGGTGCGGGCGCACACGGCAAAATCTCCTATCCTGACCATATCGAACGCACCGTCCGCCGTCGTCATCCCAACGACTATCTTGCCGCCATACAAAGCAATCCGCATGAAGCAGTTGAACGCAAAACTGTTGCTGCTGAAGACCTTCCATTCGAGTTCATGATGAACGCCCTGCGCCTGACCGACGGCGTACCTGCTGCAATGTTGCAGGAACGTACCGGCGTCCCCACTGCAAAAATCATGGCTCAAATCGAAACCACCAGACAAAAAGGCCTGCTTGAATCAGACCCGACCGTGTTCCGCCCGACCGAACAAGGCTGTTTGTTCTTAAACGATTTGTTACAGTGTTTTTTATAAGTGCGATTTTACAACAGCTGACACATTTTTAGATTTGCTTAATTTTCCACAAGAAAATACAATCAGAATAATTGTTGGGAATGAACAATCCCGGCGATTATCCACTACTCCTAATCCTACATTAAGGACAAAACAATGAAAAAAGTTCTGGTAACACTGATTGCTCTTTCCCTGCCTGCATTTGCATTGGCTGATGAAACCAAAGGTTTTTATGTTCAGGCTGATGCTGGTCATGCTACTGTAAAACTGGGTGGCGCATCAATTAAAGGCTTTAGCCCTCGTATTTCTGCAGGCTACGATTTCGGCGATTTCCGTGTTGCTGCCGACTATACGCATTATAAATCTGCAAAGATTAATGTACCTTCGGTATATGCTGAGGCTAAATATCACAGTGCCGGTGTATCTGCTATTTATGATTTTGACCTGCAAGCTCCTGTAAAACCTTATGTAGGTGTTCGCCTGGGTCTTAACCACTCTACTCATAAATATCAAACAGCCGAACAAACAGCTGAACGTAAGGATACTAAAATTGGCGTAGGTGCAATGGCTGGTGTAAGTTATGATGTAACTCAAAATGTAGCACTGGATGCAGGCTATCGCTATAACCACTGGAGCAAGATCAATAACGTTAAGCTCCATTCCCACGAAGTATCTGCCGGTGTACGCGTAAAATTCTAATATTTGAATACTTGGTATGAAGCAATCATTGCTTCAAATATCCAGTAACAAAAGGCCGTCTGAAACCTGTTCCTCAGGATTTCAGACGGCCTTTTAACTTCTTTAAATATATCTAACTTTTTGCTGCTTTTATTTTTTCTGCAAACCACAGTGCCGCAGCCGTACCTGCCATATCGGCAATGCCGTCCGCGATCGAACCTTGGCGCGTAGCAGTCAGAAATGCCTGAGCCAGCTCGCTTCCTATGGCAAACAATAAAGCGGCAAACAGAATGCCTTTATAGGGAATAGTCCTATTGTCTTGAATAAATATTTTTGCACACAACCATGCCTGACCGAAGAACAGCCCGAAATGGCCGACTTTATCAAAATGGGGAAATGGTGGAGCGCTATTGCCGCCCTCTTTGAAAAGCAAGGCATAAATGGCGGCGGCAAACCAAATCAAGGCAGCGGCAGTGAATTTGTTTAATGGTAAGGCTTTCATTTGTCGGCCTCTTCATCCAACCATGTTTGGCAAATACCTGCCAAGCGGACAAATTTCCCACCTCGAGCCTTCAAAATATCACGCCATTGTGCCACTTCTTCTGCATCCGGGGCATCTTCAATACTGCATTCGTAAAGGCAGAAGTCTAATGTCTCGCCAACAATCCCTGGGGCTTCGGTCTGCATAAGGCTGGTCAGTTCGTTCATATTTACTGTTTCTTTAATTGGATTATCGCTATTCAGGCACATTATCTGTTTTCAGACCGTCTGAACATGATGTGCAAGGCTACTCGTTTGATTTGGGTACGCTTACTTACTGTGTAAAAAACGTGTTGCTTCTTCCCATTCGCCATTCAACACGGCCGGCAATCCTTGCAGGGATTTGGCGATGGAATCATCAATTTGCTGTCTGTGTTCCGCTGACGGTTTATTCAACACATAACCGACAACCAGATTACGGTCGCCAGGATGATCAATGCCCAAGCGCAGGCGGTAGAAATTAGGCGTACCCAAACGAGCCTGAATATCTTTGAGGCCGTTGTGTCCGCCGTTGCCGCCGCCAAGTTTGAATTTGATACGGCCGCATGGAATATCCAGCTCGTCATGAACCACCAAGATTTCCTCCGGCTTGATTTTGTAAAACTGAGCCAAAGCGGCAACGGCCTGACCGGAGCGGTTCATAAAGGTCATGGGTTTGAGCAGCCAAACATCGCCATCAGGCGTAGTGGCGCGCGCTACTTCACCGTAAAATTTCTTTTCGTCTTTAAAATTGACTTTCCATTTCCACGCCAGCTCGTCCAACAGCCAAAAGCCGACATTGTGGCGCGTTTGTTCGTATTCTTGGCCTGGATTGCCCAAACCGACGATTAATTTAATTTTCAAGCTCATTACTGTTCTTTCAGTTTGACAGGCCGTCTGAAAAAATTTCAGACGGCCTTCGATTTATTCTTGCCCTGCGCGTTTACGTCTCGCTTCTTTCGGATCAATCAACAATGGACGATAAACCTCAATCCGATCGCCATCGCGCAACGCTGTCTCGTCTTTCACGGCCTTGCCGAAAATACCCAAAGGCGCTTGCTGCAAATCCAACTCTGGGAACTCCACCTCCAAACCGCTTTGCAGGGCAGCTTCGCGTACGGTTGTACCTTCGGCAACGGTCATGCCCTTCAACACTTGCCTGTCGGCCAGTCCGTAAACAATTTCAATCTCAAGCATAGCGGCGATCGGCCTCTTTAATAAAAGCATCTACCAGCGTACCGGCAAGATGGCCGAACACTGGGGAAATCATGGCAGAGAGTACGGCATTGGAGAAATCGTATTCTAATCTGAATTCGACTTTGCACATATCATCGCCCAAGTCGATAAATTTCCAAGTGCCGCGCAGGGTTTTAAACGGCCCTTCGAGCAAATCCATGCGGATTTCCTGCCCCGGTATATTGTGGTTATGCGTCGCAAACGACTGCTTGACGCGCATATAGTCCATAAACAGGCGCGCTTTTAGCTCATTGCCTTTGCGTTCTATGACTTCGGTCTTGCTGTACCACGGCAAAAATTTTGGATAGTCCTCAACTTTGTCCACCAGCTCAAACATTTCCTTAGCGCTATGCAGCACCAATACGTTTTTCTCGACTTTTTTCATGTTGGTTGTAGACCTTGTTTTTGAATATTCGGGTTTTAGACGGCATGATTTAGAAAAATATCTGCCCTACTTTGGGACAAAATTCCTAATTTAAACCGCTTCGCCATTTTGTTTCGCTTCCAGCCATTCCCAGCGCTCCAGCTTTTCCAAAAGCAGCATCTCAATTTCTTCAGCCCTACTTTGTAACGCACCTGCTTTTTCGTAATCTTTGAAAATTTCAGGATCGGAAAGCTGGGTATTGATTTCAGCCTGTTCGGTTTCCAAAGCGGCGATTTCATCAGGCAGGGCATCGAGTTCGCGCTGTTCTTTATAGGAAAGTTTGACTGTGCGGTTGGCTTTGGGTTTGACTTTCTCAGGCTCGGCAACCGCTTTAGGCGCAGAGGCCGTCTGAATTTTATCTTCCCGCGATTTTGCGTCGATATAGTCCTGATAGCCGCCGATGTATTCTTTCAGACGGCCTTGTCCTTCGAAAACAATGCTTTGGGTAATCACATTATCCAAGAACATACGGTCATGCGAGACAAGGAATACCGTGCCTTGATAATCACGCAGCAAATCTTCAAGCAGCTCTTGGGTGTCGATGTCCAAGTCGTTGGTCGGTTCGTCCAAAACCAAAATATTAGCAGGACGGGTAAAGAGTTTCGCCAGCAGAAGACGGTTGCGTTCGCCGCCGGAGAGCGATGAAACAGGACTTTGTGCACGGGCTGGATGGAACAGAAAATCTTCCAAATAGCTCATCACATGCTTTTTCTTACCGCCGACTTCGACGTAATCGTTGCCTTGGCCGAGCGTGTAAAACACAGTGTCGTTTTCGTTCAACGCGCTGCGGAACTGGTCGAAATAAGCAACTTCCTGCTTGCTGCCAATACGGATTCTGCCGTAGGTCGGCTGCAATTCGCCCAAAATCAGCTTGAGGAAGGTGGTTTTGCCGATACCGTTGGGGCCGATTAGGCCGATTTTGTCGCCGCGCTGCAAGATGGCGGAGAATTTGTCCATGATGACTTTGTCGCCATAGGCAAACGAGGCGTGTTCCAATTCGGCGATGATTTTGCCGCTTTTCTCACCGCTGTCGAGCTTGAAGTTGACCTGCCCTTGCACGTTTCGGCGTTCGGCACGCTGACGGCGCAGTTCTTCCAAACGGCGCACGCGGCCTTCGTTGCGGGTACGGCGCGCTTCGATGCCTTTGCGTATCCACGCTTCTTCCTGCGCGTGGAATTTGTCGAAGAGGCGGTTATGTTCCGCCTCAACCGCCAATTCCTGCGATTTTTTCTCGCTGTATTTGGAGAACGAGCCGGGATAGGAGCGCAAAATGCCGCGGTCTAGTTCGACGATGCGCGTGGCGATATTGTCCAAAAAACGACGGTCGTGGGTAATCACAACCAAGCTGCCTTCAAACGCTTTGAGCAGGTTTTCCAGCCAGATAATCGCGTCGATGTCCAAATGGTTGGTCGGTTCGTCAAGCAGCAATACGTCGGGCTTCTGCACCCAGGCCTGAGCCAAGGCAACACGCTTTTTCTGACCGCCGGAGAGGTTGCCGATTTTTTCGTTTTCCGGCAAACCGAGTTCCCCCAAAGTCTGCTTGACTGCCGCATCCAGTTTCCAGCCATCCTTCGCTTCGATTTCAAGCTGCAATTCGTTGAGCTCTTTCAACAAAGTCTCACTAGAACCATTTTCCAACTTATGGCTGACATGATGATAACGGCGCAATAAATCGCGAATTTCGCCCAAACCTTCGGCAACAGTATCAAATACGGTTGCGTCCTTATCAAAAAAGGATTCCTGCGGTACATAAACGATTTTGAGATTGTTTTGAACAATAATCTGCCCGTCGTCGAGCTTTTGTACGCCTGCAAGAATTTTTAAAAACGAAGACTTACCCGCACCGTTGCGGCCGATTAAACCGATTTTCTCGCCGCTGTCTAGTTGAAAAGAAGTTTTGTCGAGCAAGGCGACGTGGCCGACGGCAAAAGAAGCATTTTCTACGGATAAGATATTCATGGGGAAACTTCAAAAAAGAAAAGGGGGACATTTTAACCGATTATCGGCAGATATTTGCCGACAATCATATGAAATTGAAAGTATCAGGCCGTCTGAAAGCAGTTTTCAGACGGCCTTCATTATTATTCTTGAACCTTCAAGCCAAAATGCAGATAGGCTCGTTCGGTTGCTACGCGTCCGCGCGGTGTACGCTGCAAAAAGCCCTGCTGAATCAGATAAGGCTCAATCACATCTTCGATGGTATCGGTCGATTCGCCAATCGCAGCAGCCACGTTTTCCAAACCGACAGGACCGCCGCTGAATTTATGCAGAATCGCCTCAAGGAATTTCCTGTCCATCACATCCAAACCTTGCCCATCCACATCCAGCATACTCAAAGCCGCATCGGCAATTTCCGCATCAATGACGCCGTTGTTTTTCACATCGGCATAATCGCGTACACGTCGCAAAAGGCGGTTGGCAATACGTGGCGTACCGCGGCTGCGCTTGGCCACTTCCATTGCGCCCTCGTCGCCCATATCCAACTGCAACAACTGTGCAGAACGGGCAACAATAGTTGCCAAATCTTTATTCTGATAAAACTCTAATCGGGACACGATACCAAAACGGTCGCGCAAAGGATTGGTCAGCATACCGGCACGGGTCGTCGCGCCTACCAATGTAAACGGCGGCAAATCGATTTTGACCGAACGCGCGGCCGGCCCCTCGCCTATCATGATGTCCAACTGATAATCTTCAAGCGCAGGATAAAGGATTTCTTCAACCACGGGGCTTAAACGGTGGATTTCATCAATAAACAGCACATCATGCGGCTCGAGATTGGTCAACAAGGCTGCAAGGTCGCCGGCACGTTCCAAAACCGGGCCGCTGGTTTGGCGCAAATTAACGCCTAACTCTTTGGCGATAATGTGTGCCAAAGTAGTTTTGCCCAAACCCGGAGGGCCAAACAGCAAAGTGTGGTCAAGCGCTTCGCCACGTTTTTTCGCCGCCTGGATAAAAATAGCCAACTGCTCTTTTGCTTTATCCTGCCCGATATAGTCGTCTAAAGTTTTCGGACGTAAAGCGCGTTCAAGCAATTCTTCCTGAGCGGAAATATTTTGAGCAGTGATAATGCGCTGAGGTTGTGCAGAAGTAAGATTATCGGTTTGTAACATAATGTTTCTAAATTCTAAGACCGTTCCCGACCCGTTATTTCAGATGGCCCGAACAATCAGATAAAGCGGTTAAATTATGATTTTGGCCATTATACCCGATAAGGCCGAGCCACTTTCCCCTCAAATCTAAATCACACAAAAATTTTCGTTTTCAGACGGCCAAAGCAACGTATAATAAACGGCTAATTCAAATACCTATCGCATTCAGGAGAACACATGAGCCTCAAGCAAAAAGTCATCGCCATCGACGGCCCCAGCGCATCCGGCAAAGGGACGGTTGCCTCACGCGTAGCCGAAGCCTTGGGTTTTCTTTACCTCGACTCCGGTGCGCTTTACCGCCTGACCGCGCTTTACGCACAAAAACAAAATATTGCCTGGACAGATGAAGATGCCGTCAGCACACTGGCAGAAACCTTGCCCGCACAATTTGAAGGCAGCGTCGTATTATTGAACGGCGAAGATGTATCCGAGCAAATCCGTACCGAAGCGATCGGTATGGGCGCATCTGCCGTCGCGCAGTTGCCTAAAGTGCGCACAGCCCTTTTGCAGCGCCAACGCGACTTCCTAACCGAAAAAGGTTTGGTCGCCGACGGCCGCGATATCGGCTCGGTTATTTTCCCCGATGCCGCATTAAAAATTTTCCTGACCGCAAGTGCCTATGTCCGCGCCCAACGTCGTGCAAAACAACTCGGTATCCCATGCGAAGGCGTTGCATTCGAGCGTATTTTGTCAGACATTGAAGCACGCGACGAAGCAGACCGCCGCCGCCCTGTTGCTCCGTTGAAACAGCTGCCCGACGCCCTGCTTTTAGATACCGATAACCTTTCTATCGAAGAAGCTGTAAAAAAAGTGCTTGATTGGTATCATAAAGTTTAAAATTTGGAGTATAATCGCGAAGTTTTCATTTCAGACGGCCTTTTAGTCCTATAACAAGGCCGTCTGAAAACATTTCCCAACCTGCCGCGCCAAGGACGGCAGGTCATTTCAAACCTAACCCGCACCCCTTGGCGGTGTACCGAAAAGAGTATATATGACTATGGAAAATTTTGCCCAGCTGCTGGAAGAAAGCTTTACCCTGCAAGAAATGAACCCAGGTGAAGTGATTACTGCCGAAGTAGTCGGCATCGATCAAAACTTCGTTACCGTTAACGCAGGTCTGAAATCAGAATCTCTGATTGATGTTGCTGAATTCAAAAACGCTCAGGGCGAGATTGAAGTTAAAGTTGGCGATTTCGTTACCGTTACCATCGAATCTGTTGAAAACGGCTTCGGCGAAACCAAACTGTCCCGCGAAAAAGCCAAACGCGCTGCCGACTGGATCGCTTTGGAAGAAGCTATGGAAAACGGCGACATCCTGTCCGGCGTTATCAATGGCAAAGTCAAAGGTGGTCTGACTGTTATGATCAACAGCATCCGCGCATTCCTGCCGGGTTCTTTGGTTGACGTACGTCCTGTAAAAGACACTTCTCACTTCGAAGGCAAAGAAATTGAATTCAAAGTGATCAAACTGGACAAAAAACGCAACAACGTTGTTGTGTCCCGCCGCGCTGTTCTGGAAGCTACTTTGGGCGAAGAACGCAAAGCCTTGCTGGAAAACCTGCAAGAAGGTTCAGTTATCAAAGGTATCGTTAAAAACATCACCGATTACGGTGCGTTCGTTGACTTGGGCGGCATCGACGGTCTGTTGCACATCACCGACTTGGCATGGCGCCGTGTGAAACACCCAAGCGAAGTTTTGGAAGTTGGTCAAGAAGTAGAAGCTAAAGTCCTGAAATTCGACCAAGACAAACAACGCGTTTCCCTGGGTATGAAACAACTGGGCGAAGATCCTTGGAGCGGCCTGACCCGTCGTTATCCACAAGGTACCCGCCTGTTCGGTAAAGTATCCAACCTGACCGACTACGGTGCATTCGTTGAAATCGAACAAGGCATCGAAGGTTTGGTACACGTTTCCGAAATGGATTGGACCAACAAAAACGTACACCCAAGCAAAGTTGTTCAACTGGGTGACGAAGTTGAAGTAATGATCCTGGAAATCGACGAAGACCGCCGCCGTATCTCTTTGGGTATGAAACAATGCCAAGCTAACCCTTGGGAAGAGTTTGCTGCCAACCACAACAAAGGCGACAAAATCTCCGGCGCAGTTAAATCTATCACTGACTTCGGCGTATTCGTAGGTCTGCCTGGCGGCATCGACGGCCTGGTTCACTTGTCTGACCTGTCTTGGACTGAAGCCGGCGAAGAAGCTGTACGCAAATACAAAAAAGGCGAAGAAGTTGAAGCCGTTGTATTGGCAATCGACGTTGAAAAAGAACGCATCTCTTTGGGTATCAAACAACTGGAAGGTGATCCGTTCGGCAACTTCATCAGCGTAAACGACAAAGGTTCTTTGGTTAAAGGTTCTGTGAAATCTGTTGACGCCAAAGGTGCCGTAGTTGCTCTGTCTGAAGAAGTTGAAGGCTACCTGCCTGCTTCTGAATTCGCTGCTGACCGCGTTGAAGACCTGACTACCAAACTGAAAGAAGGCGACGAAGTTGAAGCCGTTATCGTTACCGTTGACCGCAAAAACCGCAGCATCCGCCTGTCTGTTAAAGCGAAAGACGCTAAAGAAAACCGCGAAGCGCTGAATTCAGTTAACGCTGCTGCGACTGCCAATGCCGGTACTACCAGCCTGGGCGACTTGCTGAAAGCCAAACTGTCCGGCGACCAAGAATAAGGTTGCAGACATGACGAAGTCTGAATTGATGGTTCGCCTTGCAGAAGTGTTTGCCGAAAAAAATGGCAACCAACTGCTGGCTAAAGATGTCGAATACAGTGTAAAAGTCTTGGTTGATACCATGACCCGCTCACTGGCTCGTGGACAACGTATCGAAATCCGCGGCTTCGGCAGCTTCGACTTGAACCACCGCCCTGCCCGTATCGGGCGCAACCCCAAAACCGGCGAACGCGTGGAAGTGCCAGAAAAGCATGTTCCTCACTTCAAACCGGGTAAAGAGTTGCGTGAGCGTGTAGACTTGGCATTGCAAGAAAGTGCTCATTAATACTTAGTAGCAAAACGCCGCAGAAATGCGGCGTTTTTTGTTTTTTCAAGAAATACCAAAGCCAGCTCTTTTTACGCATACCTTAATCGCACACTTTTCCAACTATATTGACAACAAAGCCTTTGCAAAAAACGCAGGCCGTCTGAAATCATTTATAATAGACCGACTATTCTGTAATGAAAACATCATTCCAACTACTGTCCAAACTATTGCGGATGATGTTTCGACTATCGCCAGTAAAGCATAATAAAGGTTACACATGAGCAATAGAGATCAACTATTCACACCACCTCCATTTGAAAACCACAGCCCATTGACTTGGTATCAAGCTGCAGCCGAACAGCCCAACTTTATCCGTGACGAAGCACAAGCACGAGCCATTGAATATTTGGATCGCTTGTGGACCGAGTTGATGATGTTCAAACGCAAACGCAACCGTTTTCTCGGCCGCAGCCTACGCTCCCCCCAAGTACCAAAAGGACTCTATTTTTATGGCGGCGTAGGACGCGGTAAAAGTTTCCTGATGGATGCTTTTTTTGGCTGCCTCCCTTATCGCCGTAAGCGCCGCGTGCATTTCCATGCCTTTATGGCCGAAATTCATCAACGACTGAAAGTCTTAAAAAGCGAAGCCAATCCCTTAAAAGCCGTTGCAACAGAAATTGCCAAAGAAACACGCGTATTATGTTTTGACGAGTTTCATGTCAGCGATATTGCAGATGCCATGATTCTAGGCCGTTTGCTGGAAAACCTGTTGAGTGAAGGTGTAGTCTTGGTAGCCACTTCCAACTACGCCCCATCCGAACTCTATCCTCAAGGCCAAAACCGCAGCAGTTTTCTGCCAACCATCGCCCTTATCGAGTCCAACCTGACCGTTTTAAATGTAGATGGAGGCGAAGATTACCGCTTGCGTACGCTGCGTCCTGCCGAAATTTTCTTTGTCCCCAATAATGAAGAGAACGAGCAAAAACTGGCTGCTTTATTTAAAGAAATGAGCGGAATCTCTGAATTAAACCCAGGCATCAGCATTATTCATGGACGGGAAATTCCCCATAAAGCCCAGTCAGAACGTGCCATCTGGTTTGATTTCCGCGCATTATGTTTTGGCCCGCGCTCACAAGCTGACTATCTGTATTTAGCCGAACATTACGAGATGGTTTTCCTTTCAGGATTAGAGCGCCTAACCCCTCAAGAAAAAGCAGAAGCACGCCGCCTGACATGGTTAATTGACGTTTTATACGATTTCCGTGTGAAGCTGTGCGCTACCAGCACAGTTGGCGTAAACGATATTTACGTTGAAGGCGATTTCGCCGAAGAATTTACCCGTACAGCCAGCCGTATGATCGAAATGCAATCTGAAGTCTATTTGGAACAACCACACCTGACTTTAAGCAAATAATGCCTTTCCCCAAAAGGGGCGAAATTTGGTAGAATACACTTCCCTCGCCTCTTGGCTGCGACAACTTACCTACCAATAAAAACAAGGACATAACATGGCCATCGAACGTACGATTTCCATCATCAAACCCGATGCAGTAGAAAAAAACGTCATCGGCAAGATTTACAGCCGCTTTGAAGAAAACGGCTTGCGCATTATTGCGGCGAAAATGAAACATCTCTCTGATCGTGAAGCGAAAGAGTTTTATGCCGTACACAAAGACCGCCCTTTTTATGAAGACTTGGTTAAATTCATGACACGCAATCCTGTCATGATTCAAGTGTTGGAAGGTGAAAACGCCGTTGCAAAAAATCGTGAATTGATGGGCGCAACCAATCCAGCCGATGCAGCTCCGGGTACAATCCGTGCCGACTTTGCAGAATCTGTCAGTGTTAATGCCGTACATGGTTCTGACAGCGTTGAAAATGCTGCGATTGAAATTGCTTACTTCTTCAGCCAAAGCGAAATCTGCCCACGCTAAGAGTAAAAGCCTGTAGCCGCTTTACGGCCGTCCGATTCATATCGGACGGCAAAACTGCTTTGTATATCCTACAAATTAAAGGCCGTCTGAAAACCCAAAGGCTTTTAAAGCAAAGCTGCCCAATAAGCCCCTTTGCTTTAAAAGCTTTACTGAGAAACATAAAAATACATGAAAACCAATCTACTGAACTACGATTTAAACGGACTGACGCAACACTTTGCTGAAATGGGCGAAAAACCTTTTCGTGCCAAGCAGGTAATGCGTTGGATGCATCAAGCGGGTGCACAAAACTTTGAAGAAATGACTGACTTGGCCAAATCATTGCGGGCCAAATTGAATGAACAAGCCACAATCGAGGTGCCTAAATTAATGATGGCACAAGAATCTACTGATGGCACACGCAAATGGTTGCTGGATGTCGGCACGGGCAACGGTGTAGAAACCGTTTTCATTCCCGAGGCTGACCGCGGTACTTTGTGTATCTCTTCCCAAGTTGGTTGTGCATTGGAATGCACCTTCTGCTCTACCGGACGACAAGGTTTCAACCGCAACCTGACTGCCGCTGAAATCATCGGTCAGCTTTGGTGGGCCAATAAAGCCATGGGCGTTACCCCTAAAAATGAACGCGTTATCTCCAATGTTGTGATGATGGGCATGGGCGAACCCATGGCAAACTTTGACAATGTTGTTACTGCTTTGAGCATTATGCTGGATGATCACGGCTACGGCTTGAGCCGTCGCCGCGTGACTGTTTCCACTTCGGGCATGGTTCCACAAATGGACAGACTGCGTGATGCAATGCCTGTTGCTTTGGCTGTATCTTTACACGCATCCAACGATGAAGTGCGCGATCAGATTGTTCCCCTCAACAAAAAATACCCGCTCAAAGAATTGATGGCGGCCTGTCAACGTTATTTGGTCAAAGCACCCCGTGACTTTATTACCTTTGAATACGTTATGCTCGACGGTATCAACGATAAAGCACAACATGCGCGTGAATTGATTGAATTGGTTAAAGACGTACCCTGCAAATTCAATCTGATTCCGTTCAATCCTTTCCCAAATTCCG
Organism: Neisseria sp. P0006.S009; assembly: GCF_051962915.1. Taxonomy (NCBI): domain Bacteria; kingdom Pseudomonadati; phylum Pseudomonadota; class Betaproteobacteria; order Neisseriales; family Neisseriaceae; genus Neisseria; species Neisseria sp. P0006.S009. The sequence goes on along the minus strand of NZ_JBQCUV010000004.1, from coordinate 303,470 downwards.
GCTACGAACGTTCTACCAATGAAAATATCCGTATCTTCCGCGATATTCTGCAACAAGCCGGCTTTGTCGTTACTGTCCGCAAAACCCGCGGCGACGATATTGATGCCGCTTGCGGACAATTGGCCGGACAAGTACAAGATAAAACACGCCGCCAACAAAAATGGCAACAAATTTTGGTCGAACAATAAGGTTAATTATGAAAATCAAGTTCGGATTCGCTTTACTTACCGCACTGACTCTTTCTGCCTGCGCATCCTCTTCCGGACCAAGCCCCAAAGAACGTGCCATTCAGGTTTCCAATATCAAAACCCAGCTTGCCGTAGAATATATGCGCGGCCAAAACTATCGCCAAGCTACCGAAAGTATCGAAGAGGCGCTTAAATTCAATTCAAAAAACGATATTGCTTGGTTGGTACGCGCTGAAATTTATCAGTATCTGAAAGTCCGCGATAAAGCTCAGGAAAGCTTTCTTAAAGCATTGTCTTTAAAACCGGATAGTGCTGAAGTTAACAACAATTACGGTTGGTTCTTATGCAATCAAATGAATGCACCTGCCGAATCTATGGCTTATTTTGATAAAGCACTGGCCGACCCGACCTACCCGAGCCCCTTTATTGCCAACATGAATAAAGGCATTTGCAGCGCAAGGTTAGGCCAATACTCTTTAGCCCAAGCCTATTTGGAAAGGTCTTTAGCAGCGAATCCGCAATTCTTCCCTGCTTTCAAAGAACTTGCCCGAACCAAAATGATGGCAGGCAATCTCAACGATGCCGACTATTATTTCCGCCAATACCAAAGTAAAGTCGATGTCCTGCAGGCTGACGATTTGCTCTTAGGCTGGCGTTTGGCTACCGCCTTGGGCAATAAACACGCCGCATACGAATACGAAGCCCAACTTAGGGCAAACTTCCCATATTCAGACGAACTACAAACCGTCACAACAGGCCACTAAATGGAAAATAACGATAAAATCAACTACGACACACAAGCCGCCAAAACATTGGGGGATGAATTACGCAAACACAGAACTGATGCCAAAATCGATATTCAAGATGTTGCTTCACGTTTGAAACTATCTGCCGAACAAATTGATGCTTTGGAAAAAGGGGAATATTCAGGCTTTCCCGGTTTAGTCTTTGTTTCAGGCTATCTGCGTTCATATGCACGATTTCTGAAAATCGATGAACAAACCATCGCCAAACATTTACTCTCCATTACTCCGCAACTTGAAGACCATGTATACGCGGTAACACGCAGTGCCAACACAGGCTTAAGCTACAAAGACACTGAAAAGCAAGGCTTCCCCAAATGGATATTGGGAGTAACCGCATTGGCTTTGGCTGTAGGCGGTGTTTACTTTTGGCAAAGCAAATCCAGTTTTGAAAACGAGCAGGCAAATATTCAAAACAGCAAAGATGTTGCTGATACGATGAAAACGCCTGCCTTAAAAACGGATAATGTTGCCGTTAGCGAAATGACGGAAGACGGCAAAAAAGAAATCACCAATAAGCCTGAAACGGCCAATGATCAAGCAACCTCAGCAGCTTCCGCCGTCGTACAAGATGAGAAGCCTGCCGTCAAAGTTGAGAAAGACGAACTTTGGATTAAAGTCCAATACCGAAGCAATCTGATTATTACAGACAAAGATGGAAAAGTAGTATTCAGCCGTATCGTTCCGGCCGGAAGCGAACAACGTCTGAGAGGCGGCGCGCCTTACAATGTTTGGATCGGTATTGCAGCCGGCTCGGAAGCCAATTACGGCGGCACACCTATCGAACCTTTGAAATACCGTGTTGCCGGTGAAAAATCCGCCTCTTTTGTTGCAGGAAAAAACTAAAATGACCACACCTAAACGCCGTCAGACACATCAAGTCAAAATTGACCATCTCATCATCGGCTCCGATGCGCCCGTTGTTGTGCAATCTATGACCAATACCGACACCGCAGATGCAGAAGCAACCGCCCGACAGGTCAAAGAGTTGAGCGATGCCGGCTCAGAAATGGTCCGTATCACGGTTAATACTCCTGAAGCGGCTTCCAAAGTAGCCGAAATCCGCAGCCGCTTAGACGATATGGGCTACACCACGCCTTTGATTGGTGATTTCCATTTTAATGGCGAACGCTTATTGGCCGAATTTCCTGAGTGCGGCAAGGCCCTGTCTAAATACCGCATCAACCCTGGCAATGTCGGCAAAGGTGCAAAAGGCGATGAAAAATTTGCCTTTATGATTCGTACTGCCGCAGAAAACAATAAAGCTGTACGCATCGGTGTGAACTGGGGTTCGCTTGATCAAAGCCTTGCCAAGCGCATGATGGATGCCAACCTAGTTTCTGCTACACCGAAGCCGCCTGAAGAAATCATGAAAGAAGCTTTGATTGTTTCGGCGCTGGAGTCGGCAGAAAAAGCCGTAGCTTTGGGCTTGCCTGAAGACAAAATTATTTTGTCGTGCAAAGTCAGCGCCGTACAAGACTTGATTCAGGTTTACCGCGAATTAGGCAGCCGTTGCCGTTACCCACTGCATCTCGGTCTGACTGAGGCTGGCATGGGCAGCAAGGGCATTGTGGCTTCCACCGCAGCTCTGGCCGTATTGTTGCAAGAAGGCATCGGCGACACCATTCGAATTTCCCTTACGCCCGAACCCGGCTCCCCGCGCACACAAGAAGTCATTGTCGGTCAAGAAATCCTGCAAACCATGGGCTTGCGCTCCTTTACGCCAATGGTTACAGCCTGCCCCGGTTGCGGCCGTACCACCAGTACCGTATTCCAAGAGTTGGCTCAAGACGTACAAAACTATTTACGCCAAAAAATGGCTGTTTGGCGCACTGAATATCCAGGCGTTGAATCATTGAACGTTGCCGTAATGGGTTGCGTAGTCAATGGCCCGGGCGAAAGCAAGCTTGCCGATATCGGTATCAGCCTGCCAGGTACAGGCGAAACTCCGGTTGCGCCGGTTTATGTAGACGGCGAACGCAAAATTACCCTCAAAGGCGACAATATCGCTGCCGAGTTTTTACAAATTGTTGAAGATTATGTCAAAACCAACTACTGCGAAGGTGGCGCAAAACGTAAGCAAAACCGTGTCATTCCGATTCAGTCTGCCTAAAACATTATCAAGATAAAGAGGCCGTCTGAAAATATGTTGGGCAAACTGGATACTTGGCTGACTGAGCATCCTAAACGCGAGGATTTGCATGGTTGGCGACGCTTTATTGTTGAATTTTGGTTTTTCGGTTTGAAAGAAGCACGAGCCTGCTTATTTGCAGGCTTGTTTTTCATTGCCATGTTCCTCATTCCGAAAACAGGCTGGTTGGGAATTTCACGCTACGACCTGCTGCTGATTTTTGCCGTCTCCGTACAAGCAGCCATGCTGTATTTCAAGCTGGAAACTTGGGATGAAGTGAAATCGATTACGCTGTTTCACTTGGTGGGCTTTGCTTTAGAGTGGTTCAAGACTTCAGGCGATATCCAGTCTTGGAGCTATCCGGATGAGGCATACACCAAAATCGGCGGCGTACCACTGTTTGCGGGCTTTATGTATGCCGCAGTCGGCAGCTATATCATTCAAGCATGGCGGCTGTTTGACCTCAAAATCAAAAGCCATCCGCCATATTGGTTGGGTACTTTGTGCGCACTGGCGATTTATATCAATTTTTTCACCCATCACTATATCGGCGACTATCGCTGGTATCTTGCTGCTTTTGCTCTCGGCCTATACGCTCGGACAACGGTCTTATACACGCCCTATGACACCACTCGCAAAATGCCGCTCCTGCTCGCTTTTGTCCTGATCGGATTTTTCATTTGGCTGGCGGAAAATTTGGGAACCCTTTTCGGCGTTTGGCGCTATCCCAACCAAATCGGCGCATGGGCATCGGTACACATCAGCAAATGGAGTTCATGGGCTTTACTGGTGATGATGACTTTTACCATCGTTGCGAATTTAAAACACATCAAACATACCATCAGCGTATCGAAAGATTAGTTATTTAACATTTGAAAAGGCCGTCTGAAACTTTCAGACGGCCTTTAATTTTCAGTAATCAATTAAACAAACTTAAGGCTTTAACAAACACCATAATGACACCATAGCCCAAAGGAACGCAGACTAAAGCCCAACGCCACCATACACCGATACCGCCCGCTGATACTTTTTTGCTAATCAGATAGGCATCGGATACAGCGGTTTCATCATCGGGATTGCGGCTATGTGCCGCTACTTTAATGTTTTTCTCATGATGCTTTTCATGAACCGAACGAACACTCAAGTTACACAGCAAACCGACAATCAACAAACCCGCCATAATATACATGGTAATGCTATAAGCTTCAGCAGCCGGAACACCGCTTTCAATTTGACTTTGGCGGATATAGTTGACCAACACCGGGCCAATAACAGCCGCAGTTGACCATGCCAGCAAAATCCTGCCGTGTATTGCCCCGACTTGATAAGTGCCGAACAAATCTTTCAAATACGCCGGAATGGCTGCAAAACCGCCGCCATACATGGAAATGATGACGCAGAAACCAATAACAAACAAAGCCTTGTTACCGCTATCGCCAATAGACGGAATGGCAAAATACAACAGCGAGCCGAGTACAAAGAAAATAGTATAAGTATTTTTACGGCCAATTTTGTCGGACACACTGGACCACAAAAAACGGCCGCCCATATTAAACAGGCTCAACAGACTCACAAAACCTGCCGCCGCACCCGCACCAACGGCAGCCTGTTTACCGACAGAAGTTTCAGAAAACAGCTCCTGAATCATGACGGAAGCCTGTCCCAACACACCAATACCGGCCGTTACATTCAAACACAATACCCAAAACAAGAGCCAGAATTGCGGCGTTTTCATGGCTTGTGAAACATTGACATGATTACTGCTGACCAATTTGCTTTTGTTTTTCGGCGCAACATAACCTTTAGGTTTCCAGCCATCGGCAGGTACACGGATCGTAAACGCGCCGAACATCATCAACACCAAATAAAACAATCCTAAAACGACAAAAGCCTGCGCTACGCCAACTGAAGTTTCACTGGAGAAAAAATTCATCAGCGACACGGATAAAGGCGAGGCCAACATCGCGCCGCCACCAAAGCCCATAATCGCCAAGCCTGTCGCCATACCCGGTTTATCGGGAAACCATTTCATCAAAGTCGATACAGGCCCGATATAGCCCAAGCCCAAACCAACCCCACCAATCACACCGTTGCCCAAATAAAGCAAAAACAGATTGTGCGTATGAACGCCGATCGCCGATACAAAAAAGCCCAAGCTGAAGCAGCAGGCTGCAACAAACATCGCCTTACGCGGCCCAACGCGTTCCATCCAAGTACCGAACATAGCGGCAGATGCGCCCAACATCGCCAAGGCAATACTGAAAATCCAACCAACCGTGGTCAGCTTCCAATCTCCTGCAGCCGACTCAGTAATACCGATAAGCTTGGTCAGCGGCGCATTGAACACGGAATAAGCGTATATCTGCCCGATGGCAAGATGCACGGCCAAAGCGGCAGGCGGTACCAGCCAACGATTAAAGCCGGGTTTGGCAATGGTCGCCTCACGGTCTAGAAATTTCATAAAATCCTCTTGTCTATGTGTGTCAAACGCTGATTCCATATCATGCGGAACCAAAAAATTGTTGACAATATTTTAGCATAATCTCCCCTTTATCCTTTTTTCTGCTCCATGATAATTTTGCGCATCAAACAGAAAAAACATTCATCTAAACCATTTCTTCACACCCATATCGACAAAAAGGCCGTCTGAAAATTCTTCAGACGGCCTTTTCATTCATATCGTTTTATGCGGCGAAGCGTTTGGCAACTTCATCCCAGTTAACGATTTCCCAGAAACCTTTCAGGTAGTTAGGACGGCTGTTGCGGTAGTCGATGTAGTAAGCGTGTTCCCATACGTCGCAAGTCAACAGCGGAGTGTTTTCAGTAGTCAGCGGAGTACCTGCATTGGAAGTAGAAACCAGATCCAATTCACCGGCAGGCGTTTTCACCAACCATGCCCAACCTGAGCCGAAAGTACCAGCCGCGCAAGCATTGAACGCTTCTTGGAATTTCTCGAAGCTGCCCCATTTGGCGTCGATGGCCGCAGCCAATTCACCGGCAGGTTTGCCTTGACCTTTAGGGGTAAAGCCCAGCCAGTAGAAAGTGTGGTTCCAAGTTTGGGCAGCGTTGTTGAACATACCGCCGGAAGATTTTTTCACGATTTCTTCCAAAGGCATTTCTTCAAACTCAGTGTCTTTGATTTGATTGTTCAAATTGGTGATGTAAGTTTGATGGTGTTTGCCGTAGTGGAACTCCAAAGTCTCTTTGGTCAGATGGGGGGATAACGCATCCAGTTCATAAGGCAATTGTGGCAGCTTGTGTTCCATTTTTATGCTCCTAATTATTGATATTTATATTTTGGTAGTGTGTGTTGTCAAATCGACAACATTGCTATTTTACCTGCTTTAGCCTAAACAAACCAATTGAACTTACACTGCGCTATAATAGTGGATTGCAATTTTCCAGCCAGAGATGCCCGTCATGAGCAATTATTCCGATATGCCGTCTGAAGACCGTGAAATCAGCGCATTGTCACTGCCGCCACATTCCACCGAAGCGGAGCAATCCGTATTGGGCGGCCTGATGCTGGAAAATTCTGCTTGGGACCGTATTGCCGATGTCGTTTCCGGCGAAGATTTCTACCGCCACGAACACCGCCTGATTTTTCGTGCCATTGCCAACCTGATTAACGAAAGCCGCCCTGCCGACGTCATTACCGTTCAAGAAAGTTTGGAACGCAATGAAGAATTGGAAGCAGCAGGCGGATTCAACTATCTGATTACACTGGCGCAAAACACGCCATCCGCTGCCAATATCCGCCGCTACGCCGAAATTGTGCGCGAACGTTCCATCATGCGCCAGCTTGCCGAAGTCGGTACAGAAATTGCACGCAGCGCATACAATCCACAAGGGCGTGATGCAGGCCAGCTTTTGGACGAGGCGGAAAACAAAGTATTCCAAATCGCCGAAAGTACCGCCAAATCCAAACAAGGCTTCCTTGAGATGCCCGACCTTTTGAAAGAAGTAGTCGAGCGCATCGATATGCTTTATTCGCGCGACAATCCTGATGAAGTAACCGGTATATCGACTGGTTTTATCGACCTCGACAAAAAAACATCAGGCCTTCAACCGGGCGATTTGATCATCGTCGCAGGCCGTCCTTCCATGGGTAAAACTGCCTTTTCGATCAACATTGCGGAACACGTTGCCGTAGAGGGCAAGCTGCCTGTCGCCGTATTCTCTATGGAGATGGGCGGTGCGCAGCTGGTTATGCGTATGCTGGGTTCAGTCGGACGTTTGGACCAAAGCGTTTTAAAAACCGGCAGATTGCAAGACGAACATTGGGGCCGTCTGAACGAAGCGGTCGTTAAACTCTCCGATGCACCCATGTATATCGATGAAACGCCGGGTTTGACCGCGCTCGAACTGCGCGCCCGCGCCCGCCGTCTTGCGCGTCAATTCAACGGCAAATTAGGCTTGATCGTCATCGACTACCTGCAATTAATGTCAGGCTCCGGCCGTTCTGACAACCGAGCTTCCGAGCTTGGCGAAATTTCCCGCTCCCTCAAAGCATTGGCTAAAGAATTGCAAGTTCCCGTCATTGCCCTGTCGCAGTTGAGCCGTACCGTTGAACAGCGTACCGACAAACGCCCGATGATGTCCGATTTGCGTGAATCCGGCGCAATCGAACAAGATGCCGACTTGATTATGTTCATGTATCGTGATGAATACTACAACTCAGAATCACCCGCAAAAGGCTTGGCAGAATGCATTATCGGCAAACACCGTAACGGCCCTGTCGGTAAGGTCTTCCTGACTTGGATGGGTCAATTTACCAAATTTGATAATGCTGCCTATATTCCAGAATCCATGTTGATGGAAGATTGAGACAGATTGTCTGAAAAACTAACCGAATTTCATATTTCATTAGTCACGCATTACAAAATCGTTTAAAATAAATCTAATAAAAGCAAAAGCATTGCCACAGGCAAATGCAAAAGAGAAAACGTCAGTTACCCAACACATTACTACCAAAAATCACTCATGTATCAGACACAAAAAGGCTTCACCCTAATTGAGTTGCTGATCGTCATTACTATTGCAGCAGTAATGGCCGTCATCGCACTTCCCAATATGAATCAATGGATTGCCTCCAGACGTGCGGCATCGCAAGCAGAGCAAATTGCCAATCTGCTGCGCTTCGCGCGAAATGAGGCCGTCCGTCTCAATCTTCCCGTTTACATCTGTCCGGTCAAAATCAAATCCGATGGCTCACCCAATAATGGTTGCGATTCCAAATATGCCGGTAATGGTATGTTGGCCTACGCCGATAAAAACGGAGATTCCAACTATAAAAACGATACAGTCGATTTATCCATCCGCTCCATTATTCTTAATGGAGATACCGAAAAAGTAAAATACAGCTTCAACTATATCCCTATCAGCAGTGACCGTTCTGCTCTTTCTGCTTCAGCTTCAAAAGAAGTCTGGTGGAGATTCTTGCCTAATGGTACATTTGGCCATTCAATCGATGGTAAGGATTATCAATTTTCAGATGGCCACATCAAAATCAGCCTGACAGATAAATCTGCTACCGATGCTGAAACCAAGAAAGCCCGTGCTACCGTACTTTTAATCAATGGCAATGGGCATGTCGAAATCTGTGCTAAAAACGATGAGCGCAAAATGTGCGAATACACTTCCAAAGAATAACAACGGTATCTTATGAACATTACTAATCCTACTCATCTCAGATCATTTAAAGGCCGTCTGAAAACGAGTTCATCAAGCTTTACCCCAAAACTTCAATCAGGCATGACCCTGATTGAAGTTTTGATTGCCATGTTTGTCCTTGCTATCGGTGTGCTGGCCCTTCTGGCTGTCCAACTGCGTACTGTATCCAACGTGCGTGAGTCTGAAAATCAGACTACAGTCGCCCAAATTACACAAAATCTAATCGAAGGCATGCTCATCAATCCGACGCTCTCTGAAGAAACCGATACTGCAGGGGAAAAAACCTCCCGTTATAAAAAATCCTATGATGCCTACCTCACATCTGGCTCTGAACAGCTGAAAGACTCAAAGCAAACTAATGAATTTAAAGACAAAATGACGAAAGCGCAACTTGCGCAAGCTCAAATTGCACAGTTTAAAGCCGATTTAGCCAAAGCCCTTCCCGAAGCCCAAGTCTTCTCGACCATCTGCAAAGATTCTTCTGGTGCAGAGCCGACTTACGAAAATGGGTTTAACGCAAAATGCGATGGCAAAGGCGACACGACCATCGTTAAAGTTTTATGGTTGCAAGATGTCGAAGAAGAAAATAGAGCAAAAAATCTCAACACATCGGGGCATCACGTTGTCTATACCTACCAATCACGCGTAAGAGACTAACAATGAACAATAAACGCTTACTCAACCATATTCCCAATAAAACCGCTATGCGCGGCTTCAGCATCCTTGAATTTCTGGTTGCCAGCCTGCTCAGCATGATCGTCTTAATGGCTGTCAGCTCCACCTACTTTACTGCACGTGGATTGAACAAATCTGCCAACACCCGTATCGGTATCCAACAAGATTTGCGTAACACCGCCAATATGATCGTCCGTGATGCGCGTATGGCAGGCAATTTCGGCTGCTTCAATATGTCGAATTTTCCTGCCTCTGCAGTGATAGAAGACAAAAGCTCAGCTGAATATGCCTTGAAAACAGCCGGTGTTAATAAGCTGTTACCAGTTAAAGAAATCAATAAATTAGGCTACGCAGGTTTTGCTCAAACCGGCAAAGCCCTGCTGTTTCAATATGGAATCGACAAAGCAAACCCTGCTGCAAAAACTGCTATTGTCAGCAGCTGTTTCGGCATTGCCAAACCTCAAACAGAAATTAAAGATTTAGATGCGGCAAAAACAGCTTTGAAAATTACCGACCCTGATCAAAATGGCAGTATCGCCATCATGAAACATGAAATGATTGCCTACGCTGTCGGTAAACTTGGTGAAGAGAGCGGTTTGTTCCGTTTCCAATTATCAAATGATGGTTCATGGAGTAATCCGCAGCTGTTGATTAAAGGCATTACAACCATGGATATCCACTATATCTATGCAGAATGTCATGATTCTGAAAATGCATCTGCCAGCGGAGTAAATACAGAATCATTTGATTACAAAAACGCATTGGATATCTCAGCTGAGGCTAAGTCTCCGGCTTCTATCCAAATCGTACTGAATAACGGCAGTATTGACCCATCGAAAGAACAAGACAATAAAGTTGATATCTACAATATTAATGCCACCATCCGCGGAGGAAATGTATGCGCCGACCGATCACTCTAATCAAACCTAACCGGCAGCAGGGCTATGCTTTGTTTATCGTTTTAATGATGATGGTCGTCATCGCCCTGCTCGTGGTCACAGCCACCCAGTCCTACAATACTGAACAGCGTATCAGCACCAATGATGCCGACCGCAAACTGGCAACCACCCTAGCCGAAGCGGCACTGCGTGAAGGTGAAAATCAAATTTTTGATATTGAAGGTAAAAAGACTACTTTTACCGCAAAATGTGAAAAAGGTTTATGTTCCACGCCAAACGTCAAATCCAATGGCGATTTTACTGAAGAAGGTAGCCCAACCGTAGATGCTTGGAAGCGCAAATGCGACAAAAACCTGTGTATTGACACCAATGGTACGGAATATCCTTTAGATAAAAAAAGCGGCATCGCAAACAATCCCCGCTACATCATCGAATATTTAAGTAAAACTACTGAAGGCCGAATCACCTACCGCGTTACCGCCAAAGCATGGGGTAAGAATGCCAATACCCAAGTCGTTCTTCAGTCTTACGTTGCCAGCGAATAATATAATGAATACCACCTCTACCAAACAACTAGGCTTTACGCTGGTTGAGATGATGATTGCCGTCACCATCTTAGCCATTCTGGGCATCATTGCCATTCCCTCTTACAACCGCTACATTGAACGCGGCCACCAATCACAAGCGCATGCCGAGTTAGTCGCCATCAATTCCGCTTTTAAAAACCAGATGGTTAAAAATCCAAAGTGGAAAACTGATGAGGTTAAAACTCAGTTGGATGACTTTATTTCCTCATATAAAGGCCATAAAGATTTGGCAGACAAATACAAATACTCTGCCGACATGATTAATGCCGACAAAAGTCGTGCCTATCGTTTGAAAGCTATTCCCACAAAAACAGGCTATACCCTTTCCGTTTGGATGGATAGTTTGGGCAATGCTTACAAATGCACTGATATTGATTCAGCCAATAATTTCAAAACCGCAATGACCAATGGAAAAGGTTGCGAATCGGTTTCCAAAAAGAAATCTTCTTAGTCTGACAAACATAAAAAAGCAGTGTCATCTTACTGACACTGCTTTTTATATTTTACTGCTTCCAATCATCGTCTCGGCGTTGACGCTTCAACAAAATCCTGACTGCGCCATCATTGCCTTGTCGAGGTTCGACATAAGCCAACACGTCAGGATGCTGCATCAACCAGCGGCGCGTCATATTTTTCAAAACCGGTTTATAGCCTGCAGAACCCAAGCCGCTGCCGTGGACAATCTCGCCGCAAACGCCGCGTTTTTTCGTAAACTCAATAAATTCGTTCAATACCTGCTGCGCTTCCTCCTGCGTATAGCCGTGCAAATCTACATCCGCCACCACGGGATAATGGCCGTTTCGCAAACGCATCAAATCATTTTTACCCTGCCCATTTTTACTGAACGAAGCCGGCGGTTCTCCCCAGCTGCCGCTGCCCACATAAAAATAATCTTCCTGCTCCAAAGTTGCCATTTCTTTAGGTCGCGGTTTGATAGGCGATTTATCGCAAGGCTGTTCATAATAGTTGCCGGCATTTTTCAAAGGCGTAACCTTGCCAACCGCCTTGCTGAAATCCACATCTTCTGCCTGCTTTTTAGCCTTCGCTTCTACTTCCCGCTCCGCAGCTTCCTTTTTCGCCTGTTTGCCCAAAGCCTTCAGCGTTTCTTGAAAGTTTGCCGTCATGGTTTGTCCTTTCCAAAAAATTGATTGCACACATTATAGCAAACCCGATTACAAGACCGTCTGAAAGACTCTTATCATCGCTTCTTGTTTAGGGTATAGTATTAACGCATTGCCAGTCTTACAAAAGAGAGAAAATATGTTTAAACGCCCGGAAGAAATCATCGTCTTGATACTTGCCCTATTATGGGTTGGACTCAGCTACTACTTTGCCGCCATCCTGATTTCAGATGCCTACACCATTCTCCTGATTACCGTACTAACTTTCGTTTGGGCGGCCATCTGTTTCTTTTTATGGCAACGCAACTTAAGCCGTCATATTTGGCCGCTGTTCCTCGGCAGCCTGGTTGCCTGCTGGTGGCCGTACTTCACTTGGCTTGCAAGCGATGTTCCCGAAGGCACATGGTATTCAGGCTGGACATTCAAATCCATTATCGCCCTGATTCCCGTTGTGGCCGCTTATATCTTCAAGTGGAAACGGAGCCGAAAAAACAAAATCTCCAATACCCTTGCCTGATACCTCGCGCCGTCTTTTTCAGACGGCGTTTTCCATATCTGACATAACGCTCAGACTGTCAACAATTCCAATAAAATGCTATACTCTTCACACGATTTAACACCCTAAAACAGGCCGTCTGAAAGACTTATCAAGATGATCAGCAAACAAGAATACCAAGCCCAAGCCGCACAAGGTTACAACCGCATTCCACTCGTTCAAGAGCTGCTTGCCGATTTGGATACACCGCTCTCAATCTACCTCAAACTAGCCAACAAGCCTTTCACCTACCTGCTCGAATCCGTTGTCGGTGGCGAACGCTTCGGCCGCTATTCCTTCATCGGCCTGCCTTGCAGCCACTATCTCAAAACCAGCGGCAAACATGTCGATGTATATCAAAACGGCGAAATCGTCGAACAACACGACGGCAATCCCCTACCCTTTATCGAAGCCTTCCACAACCGCTTCAAAACGCCCGAAATCCCAAGCCTGCCGCGCTTTACCGGCGGCCTGGTCGGCTACTTCGGTTATGAAACCATCTACAACTTCGAACATTTTGCCCACCGCTTGAAACATACGGCCAAAGCCGATCCCCTCGGCACGCCCGACATCCTCCTGATGCTCTCGCAAGAGCTTGCGGTAGTGGATAACCTAAGCGGCAAAATCTACCTGATTGTTTATGCCGATCCCTCGCAGCTCGACGGCTACGAACGCGCGCGCGAACGTCTTGAAGACATCCGTACCCAGCTACGCCAAAGTTGCGCCATCCCGCTTTCCCTCGGCAGCAAGCAGACGCAAGCAGTCAGCGAATTTGGAGAAGAACCTTTCAAAGCCTGCGTCAACAAAATCAAAGACTACATCTTTGCAGGCGACTGTATGCAGGTTGTCCCCAGCCAACGCATGAGCATGGAATTTACCGACAATCCGCTTGCCCTCTACCGTGCCCTGCGTACGCTAAACCCATCGCCGTATATGTTCTACTACGATTTCGGCGATTTCCATATTGTCGGCTCTTCGCCCGAAATCCTCGTCCGCCGCGAACGCAACGATGTCATCGTCCGCCCTATCGCCGGTACACGCCTGCGCGGCAAAACACCAGCCGAGGACCTCGCCAACGAACAAGACCTGCTGAGCGATGCTAAAGAAATCGCCGAACACGTCATGTTGATTGACTTAGGACGAAACGACGTCGGCCGCATCAGCAAAACCGGCGAAGTCAAAGTAACCGACAAAATGGTGATTGAAAAATACTCCCATGTGATGCACATCGTCTCCAACGTCGAAGGCCGTCTGAAAGACGGCATGAGCAACATGGACATCCTCGCCGCCACGTTCCCCGCCGGCACACTCTCCGGCGCCCCCAAAGTCCGCGCCATGGAAATCATCGAAGAAGTCGAGCCGAGCAAACGCGGCATCTACGGCGGCGCAGTCGGAGTATGGAGTTTCAACAATGACATGGACTTGGCCATTGCCATCCGCACTGCCGTGATTAAAAACAATACCCTCTTCGTCCAAAGCGGCGCAGGTGTAGTTGCCGATTCCGACCCAACATCCGAATGGCAGGAAACCCAAAACAAAGCCCGTGCAGTAATCCGCGCAGCGCAGATGGTGCAAGAAGGGTTGGATAAATAATTTTCAGACGGCCTGCGCTCTGAAATGACTAAACAACAAGATTATGATACTCAACAAAAAACAACTAAAATCCATCAGCAAATTCCTCAGCTTTATCTTACGCCACCATCCTGAGCAAATCGGCATTACTTTGGATAAAGACGGCTGGGTGGATATTGATACCCTACTGACGCAGGTAAACCATCCCGAGCGTGGCTTTACGGGCAATCCGCTGACCTACGAAATATTGTTGGAAGTGGTCGAAAACAACGATAAAAAACGGTTTACCGTATCAGAAGACGGCAAACGCATCCGCGCGGCGCAAGGTCATTCGACTGCACAAGTTCAGGTCGAACACAAAGTGGCGACGCCTCCTCAGATTTTGTATCACGGTACGGCTGAGCGCTCTGTTCCGTCTATTTTGGAGCAAGGCCTGCATTCTGCCTCACGCCATTTTGTCCATCTGTCTGCCGATGCTGAAACAGCCGTCAACGTCGGCTCCCGCCACGGCAAGCCGGTTGTATTGACCATTGACACTGTCGCCATGCTTGCGGCAGGACAACAATTTTATCTGGCGGACAACGGCGTATGGTTAACTGAAAACGTTCCGCCGCAATTTATCGGCAAACTTTAAAACACCAGGCCGTCTGAAGCCGTAAACCATGTTCAGACGGCCTGCAAACACCCTACCCAATTTCTTCATAAAGCGATTATCCATGAACACATCCCCCATCCTCCCTCCTGCAATGCTCGGCATCCTTGGCGGCGGACAATTAGGCAGAATGTTTACTGTTGCTGCCAAAACCATGGGCTACAAAGTAACCGTACTCGATCCCGATCCGGACGCACCGGCGGCGGAATTTGCCGACCGCCATTTGTGCGCGCCGTTTGATGATCCGGCCGCTTTGGAAGAATTGGCAAAATGTGCGGCGGTTACGACCGAGTTTGAAAACGTCAATGCCGATGCGATGCGTTTTCTCGCCAAACACACCAATGTTTCCCCCAGCGGCGACTGCGTTGCCATCGCGCAAAACCGCATTCAGGAAAAGGCATGGATACGCAAAGCAGGCCTGCAAACCGCTCCGTATCAAGCAGTTTGCAAAGCCGAAGACATCACTGAAGAAAGCGTACAATTTCTGCCTGGCATCTTGAAAACCGCTACTCTGGGCTACGACGGCAAAGGCCAAATCCGCGTAAAAACATTGGATGAACTCAAAGCCGCGTTTGCCGAACACGGCGGCGTGGATTGCGTTTTAGAAAAAATGGTAGACTTGCGCGGCGAGATTTCCGTTATCGTATGCCGTCTGAACAATGACAACGTGCAAACCTTCGATCCTGCCGAAAACATTCATGAAAACGGCATCCTCGCCTACTCCATCGTCCCTGCACGACTGAGTGCCGACATTCAGCAACAGGCGCGGCAGATGGCACAGCGTTTGGCCGATGAATTAAACTACGTCGGCGTATTGGCGGTAGAAATGTTTGTTGTCGGCGACACACATGAATTGGTCGTCAACGAAATCGCACCGCGTCCGCACAATTCCGGCCACCACACTATCGATGCCTGCGCGGCAGACCAATTCCAGCAACAGGTCCGCCTGATGTGCAACCTGCCTCCGGCCGACACTAAATTGCTGAGTTCTTGCTGTATGGCGAATATTTTGGGCGATGTTTGGAAAGAAGACGGCGGCGAACCCGAATGGCTGCCGCTGCAAAGCAACCCGAACGCACATCTGCATCTTTACGGTAAAAAAGCCGCGCGCAAAGGCCGAAAAATGGGCCACTTTACCGTCTTGGCCAATGATGCGGACAATGCGTTCCAAACCGCACAAACCTTACATCAAAGCCTGTAACCTTACCCACTTTTTTCAGACGGCCTTTGATTACTAAAGGCCGTCTGAAATCAATTTTTCCGACCATCCGCCATGAGCCTTCTGACCATCCTCCGTCCGGCAACCGAAAAAGACTGCCAAGACATACACAATGCCCATCTGCATGCCGTTCAATACGCCTGCATCCGCAGTTACGATGAAACCATTATGCACACATGGGAAAGTCTGCTCGACATCAACAGCTATTTGGAAACCATCTCCGATAAAAACAAAGCCTTGTGGGTGGTCGAATACAAAGGGCTGATTCAAGGCTTCTTCCAAGTCGATTTCAAAGAAGCGCAACTGGACGCTTTATACGTCCATCCGCTCTTCCACAATCTCGGCTTGGGCACAGCCCTGCTCAGCCGCGCCGAAGAAATGGCACGAAATGCAGGCCTCAGCTTTCTCAAACTGTATGCCTCGCTCAACTCCGTGCCTTTCTATCGCCTCAATCGTTATGAATCGCTCGGTACTGCCGTGTTGCAGCTGAACAAAACCGTCCGCGTCGAATGCGAATTGATGCGCAAATACCTATAATTTTCTCCTTCCGCCGTTGCTTTTTTGAAAGAAACCGATGTCCCGAATTGCCGCCCTGCCCGACCATCTTGTCAACCAAATCGCCGCCGGCGAAGTGGTCGAACGCCCTGCCAACGCCTTGAAAGAAATCGTTGAAAACAGTATCGATGCAGGCGCAACGGCGATTGATGTCGAGCTGGCCGGCGGCGGCATCCGCCTGATCCGCGTCAGCGACAACGGCGGCGGCATCCACCCCGACGACATCGAACTCGCGCTCCACCGCCACGCCACCAGCAAAATCAAAACCTTAAACGATTTGGAACACGTTGCCAGCATGGGCTTTCGCGGCGAAGGCTTGGCAAGCATCGCCTCCGTCAGCCGCCTGACCCTGACCAGCCGACAAGAAGACAGTTCTCACGCTACCCAAGTCAAAGCCGAAGACGGCAAACTCAGCAGCCCCACCGCCGCCGCCCACCCCGTCGGCACCACCATCGAAGCCGCCGAACTCTTCTTCAATACCCCTGCGCGGCGCAAGTTCCTCAAATCCGAAAACACCGAATACGCCCACTGCGCCACCATGCTCGAACGCCTCGCACTGGCGCATCCGCACATTGCCTTCTCACTCAAACGCGACGGCAAACAAGTGTTCAAACTGCCTGCACAAAGCCTGCATGAACGTATTGCCGCCATTGTCGGCGATGATTTTCAGACGGCCTCGTTGGAAATTGACAGCGGCAATGGCGCGCTAAGGCTCTATGGCGCGATTGCCAAGCCGACTTTCGCCAAAGGCAAAACCGACAAACAATACTGCTTCGTCAATCATCGTTTTGTCCGCGACAAAGTCATGCTCCATGCCGTCAAACAGGCATACCGCGACGTATTGCACAACGCGCTGACGCCTGCTTTCGTCCTCTTTCTCGACCTGCCGCCCGAAGCCGTGGATGTCAACGTCCACCCAACCAAAACCGAAATCCGCTTCCGCGACAGCCAGCAAGTACACCAACTCGTGTTCCACACGCTCAACAAAGCCCTTGCCGACACGCGTGCCGACTTGACCGAAAGCGTCAGCAACGCAGGCGAAGTGTTGCATGACATTACCGGCGTTGTTTCCACCCCAATGCCGTCTGAAAACGACAGCGAAAATCTGTTTGATGGCGCATCCAACTACCCGACAGGCAACAAATCCGACACACGCAATGCCTTTGTTTCGTCAGGCAAAACCGCGCCCATGCCTTACCAAGCCGCACGCGCGCCGCAACAACGCAGCCTGTCCCTGCGCGAAAGCCGCGCAGCCATGAATACTTACGCCGAACTCTACAAAAAAACCGACGACATAGACCTTGAGTTGAGCCAATTCGAGCAGGCACGTTTCGGCAATATGCCGTCTGAAATCCCTACCCAAAAAACAGATACGCCGCTTTCAGACGGCCTTCCATCACAATCCGAACTGCCGCCGCTCGGCTTTGCCATTGCCCAATTATTAGGCATCTACATCCTTGCCCAAGCCGAAGACAGCCTGTTGCTCATCGATATGCACGCTGCCGCCGAACGCGTCAACTACGAGAAAATGAAACGCCAACGTCAGGAAAACGGCAACCTGCAAAGCCAGCGCCTGCTCATTCCCGTAACCTTTGCCGCATCCCACGAAGAATGCGCCGCCCTCGCCGATCATGCCGAAACGCTGGCAGGCTTCGGGCTGGAACTGTCCGACATGGGCGGCAATACCCTTGCCGTCCGCGCAGTTCCCGCCATGCTCGGCAAAGCCGACGTCGTTTCACTGGCCAAAGATGTATTGGGCGAACTCGCCCAAGTCGGCAGCAGCCAAACCATCGAAGAACACGAAAACCACATCCTCGCCACCATGTCCTGCCACGGCTCCGTCCGCGCCGGCCGCCAGCTTACCCTGCCGGAAATGAATGCGCTCCTGCGCGATATGGAAAATACGCCGCGCAGCAACCAGTGTAATCACGGCCGTCCGACTTGGGTCAAACTGACTTTAAAAGAATTGGATGCGTTGTTTTTACGCGGACAGTAACGCCGATAAAAAGGCCGTCTGAAACTGCTTTCAGACGGCCCTTTAACTTATTTGCCTTTAACGAATATCCATAGGCGCAAACGATTTCACGGTTTCATCGATTACTTTAACACGGGTCAGGAAATCTTCCAATTGCGCAAGCGGCAATGCGCTTGGGCCATCGCATTTGGCTTGGTCGGGATTGGCATGGGATTCGAGGAACAAACCGGCCAATCGGGTTGCCATACCGGCAAGCGCCAAGTCCAATACTTGGGCGCGCCGGCCGCCTGATGCTGCGGCACCGGATTCGCGCGTTTGCAGGGAATGGGTTACGTCAAAAATAACGGGCAGGTTGTGACACGTTTTTTTCATCACGCCAAAGCCGAGCATATCGACCACCAAGTTGTCGTAGCCGAAGTTCGCGCCGCGTTCGCACAAAATGATTTGCTCGTTGCCTGCTTCTTGGAATTTCTCGACAATGTTTTTCATTTGAGACGGGCTGAGGAATTGCGGCTTTTTGATGTTAATGACATTGCCGGTTTTCGCCATTGCCACCACCAAATCAGTTTGGCGTGCCAAGAATGCAGGCAGCTGAATGACATCACAGACTTCGGCAACCGGCTGGCATTGGTAAGGCTCGTGAACGTCGGTAATCACAGGAACGTTAAACTCGCGCTTCACCGCTTGAAAAATCTTCATGCCTTCGTCCAAACCCACACCGCGGAAAGAGTGGATGGAAGAGCGGTTTGCCTTGTCGAAAGAGGCTTTGAACACGTAAGGAATGCCGAGTTTATCGGTTACTTTAACGTATTGCTCACAGGCTTTCAGCGTAGAGTCGAGGTCTTCAAGGACATTGATGCCGCCGAAAAGGGTAAAGGGCGCATCGTTGCTGACGGTGATGTTGTTGATTTGGATATTCACGGCAAAGCCTTTCAGATAAGTTGAATTTGGGAAACAGGCCGTCTGAAACGTTTCAGACGGCCTTTGTTTAAATATTACAACACGGTGTGCGGCGGCTCATAAGAAATCACGTCGCGGATTTTGTTGTTCTCATCGACGAGGACGACTTTCGGCTCATGCGCTGCAATTTCGGGTTCGGACAACATGACGTAAGACATGATAATCACGATATCGCCTTTTTGAACCAAACGCGCAGCCGCGCCATTCAAGCAAACAACGCCGCTGCCGCGTTCGCCGGGGATGGTGTAGGTTTCAAGACGTTCGCCGTTGTTATTGTTGACGATGGCGACTTTTTCGTTAACGCAAATACCTGCCGCATCCAGCAGGTCTTGGTCAACGGTAATGCTGCCGACGTAGTTGAGGTCGGCTTCGGTAACGGTGGCACGGTGGATTTTGCCGCCGAGCATGGTACGGAACATGGGTTTCCTTTTTGATTGTGGGTTGATTTGCGGTTTTAACTTCCGGGAAGCTAAAACCGCTGTTTGTGTGATTGAGGATTAGTTATTGGGAAAGTCTGCTTCGTCAAACTCGGGTTCCGGGTCACTTTGAAGAACTTTTCCGTTTAATTTCAACTCGCTGTTTTGCAGAGTCAGATGGGTTTTGACATTATCATTTTCTAAGGTCAGATATTTCTCACTTGCCATGCTTTTAATGGTGCTGTCCACCATCAGGCGCAAGGTCTCGTTGATATCATCGATGCTGGCGCGGCCTGCGGCTTCATCTTCGGCATTGACGCTAAACAGGCTGCTTGCTTGGTTGACGGCGAGCTGCTCCAACAATTTTTGCGGTACGCTCATATTGAAGTCAGCTTCGGTTTTTTTCAGCATATCGCCCAAGCTGTTGAGATCTTTGGCCGTCAAACCTTTAAAGGCAAGCTTGCCGCTGACATCGACATCACCATTAGGCATGGTAAATTTGAAGGTTTTGACGTTTAAAACTGGATTATTGGTAAACAGGCCCGAAGCCTCGTTTTTGGCCGTCTGAATCAAGGAAGCCTGAATTTCTTCTTCGCTCATTTTCTTCACAGACACTTCGGCAATTTTGTTTTTCAATGCCAAAAGTGATGCGGCGTCCAAATGCTCGGCAGCGACATTGATGTCCAGAGGGCCGTATTTATCTTCGCCATAGGTCAGGCTTTCAAATTGGAAGCGGCCTTCGCTGTTGATGAATTTATCGACTTCGCCGGTCTGGGTATCGAAACGCAGTTTGCTGACTTCGATTTTAGACGGAGCAATCGTGCCGGTCGGATTGATAAACGCACCGATTTGCAGGTTGGTTACAAGGTTGACCAATTCATTCAACTTAACGTTGTAATCGATGTTTTCTTTCCATTGCAGCAGGAATTTATCCAGCGTAATGCTGCTCTTGCCCAAAGCAAGTTTGGTCAGGCCGTCTTCCGTTTCGGATTGGAAGCGCAGGTTTTCCAAAGATACATCGCCTTTGTCGGCCAATTTGACTTGTAAAGACGGCGCAAGGTAATCGTGGCGATAGCTTTTGAAGCCTTGGCTGTAATCGGTATTACCGCCAAAGCCTTTCCAGTTGAGTTTGATACCGGAAAGCTCTTCATAGTCAAAGGCGGGGATATTGAGGCTGAGTTTGCCGTCGCCGGAAAGATAAACCGTATTGGTCATGGTCAACGGCGTTTGCTGGCCGAAGAAGCGGTCCAAAACTTTTTTGGTTTCCGGATGGTATTGGAACTCGGTTTCCACGTGTGCACGCGTGCCGAAACCTCCGGCAAACGGGCCGTGTGTTACGTGGTTGATGACCGTGATCGGCTCTTGCAGGACGGTTTTCAAATTGTCCGGCAGATATTTTTGCGTATTTTGAAGCAGGGTCGGCTTGAGGCGGATGACGGTCGTCTCGGTTGAACTGAACCAGCCGCGATCGTATTGGTGGGACTCAACGGTCAGGAAACCGGACTCCTGCAACAGCTTTTGTTGCTCGGTCAGGCTTTCTTCCGCTTTGACACCAAGATAATAAGGCGTGCCGAGCGCAGCGGCGACAACGACGGCGGCAGTCGGGATAAGATACTTTTTCATCACTTCAAACAGATTAGGTTCAAAGCGTAAAGCATAGCATTTTTTAGCTGTTTTGTCTTATCCGCCGTTTCAGACGGCCTTTAGGTAAAGATTGTGATATTATGCAAACATAAACGATTTTTACACTTTTGGCAGGCCTTACCCTGTCTGCCAAAATGTCATTAAAGGTTTGCAAATGCTTTTATTCATTGATAATTACGACAGCTTCACCTACAACATCGTCCAATACTTTGCCGAATTGGGGCAGGAAGTTTTGGTTCGCTGCAACGATGAAATCACCATCGAAGAAATCGAAGCCCTGAAACCGCAATATCTGGTCATCGGCCCCGGCCCTTGTTCCCCTAAAGAAGCAGGCATTTCTGTTGCGGCCATGCAGCACTTTGCCGGCAGGCTGCCCGTCATGGGCGTGTGCCTCGGCCATCAAACTATGGGCGAAGCGTTCGGCGGCAATGTCGTGCGCGCGCAAACGATGATGCACGGCAAAGTCTCCCCCGTTTTCCATCACGGCACAGGCATGTTTAAAGACCTGCCCAATCCGGTCAACTGCACACGCTACCACAGCCTCGCCATCGACCGCGCCACCCTGCCCGACTGCCTCGAAATTACCGCATGGACGGAAGACGGCGAAATCATGGGCGTACGCCACAAAGAATATGCCGTCGAAGGCGTACAGTTCCACCCCGAAGCCCTGCTGACCGAACACGGCCACGATATGCTGAAAAACTTCCTGGAAGAATTTAAAGACTATCGTCCGCAAAAATCTTAATGAAAGGCCGTCTGAAATGTGTTTGACAATGTTCAAACCGCATTTTCAGACGGCCTGAATCACATCGGACACGAACAAAGGAAAAATCATGATTACCCCTCAACAAGCGATTGAACGCCTCATCAGCAACAACGAACTTTTCTACGATGAAATGACCGACCTCATGCGCCAAATCATGAGCGGCCAAGTTCCGCCCG
Source organism: Neisseria sp. P0006.S009 (assembly GCF_051962915.1). Taxonomy (NCBI): domain Bacteria; kingdom Pseudomonadati; phylum Pseudomonadota; class Betaproteobacteria; order Neisseriales; family Neisseriaceae; genus Neisseria; species Neisseria sp. P0006.S009. The sequence goes on along the minus strand of NZ_JBQCUV010000004.1, from coordinate 280,923 downwards.
AGCAAATCGCCGCCATTCTGACCGGACTGCGGATTAAAGTTGAAACCGTTTCCGAGATTACCGCTGCAGCCAGCGTGATGCGCGAATTTGCCACCAAAGTGCCGCTAGAAAACGCCGATGACTTGGTCGATATTGTCGGCACAGGCGGCGACGGTGCCAAAACCTTCAATATTTCCACGACTTCCATGTTTGTCGCGGCTGCGGCAGGCGCGAAAGTCGCCAAACACGGCGGTCGCTCCGTTTCTTCATCCAGCGGCGCTGCCGATGTCATGGAACAAATGGGCGCCAACCTCAATCTCAACCCCGAACAGGTTGCCCAAAGCATTCAGCAAACCGGCATCGGCTTTATGTTCGCGCCCAACCATCACAGCGCCATGCGCTATGTTGCCCCTGTCCGCCGTTCGCTCGGATTCCGCAGCATCTTCAATATCTTGGGCCCACTGACCAATCCTGCCGGCGCGGCAAACCAACTCTTGGGCGTGTTCCACATCGACTTGTGCGGCATTCTTTCCCGCGTATTGCAACAGCTTGGTTCCAAACATGTTTTGGTTGTGTGCGGCGAAGGCGGTTTGGATGAAATCACGCTGACCGGCAAAACCCGCGTTGCCGAACTGAAAGACGGCAAAATAACCGAATACGATATCAGCCCGGCCGATTTCGGCATGGAAATCCGCCGCAATTTGGACGAAATCAAAGTCGAAAACGCGCAAGAATCCCTGCAAAAAATGAACGAAGTGCTGGATGGCAAAGTCGGTGCCGCACGCGACATCGTCGTCCTCAATGCAGCCGCCGCGCTCTACGCAGGAAATGTGGTCGCATCGCTGGCGGACGGTGTCAAAGCCGCGCAAGAAGCCATCGACTCCGGCAAAGCCAAAGCCAAAAAAGACGAGTTTATCGAATTTGGCAAACAGTTTGCCTAAACTTTAAAACCATAAACAAAGGCCGTCTGAAAAATCTTTCAGACGGCCTTTTATTCTTTAAATATTAAAATTTGCTTTTAATATCATTAATCAAGCCTTCAGCTTTTTCTTTGGCTTCTTCAGCCAAGTGTGCTACTTTCTCTTTGGCTTCACCGGCTAAATGAGCTGCTTTTTCTTTAGCTTCACCTGCAAAGTTTTCTACTTTTTCTTTAGCCTCGCCTGCAAAGTTTTCTGCTTTTTCTTTAGCCTCGCCTGCAAAGTTTTCTGCTTTTTCTTTAGCATCCGCAGCAACTTCTTTTGTCTTACCGACGCCTTGTTGAACTACGCCTTCAGCTTTGAGTTTGGAATCGTCAAGAACTTCGCCGGCTTTCTCTTTTACTTCACCGCTGATTTGATCTAATTTGCCAGTCATCATTTATTCCTTCTTAGTTTCATGTTGATAAGAGTAATCACTATACCCCAATAGATATTGGGTTGCAACTTAAAGTCTGTCTCAATATTAAAAACATAATAAAAATGGATTACGTCAAGTTAGCACAACTGTTTCAATATCGCTTCGGCTACTGCCTCGCCTATCATCTTGCTGCCGAACTCATTGAAATGAAGTCCATCGCACAGCATCACATCGGTCAAATCCTGCTCAAACATCAGACTGTATAAATCATTGACGGTAAAACCATATTGCCTTGCCAAATCCTCCGCCACACGGTTATAGGCCTTCAAGTCGGCCAGATAGCGGCGCGAGGGTTTGACGATATTGTGTACGCTTTCCAAAAACGGCGTACTGCTCGCCCAAATAATTTTTGCCCCTGTCTGTTTCAGATAATCGAAAATTTGAATCAGGTTGCTGCGATAGGTTTTTATATCGGCCACCGGCTCATTACAGCCTTGATTATGGCGGATGTCGTGCAAACCGCAATTGATGTGGATAATGTCTCCCACAGTCGCGCCCTCTGTCCATTGCCTGATATGCTCTAACACATCATGCGACGAACGGCAGTTTTCCGATGGAGAAACAATATCCACCTCAGGCAAAGCGGCGCGCGTGTAAGGCTCCGAAGCAAGCCGAACGGAGTCGCCGATTAAGTAAACGGTCATTTTTGTTCTCCTCCCTTTATTTGAATCAACAGCAAGGCCGTCTGAAATATCACTTATATTATTATAAGAGTGCTATTTCAGACGGCCTTAACTTCAGTCAAGTTCTATCGTTAAATCATCAATTAGAGCTGACTGTTTTTATAAAAATCAATTAATTGCTTGGCCTGCAACATGGGCAGCCCAAAACGGTCGCTCACGGCTTTCAAATCCTTCCATTCCTGACCAGTCAGATTCTGCCCAACCCATTTGAGGTTTTCCGGATTGCTTTTGATTTTCTCAAAATACGCCTGCTTGCGTTTCCAGTTACGCGACCACACCAGCAACATGGTAAAAATACATAAAACAATCAATACAATATTGGTAAACAACATCATGTCCATACGACATACTCCCGCTTAAGTCTCGAAATCAGAAAATATGGATTAAAGGCCGTCTGAAAAACAATCTTCAAACGGCCTCAGCGTGACGCTCAACGTTGCATTTCCATCATTAACGCCTGACAAGCGGATTCGTTTTCCAAAGCACAAGATTCGCTCAGTTGGTTTAAACGGCTGTCGCGGTCTGGTGTATTGCCTTGCGCCATCTCTGCTTTAGTTTCTTCAAAATTGGTACAGGCATTTTCATAACCGCCTTTACAGGCTCGCTCGTAGAGCTTGACTGCGGCGGCATAATCCATGCCCAAACCGCTGGATGGATTGAGATACAGATTACCCAAAACATTGCAGCCGCGCATATTGCCGCCATCGCAGGCTTTTTTTAAAAACGGATAAGCATGAGCAGGCGCTTCAAGATAATCGCGCGTCCAAATGGCCGCAGTGACACAACTCTCCAGATTGTTCCGATTGCATTCTCGTATCAGCTTATCGTGCTGCTTCTCGCTGTAATCCCCAGCCTGCACGCTAAACCCAGTAGCAACCAATGCCAAGCCAAACAATAAACGAAGTGTTTTCATCTGATTATTCCTTCAAAAATACTTAAATGACAGGCCGTCTGAAAAAATAATCTTCAGACGGCCTTTATATTATCACTCAATCTTCACCCGTTTCAGGCGCAAGGCGTTGCTCAACACGGAAACCGAGCTTGCCGCCATTGCCGCGCCTGCGATAACAGGGTTTAGAAAGCCGAGTGCGGCAAGCGGAATACCCAAAATATTGTAGAAGAAGGCGAAGAACAAGTTTTGCTTGATGTTTTTCAACGTTGCCTGCGACACCAGCAGGGCATCGGCGAGCTGGTTGACCGAATGCTGCATCAGCGTGGCGGATGCGGTGTGTTCGGCAACGTCCGCACCGCCTTTCATGGCAAAGCTGACGTTGGCAGCGGCGAGCGCGGGCGCGTCGTTGATGCCGTCGCCGACCATCGCCACGGTTTTGCCGGCGGCTTTGAGTTTCTGCACTTCGGCAGCTTTATCGCGCGGACTCATATTACCGAAGGCGTGTGCGATACCCAGTTGTTTGGCGACGTATTCGACCGTACCTTGGTTGTCGCCGCTCATAATATAGACATCGATATTGTGTTTTTTCAGACGGCCTATGGCTTCGGCGGTATCGGCTTTCAATGCGTCGGCAAGTGCGAATGCGCCGATAGGTTTGTTATCGACCGAGACTGCAACAATGCTTGCAATGTCCCAAACGCCGTCTGAAAACTTCGGCAAGGTCAGTTCGGCAAATTCGGCTTTGCCTGCTTTCACCAAACCCACGCCTTCCACTTCGGCGGTAATGCCTGCGCCGACAACGGTTTGGGCGTTTTGTGCGGCAGGAATGTCCAAACCGCGCGCTTGGGCGGCGGAGACGATGGCGCGGGCGAGCGGGTGGGCGGCGTTTTGTTCGACGGCGGCGGCGATGCGGTACAAAGCGTCTTCGTCAAAGCCGCTGTCGGGAACGCAATAAACGGCGGCAACCTGCGGTCTGCCTTCGGTCAGCGTGCCGGTTTTGTCCAATACGACGGCATCGACGTGGGCGGCTTCTTCCATTGCCGCCGCGTCTTTGAACCAAATGCCGTGTTTCACCGCTTTGCCCATGCCGACCATAATCGCGGCAGGGGTTGCCAGACCGAGCGCGCACGGGCAGGCAATCACCAAAACGGCAACGGCGTGCATCAGCGCAACCGTCCAATCGCCTTTCACCAGCCAAGTGGCGATAAAAGTCAGAAGCGCGATGCCCACGACGGCAGGCACGAATACCGCCGCCGCTTTATCCGCCACACGCGCAATCGGTGCTTTACTACCTTGTGCTTCAGAGAGCGCATTCATCATGTCGCCGAGCAATGTTTGGCTGCCGAGTTGTGTGGCGCGGTACACCACGCTGCCTTCGGTCATCAACGCACCCGCCAACACTTTGCCGCCCGCTTTTTTCTCTTCGGGGTTGGATTCGCCGGTAAGATGGCTCTCATCCGCCCAACCGCTGCCGCTCTCGATGATGCCGTCGGCGGCAATGCGTTCGCCGTGGTTGGCGCGGATAAGGTCGCCGATTTGCACTTGGTCGATGGGCAGTTGTTTCCATTCGCCATCGCGTTGCACGTTGACTTGGGTCGGCGTGAGTTTGAGCAGCAAGCCCAAGCTGTTCAGGCTGGATTTTTTGGTGCGGTGTTCCAAAAATTTGCCCAGCGACACAAAACCGATCACCATCACGCCTACTTCAAAATACACGTGTGCCATGCCGTGCGCCGCGTGCGGGCTGAAAAACAGCATATAGACGGAATACAGGTAAATCGACACCGTACCGATGGTAACCAACACGTCCATATTCGCCAGTCCGCCCTTAATGCTCGCCCACGCGCTTTTGTAAAACGGGATGGCCAGCCAAAGTTGCACTATGCTTGCCAGTACAAATTGCCATACAGGCGGAATCATCCAATCGTGCCGCCCAATCATCATCCCTGCCATGCCGATAAGGAACGGAATATTAATGGCCAGCAAAAGCCACAACCGCCAGCTTACATGCGCTGCTTCTTCGGGCTGCGGCAGCGCGTCTTCCGTTTTTTCCTTCGCGCCGTAACCGGTTTTCTCAATGATTTTGGCAATGTCGGCAGCGGAAGTTTTGCTGTCGTCAAACGTAACCTGCGCCTCCTCGCTGGCGAAGTTCACCCCCGCCGATTCGACAAAATCTTTTTTGTTCAACACTTTTTCAATACGCGAAGCGCAGGCCTGACAGGTCATGCCTTCGATTTGAAAACGGACTTTTTGTTGCATGGTTTCTTCCTTCTGAATGTGGTTGGGCTACCTGAAAAAAGCGGAGCAGGGTTTTCAGGTAGCCTTTGAGGTGTTGCGGTCGATTTGTTGCGATTCGATTTACAAAGCCGCATCAAAGCCGCCGTCTTCCACCGCTTCTATCAGCGCGGCGGGGTTGGTTTGGGCGGGGTCGAATTCCACGACGGCATTCTTGTTTTCCAGGCTCACTTCGGCCTTGTCCACGCCGTTTACGCCTTCGAGGATGCTGGTAACGCTTTTCACGCAGCCGCCGCAGGTCATGCCTTCGATGTTTAATGTGATGGTTTGCATAGGGTTTCCTTTCTGTTGGAATGAGGCTGAGGTTTTAAAGCCCGTTGCAGCCAAAGCTTTCAGGTAACCTGAAATGATGGGTCTGCTCTTGCTTTCCCGCTAAGTGCCGCCACTATAAAGCTTTACCCGAAGTAAAGGTCAAGCATCATGATGAACATCAGCCAGGCCGCGGCCGAGAGCGGCCTTTCCGCCAAACAAATCCGCGACTACGAAAAGCACGGCCTAATCGCCCCGGCCGCGCGCAGCGAAGCAGGCTACCGCTGCTACGGACAGGCCGACCTTGTCCGGCTGCGCTTTATCCGCCATGCGCGGGAAGTGGGCTTTTCGCTGCCGCAGATCGGGCAGCTTTTGAGCCTGCAACACAACCCGCAGCGCACCAGCCGCGAAGTGAAAACGCTCACCGCGCGGCACATCGCCGAGCTGGAAGCCAAAATTGAACGCTTGCAGGGCATGGTGGCCGAGCTGCAATGTTGGCACGATGCCTGCACGGGAGACGACTGCCCGGATTGTGCGATTTTGGCCGGGCTGGAGGAGCGTTAGGCGGCTTGGGCAGAATAGAAACAGGCTACCTGAAAAGTTTCAGGTAGCCTTAGTCGGCCGCTAACGGTTTGGTACAGGCCTCGTCGTAATACGGCAGCCACTTGCCGCCGCTTTGCTTCAGATATGCGCGAAAACTTTTGTTTACCCGTGTGGCGGTGTAATCCAAATAATGGCAAAAAGTAAGTTATCAAGAGACAGAGGCCGTCTGAAGCGTTTCAGACGGCCTTTTCAAAATACGCTTATCGGTTACAAAGCCACGTCGTAGCCGCCGTCTTCTACGGCATCAATCAGCGCGTCGGCATCTGTTTTGCTTTCATCGAAAGTAATCACTGCATTTTTGTTTTCCAGGCTGACTTCTGCTTTTTCCACGCCTTCTACGCCTTCCAAAAGACGGGTTACGCTTTTCACGCAACCGCCGCAGGTCATGCCGTCGATATTGAGGGTAACAGTTTGCATTTGTATTTCCTTTCATTCAAACAAATATGGTTGCCAAATACTTTACTCCTTACACAAACAGCTTGCAAATTCTTCATTAGGGCCGTCTGAAAAATGCAGATAGGCGTATAATAACGTCCCTTACTTCATCAAACGGACATAATAATGACTTCAACATTGAAACAATGGGTTAGTGTATGCGCGCTGGCGGTGGGAGCGTTTATTTTCAATACCACCGAATTCATTCCGATTGCGCTTTTGAGCGACATCGGTCAAAGCTTTGGCAAACCGGCAACGGAAGTGGGCATGATGATCACGGTGTATGCGTGGATTGTTGCGCTCCTATCGCTACCGCTGATGCTGATGACGAAAAACATCGAACGGCGCAAATTATTGCTGATGCTGTTTGCACTGTTCGCGCTGTTTCACGCGCTGTCGTTCTTTTCTTGGAACTTCACCATCCTCTTGGTCAGCCGTGTCGGGATTGCGCTGACACACGCGATCTTTTGGTCGATTACGGCTTCTTTGGCGGTACGGCTTGCCCCCGCCGGCAAAACCAATCAGGCTCTGGGCTTGCTCAGTACGGGTTCGGTTTTGGCGATGGTTTTGGGTATTCCGCTGGGGCGCGTGGTCGGGCAATACTTCGGCTGGCAGCTCAGCTTCCTGCTGATCGGGGTCTGCGCTGCCGGCGTAATGCTGGTGTTGGCTAAAAACCTGCCTGCTTTACCCAGCCAAAATACCGGCTCTTTAAGCAGCCTGCCGAGTTTGTTCAAACGCCGTAACCTGATGCTGCTCTATGTCATGACGGTGTTGATTATTACAGCCCATTTCACGGCATACAGCTATATCGAGCCTTTCGTTTTGCAAATCGGCCACTTTAAAGCCGAACAAGTAACAATAGTCTTGAGCCTGTACGGTTTGGCAGGATTTGCTGCATCTTATCTGTTCGGCAAATGGTTTGCCAAAGCGCAACGTTTGTTTATGCTCGGCGCAGTGGCAGTCATCCTGCTTTCCGCCCTGCTGCTTCTGCCGCTTGCCTCTTTCCCGTATGCGGTATATGCGCTGGTGTTTATTTGGGGCGTGGCCATCGTCATCGTCAGCTTGGGCATGGTCTCAAAAGTATTGTCGTTTGCTTCCGATGCGACAGATGTGGCCAACTCGATTTATTCAGGTTTGTACAATGTCGGTATCGGCGGCGGTGCGCTTTTGGGGCATTACGTGACCACTTGGTTCGGCCTTTCCAATATCGGCATTGCAGGCGCACTCTTGGCTGCAGCCGCTTTGGCCGTGTGCAGCCTACTGGTTAAAGCACAAGACAACCCGACACAAAACGTTTAAAATCCAATCACTTTCCTAATCGAACGGACAAACAGCCCTCCTGCTGCTTGTCCGTTTTTTATTTTATTTTAAAAAATAATTTACAATTTATTTACACTACATTAAATTACAAATATACTGTCGCTGTCAGGCCGTCTGAAAACGGTCGGCACAAGCGTAAAAGAAAAACCAGCAAACTTCAGAGGAACATTCTATGGATCTGCACGCAAAGGACAAAACCCAGCATCCGGAAAACGTCGAGCTGCTCAGTGCACAAAAGCCGATTACCGACTTTAAAGGCCTGCTGACCACCATCATTTCCGCCGTCGTCTGTTTCGGCATTTACAGCGTCCTGCCCTACAGCCCCGACGCCAACAAAGGCATCGCGCTGTTGATTTTCGTTGCCGCGCTTTGGTTTACCGAAGCCGTCCACATCACGGTAACCGCATTGATGGTGCCGATTCTCGCCGTCGTACTCGGCTTCCCCGACATGGACATCAAAAAGGCGATGGCGGGCTTTGCCGATCCGACGATTTACATCTTCTTCGGCGGCTTCGCGCTTGCAACCGCCCTGCACATGCAGCGCCTCGACCGTAAAATCGCCGTCAGCCTGTTGCGCCTGTCGCGCGGCAATATGAAAGTGGCCGTGTTGATGCTGTTTGCCGTTACCGCCTTCCTGTCCATGTGGATCAGCAATACTGCAACAGCCGCCATGATGCTGCCTTTGGCAATGGGTATGATGAGCCACCTCGATCAAGAAAAAGAACGCAAAACCTACGTTTTCGTCCTGCTCGGCATCGCCTACTGCGCCAGTATCGGCGGCTTGGGTACCGTGGTCGGTTCACCGCCAAACATGATTGCCGCCAAAGCGCTAAACTTGGACTTCGTCGGCTGGATGAAGCTCGGCCTGCCGATGATGCTGTTGATTCTGCCGCTGATGCTGTTCTCCATGTATGTCATCCTCAAACCTAATTTGAACGAACGCGTGGAAGTTAAAGAGGAGTCTATCCCTTGGACGCTGCACCGCGTGATCGCATTGTTGATCTTCTTGGCTGCCGCCGTTGCTTGGGTATTCAGCTCCAAAATCAAAGCTGCATTCGGTATTTCCAACCCCGACACCGTCATCGCCCTGATTGCTGCCGTTGCCGTCGTCGTATTCGGCGTGGCTCAATGGAAAGAAGTTGCCCGCAATACCGACTGGGGTGTATTGATGCTCTTCGGCGGCGGTATCAGCTTGAGCGCACTGTTGCAATCTTCCGGTGCGTCCGAAGCATTGGGTCAACAGGTTGCCTCCACCTTCTCCCATTCTCCTGCATTGCTGGTGATTTTCGTGGTTGCCGCCTTCATCATCTTCCTGACCGAGTTCACCAGTAACACTGCCTCCGCCGCGCTGCTCGTACCCATTTTCGCCAGCATCGCCACGCAAATGGGTCTGCCCGAACAAGTCTTGGTATTCGTCATCGGCATCGGCGCGTCTTGTGCCTTCATGTTGCCGGTTGCCACGCCGCCTAACGCGATTGTGTTCGGTACGGGCTTAATCAAACAACGCGAAATGATGAACGTCGGCTTGCTGCTGAACGTCCTCTGTATCGTATTGGTTGCGCTGTGGGCTTATTTCGTCCTGATGCCGTAAACCCGTAAACATAGTCGAGGCCGTCTGAAAGAATATTTTTCAGACGGCCTTGAAGTTTGTCGTTCAGACACAATTTAACAAAATGATTAAAACCGGATTCTAACGAAAGGAAACCCATGATTATCCTGCACACCAACAAAGGCGACATCAAAATCGAACTCGATTTCGACAAAGCCCCCGTTACTGCTAAAAACTTCGAGCAATACGTTAAAGACGGCTTCTACGACGGCGTAATCTTCCACCGCGTCATCAAAGGCTTCATGATTCAAGGCGGCGGCATGGATGAAAACATGAACGAAAAAGAAACCCGCGATCCGATTCAAAACGAAGCGTCCAACGGTTTGCCCAACGAAAAATACACCATCGCCATGGCGCGTACTTCCGATCCTCACTCTGCCAGCGCGCAATTCTTCATCAACACTGCCGATAACGCCTTCCTGAACTTCCGCTCTAAAGAACTGTACGGCAAAACCGTCGTCCAAGACTGGGGCTATGCCGTATTCGGTAAAGTCGTTGACGGTTTTGACGTTGTCGATGCCATCGAAGGCGTTTCTACCAAACGCCACGGCTACCACGACGATGTACCGACCGAACCCGTCATCATCACCAAAGCCGAAGTGGTTTAATTGATTGATTTCCCATAAAAACAGCCTGTCCGAATTCAAAACGGACAGGCTGTTTTTCAATCATTAATGACGATACCGTCACACATCATAAGTACCGACCACACATGCCGAATCCAACACATGGCCCTGCATGGCAAAATGCAGCTCATTAAAGCGGAAACCGCGCAGCAAATCCAAAACAGTGTCCAGCGCGTACACAATCAATTCATAACGATGGCGGTTGTTCGGTGGCGCCATACCGCCGTAAAAAGAAGCCTCTTCGATTTCAAATTTACCCAACGCACTCGCCCAAGTGTTCGCACCCTGTGTGAAATCTGTTGCAGAAATACTTTCATTTTCTGCCACGGAAGTACGTTTCAAATCCGAAATCAACCAATGCGTCCATACGAAACCCGATGCTGAAATGGCATCTTTGTCTTCCAGCACCACGGCAAACGATTTTGTTCCTTCAGGTGCATCTTCAATTTCAAAAGGAATCGAATAAGTAGGCATACCGTTCGGACTGAACTGGCTGCCGCGCTTGCCGTATTTGTCTTCAAATTCACCGTTGACAATAGCTTTACTGCTGACTTTCATCTTATATCTCCCAATAATAGGTTGGCTCATTCTAACAAACCCCAAGGCCGTCTGAAAGATACTGCCGTTTTCACTTTCCCGATGTCGCATTTTCAGACGGCCTCCAGCAATATTCACAATTCGATCAAACACATTTGACATTCCATAGTATAATCCGCCGCATGAAAACTACACAGGATGCGCATTATGGATTGGAAAGGTCGTGAACAAAGCCAAAACGTCGAAGACCGCCGCGGAAGCCGTGGCGGCGGTGGCGGCAAAACGCCGGGCATACTCGGCATTATCGTGGTTTTGGTCGGCGCATATTACGGCGTGGATTTGAGCGGTTTGGTTGGCGGCTCATCTTCGATGGGCATTCCTACCCAGCAAGCTTCCCGACTCGACAGCCAACAAGAAGCCGAGTTGAACGAACTGTCCCGCGTCGTCCTTGCCGATACGGAAAAAGCATGGAGCAAATATTTCCAACAACACGGCCAACGCTATACACCGGCAACCATGGTGTTGTATGAAGGCGGTACATCCACCGCCTGCGGTACGGGCCAATCTGCCATGGGTCCGTTTTACTGCCCGGGCGACCAAAAAGTTTATTTGGATTTGAGTTTCTACGAAGACATGCGCACCAAACTCAAATCTGCCAGCGATGCTGCGTTTGCCTACGTTATTGCCCATGAAGTCGGCCATCACGTTCAAAACCTGCTCGGCATTCTGCCTAAAGTCCACAAAATGCAACAGCAAGTCGGCAAGAAAGAGGCCAATGCCCTTTCCGTCAAACTCGAATTGCAGGCCGACTGTTTCGCCGGTATTTGGGGACACTACGCCGTCAACAACAACATCTTCAAAGCCGAAGACATTCAAAAAGCCATGCTTGCTGCCGAATCCGTCGGTGATGACCGCTTGCAGAAACAGGCTCAGGGCTATGTCGTTCCCGACAGCTTTACCCATGGCTCGTCCGAAGAACGCATAACTTGGCTCAAGCGCGGTTTGGAAAGCGGCGACATCAACCAGTGCAACACTTTCAACAATTGATTCGTCCAAACAACACTGTTCTTTGATGTAACGATAAAAGGCCGTCTGAATTCTTCAGACGGCCTTTTAGCCGTGTTAGAATAACGCCTATTATTTCCCCTTAAATTCAAAGGAAACCCACATGGCAAATATCGCCCGCGACATTTTCAAAGCCTACGACATCCGGGGCATCGTCGGTAAAACCCTGACCGACGAAGCTGCCTACTTAATCGGTAAAGCTATTGCTACCAAAGCCTCCGAAAAAGGCATTACCCGCATCGCACTCGGTCGCGACGGCCGTTTGAGCGGTCCCGGCCTGATGGCACAAATTCAACGCGGTTTTACAGACAGCGGCATTGACGTCCTCAACGTCGGCATGGTTGCCACCCCTATGCTCTACTTCGCAGCCATCAACGAATGCGGCGGCAGCGGCGTGATGATTACCGGCAGCCACAATCCGCCCGATTACAACGGTTTCAAAATGATGCTCGGCGGCGACACGCTCGCAGGCGAAGCCATTCAAGAACTTTTAGCCATTGTTGAAAAAGACGGTTTTGTTGCCGCCGACAAACAAGGCAGCGTAACTGAAAAAGACATCTCCGGCGAATACCACAACAACATCGTCGGCCACATCAAGCTCAAACGCCCGATGAAAATCGCCATCGACGCGGGCAACGGTGTCGGCGGCGCATTCGCGGGCAAACTCTACAAAGGTTTGGGCAACGAAGTAACCGAACTTTTCTGCGAAGTAGACGGCAACTTCCCTAATCACCACCCTGATCCTTCCAAACCGAAAAACCTGCAAGACCTCATCGTCGAGCTCAAAAACGGCAATGCTGAAATCGGCTTGGCATTTGACGGCGATGCCGACCGCTTGGGCGTGGTCACCAAAGACGGCAACATCATCTATCCAGACCGCCAACTGATGCTTTTCGCGCAAGACGTGTTGAACCGCAATCCTAAAGCCAAAGTGATTTTCGACGTCAAATCCACCCGTCTGCTCGCGCCTTGGATTAAAGAACACGGCGGCGAACCTGTAATGGAAAAAACCGGCCACAGCTTCATCAAATCTACCATGAAAAAAACCGGCGCACTGGTTGCAGGCGAAATGAGCGGCCACGTTTTCTTTAAAGAACGCTGGTTCGGCTTTGACGATGGTATGTATGCCGGCGCACGCCTCTTGGAAATCCTGTCTGCCTTCGACAATCCGTCCGAAGTGTTGAACAAGCTGCCGCAAAGTATTTCCACTCCGGAACTCAACATTGACCTGCCTGAAGGCAGCAACGGCCACAAAGTGATTGAAGAGCTGGCTGCCAATGCCAAGTTTGAAGGGGCGACCGAAATCATCACCATCGACGGCTTGCGCGTTGAATTCCCTGACGGCTTCGGACTGATGCGTGCTTCCAATACCACGCCGATTTTGGTATTGCGTTTTGAAGCGGATACGCAAGAAGCGATTGAGCGTATTCAAAACCAATTCAAAGCAGTCATTGAAAACAATCCAGCATTGAAATGGCCGCTGTAAGGGTTTAGGCTAAAACAAAAGGCCGTCTGAAAATCATTTCAGACGGCCTTTAATATTAAACATTGATTATTTAAAGTTTGGAAACCAAGAATATCCCGGCTTAGTTATCCGACTTGCGCCAACTGTTGACGCATTTCATCGATAACGGCTTTGTAATCCGGTTTGCCAAAAATCGCCGAACCGGCCACAAACGTATCCGCACCTGCCGCCGCAATTTCAGCAATATTGTCTGTCTTCACGCCGCCATCGACTTCCAAGGCGATATGGCGGCCGCTTTGCCGTTCATACTCGTCCAACATCTCGCGCACTTTGCGGATTTTCACCAGCGTATTCGGGATAAAGCTTTGTCCGCCAAAGCCAGGGTTGACCGACATCAGCAACACCATATCCAGTTTGTCCAAAACGTTTTCCAGAATATTGACCGGCGTAGCAGGATTCAATACCAAACCTGCCTGACAGCCGTATTCTTTAATCAAACCCAAGCTGCGGTCGATGTGGCGGCTGGCTTCCGGATGAAAGGTAATGATATTGGCACCGGCTTTGGCAAACGCATGAATCAAATCGTCCACCGGCTCAACCATCAAATGCACATCGACCGGCACGGTTGCATACGGTTTCAAAGCCGCGCAAACCATAGGGCCGAAAGTCAGATTCGGCACATAATGATTGTCCATCACGTCAAAATGAATCAAATCCGCACCGGCGCGAATCACTTCGGCAACCTCTTCGCCCAAACGGGCAAAATCGGCAGACAAAATACTGGGTGCGATACGGTAGTCGGTCATGTTTATCCTCCTAAAGTGTGTTCCTTTGTCATTATCGCATTTTTAACCCTATGTTGTATGCTGCCGACAACATCTCTGCCGTCATTTTTATGAATTTACATTTCATATACATTAATGAAACTTATAATCACATAGTAAGGCTTTGAAAATAAATTATTAGATTACATACATATGCAAAAAAATCTAACATCATTAACAAAAGTTAACTGCATTGATACTGCCTTTCACACGCTTATCGGTTATATTTCCAAACCTGATGAAACATTAGGAAAACACCGTGTCTGTTGCACTTTCCCGCTATCCGACTTTTATTTTCTTAGCACTCGCCCTACTCTGTTCCAGTCTGCCTGCACACGCCGGCCCGTTTCTGGCCACTTTGGACGACTTCCACCCGAATTGCGACATCCGACAGCTTAATTTATCCGCCGACCAACACGCCGCCCTGCGCCACCTGCGTACCGACTTCAAACAAATCAACGATAAAGCCTACCGCAAAACCGTACGCTCCGACCGCAACCGCCGTCAAACCATCATCAAAATCCTCTCCGGCGACTCATTCGACTCAAACGCCGCCCGCGATTATGTTGAAAACCGCTACCTCTCCAGCATGGACTATGCGGTGGATGAAATGGAAATCCAATACCGCTTCTATCATCTGCTAAATCCGCGCCAACGCCAGCAATGGTTGTCTTCATGCTTGCGCTGATGGATAAATAAAAATACAAAAAGGCCGTCTGAAACCATATTCAGACGGCCTTTGCTTTTTCTGCCTTAATCCAGCACTCTTTCTTCCAGCAACCGCCCTGCCCAGTCGCAGGCAAACTGCCATGCCGAGCGGCCTGAACGGCTGCCGCGCATTTGCGCCCATTGCAATGCAGCTTGGCGCGCCGTATCGTCAAAAGGCACATTGAAATCGTCCAACCAGTTGGCTACAGCGGTCAAATAATCGTTTTGATCGAAAGGATAAAAACTCAGCCATAAGCCGAAGCGGTCGGAAAGGGAGATTTTCTCCTCGACAGCTTCCTTCTGATGGATTTCGCCGCGAGTGCCCGTAGTACCGCCGTTTTCATCCATGTATTCGGGAATTAAATGACGGCGGTTGGAAGTGGCATAAACCAAAACATTGGTGCAACGTTGCGACAGTCCGCCGTCTAAAGCAGTTTTCAAGGCTTTATAGGTTTCATCGCCGGTTTCAAACGACAAATCATCGCAGAAAACGATAAATTTCTCGGGACGCTCGGACAACAGCGTCAACAAAGCCGGCAAACTGATTAAATCGCTTTTATCCACCTCAATCAGTCGCAGGCCGCGATCTGCATATTCGTGCAACAGCGCTTTAACCAAGGAAGATTTTCCCGTACCGCGTGCGCCGGTCATCAAGACATTATTTGCCGGACGGCCTGCCAAAAATTGCTCGGTATTGCGTTTCAGCCTGTCGGTTTGCGAACCGACTGCCGCCAATCTGCTCAAAGGAAACGTATGCGGACGCGGCAGGCTTTCCAAAATGCCTTTTTTGCCCACACTGTGCCAACGGTAGGCCAAAGCGCGCCAGTCGGTTTTACCGGCTTCGTCAGGCAGGATTAAATCCAGACGGTTTAAAACGGAATTCGCTTTTTTCAAAAAATTGGATAATTTCATTTCGGCTTTCTTTTTTTTTTCAGACGGCCTTTTGTGCCAATACACGCATCACGGTATCGACAACGGCTTGGGTTTGCGGATCGATTTCAATATTGATGAGATCGCCTTCTTTGCGGCTGCCAAACAGGGTACGTTCCAAAGTCTCCGGAATCAGGTGTACGCAAAATTCGCTGTCGCTGACTTCGCCTATGGTCAGGCTGCAACCGTCCAAACCGACAAAGCCTTTGGTCAGGATGTAGGGTTTGAGGTTTTCCGGCAGCTCAAACCAAACTGTACGGTTGAACTCGCTGGATTCGATACGGGAAATTCGGGTAACCACCATCACATGGCCGCTCATCACATGGCCGCCGATTTCGTCGCCAAACCGCGCCGCGCGTTCCAAATTGACACTGTCGCCGACTTTCAAGCTGCCGAGATTGGTTTTACGTAAGGTCTCGTCCATCAAATCAAAGCTAACTTTGTTGCCGTCGATTCGGGTAATGGTCAGGCAGCAGCCGTTGTTGGCGACAGATGCGCCGGTTTGCAGATTATCGGCGATTTCGGGGGGCAGCTCGACAGTGTGGGTACGAAAGTCGGGCGAAGGTTGGGCGATGTCTGTAATTTTGCCTATGCCTTGTACGATACCTGTAAACATGATGTCTTCTTTCCGATGGTACGATAAGGCGGATATTGTAGCATTTTCCAGGCACAAAGGCCGTCTGAAAGCGGTGATGGCGATGGTTTGGGGTATAATCGGATTTTTATTTCCGCAGCCCGATCATGCTCAGCTACCGCCACGCCTTCCATGCCGGCAACCATGCCGATATGCTCAAGCACTTCACCCTCTTCCTCGTCCTCGAATATTTCAACCGTAAAGACAAGCCCTATTGGTATATCGATACGCACAGCGGTGCCGGTTTGTATGATTTGAGCGGCGATGAAGCGCAAAAAGTCGGCGAATACAAACAAGGCATTGCGCTCTTGGAACAAGCTGACAAGCTGCCTGCCGAATTGGCCGAATTTGTGGGCCGTCTGAAACAAATACTGCCGCAAGACAACCTTTACTGCGGCTCGCCTTGGCTAGCACAGGCACTCACGCGCGACAGCGACAAAATGCGCCTCTTTGAACTGCACCCTGCCGATTTTGTCCATTTGCAAAACAATATGCGCGAAGTCCGTCCGACGCGCAAAGTGCAAGTCAGCCAAGCGGACGGTTATCAAGGCCTGATTTCACTCTTGCCTCCTCCACCCCGCCGCGCCACCGTCTTGATTGATCCGCCCTACGAAGAAAAACAAGACTACCGCCGCGTCGTCCAAGTCTTGAAAGATGCTTTAAAACGCTTTGAAACCGGCTGCTACATGATTTGGTATCCCTGCTTGAGCCGTGAAGAAAGCCGTAAACTGCCGGACGAACTCAAAAAAATCGCTCCCGACAATTATCTGCACGCCGAGCTCCATGTCCATACGCCGCGCAGTGACGGCTTCGGTATGCACGGCAGCGGCATGTTTGTCATCAACCCGCCCTATATGCTTGCCGAACAGCTGCAAAACAATCTGCCCGAACTTTCCAAAATTTTGGCGCAAGATGCCGACGCGCATTATATATTGGAAAGCAAAACGAAATAAACGCTGCCGTCTAAATGCATATCCAAGAGCTTCAATTTTTCTGCCAGACCTGCTCAGACGGCCTTAACCCTTTATACTTAAGCCTTTTTCCACTACAATTCACAACATAACAATTAACGACCGTCCACTCATGAATATACGCACACCCCTAGCCTGCACGCTCCTACTTTGCGCGTGCAGCGAATCTGTAAAAAACGAATTTAAAGAAGAATTTACCCAAAGTTTCCGCACCGAATTTGTCCGCTCGGCAACCGAAGCCTGCGTAGAAAAAGCTTCCGGAAAAAGCCCGTTTGATTCCGCGACCACTGAAAAAATCTGCCGCTGCATCGGCGAAAAAACAGTCGACCAAATCAATCCTGAAGAAGCGACATCGCTTTTGGGCGGCAGCGACTCCATGAGCGACGAGCTGAAAAAACGCATCAAAGACACCAGCATCGCCTGTACTAAAGAAGTTTTAGGCATGGCTGACAGCAAAACCAAATGAACACGCCGTTTTCAGACGGCCTGAAATTGAAAAATATTCGATTCAAACTTAGGAAAAGAGTGAAACCATGAAGACATTGAACCAATTCTTAGCCCACCACCTGCCCGAACACAAACTGCCGCAAGAGCTGGCCAGCGTATTGGAATCCGTAGCCGCCGCCTGTTTGGATATCAACGCCAAAGTCCGCCTCGGCGCGCTTTCCGGCGTTTTGGGTATGGCAGGTACCGGCAACATCCAAGGCGAAGACCAAAAGAAACTCGATGTCATCGCCAACAATATCATGATTGATGTTTTAAAAGCCAATGCCAACATCGCCGGTCTTGCCAGCGAAGAAGAAGACACCTATGTCGCCACGCACGAAAACGGCGGCTATTTGGTATTGTTTGATCCGCTGGACGGCTCTTCCAATATCGACGTCAACATCTCCGTCGGCACCATCTTCTCCATCTTGGCGAAACCTGAAGGTGCATTGACTACCGAGTCTTTCCTGCAAAAAGGCCGCGACCAAGTGGCCGCAGGTTATGTTTTATACGGTCCGCAAACCCAACTGGTACTGACTGTCGGTCACGGCGTGTTCGTCTTCACTCTGGACGATGCCAACCAATTCCTGCTGACCAAAGAAAATCCGCGTGTTCCAGAATCCACTAAAGAATTCGCCATCAATATGTCCAATCAAAGACATTGGTTCGCTCCTGTTCAACAATACATTGACGAACTACTGGCAGGCGAAACCGGCGTACGCGGCAAAAACTACAATATGCGCTGGGTAGCCAGCATGGTTGCCGAAATCCACCGCATCCTGATGCGCGGCGGCGTATTCATGTATCCGCAAGACAAACGCGACCCATCCAAACCGGGCAAACTGCGCCTGATGTACGAAGCCAACCCGATGAGCCTGATTATGGAACAAGCCGGCGGCGCATCAAACAACGCCATCGAAGCCATGCTCGACATCCAACCTACCGGCCTGCACCAACGTGTTGCCGTATTCATGGGCAGCCGCGAAGAAGTAGAATACGTTTATAATCTGCATCAAAAATAATCAGATGTATTGATTTCAAACCAAAAAAGGCCGTCTGAAATATGATTTTCAGACGGCCTTTTGTTAAAAAATAAAAGAAACGAAAGATTAAAAAGACAGACTCAAATCTGTCCTTTACTGTTTTCCATCTAACCTTTATTAGATTACGCCGAACGAGCCAGCGCTTCCGCTGCTTTTTGCACCATATCCGGCGTCAGCTTGTTCAAACAATCCGTATGCCCCAACGGACATTCACGTTTGAAACAAGGTGAACAATCCAAATTCAAGCTGACGATTTTTGCCTTTTGGCTGAGAGGCGGCGTATGGTCAGGGCTGGATGAGCCGTAAACCGCAACCAATTTCCGATCAAGCGCGGCCGCAAGGTGCATCAGACCGCTGTCGTTGCACACAACCGTATCGGCGCAAGACAACAAATCAATGGCTTCAGAAAGATTGGTTTTGCCACAAAGATTGGTGCAAAGGCCGTCTGAAAGTCGGTTGATTTCATCTGCAATATCAAAATCTTTTTGCGAACCAAACAGCCAAACCTGCCAACCCTCTGCCAAATATCGGCGACCGAGTTCGGCAAAATGACGCGCAGGCCAACGCTTGGCCGGGCCATACTCCGCACCGGGACAAAATGCCAAAATCGGCTTATCCGTCGCCAAACCATGTTTTGCCAAAGCGGCTTGACGGCTTTCGGGATCAATCTTAAAACACGGATTATCGGAATGCCCGTTAAAATCCGCTTGGGTCGGATGCGCCAGCGCAGTATAGCGGTCGACCATCAGGGGCAACGCGACCTTATCCAACTTGCGGATATCGTTCAGTAAAAAATAGCGCGACTCGCCGACGTAGCCCGTACGTTGCTTGATGCCCGTAGCCAAGGCAATAATGGCGGATTTGAGCGAACCGGGCAAAACAATCACTTGATCATAGCCTTCTTTTCCCAATTCGCGACCGATATGCCAGCGTTTTTTCAATTCCAACGCACCATGTCCAAACGGGTTTTCCATCACACGGCTAATTTCAGGCATACGCTCAAATACGGCCATCGACCATTTGGGCGCAAAAGCATCAATAGTGCAGCCGGGATGCAGCTCATGCAAACGGCGATAAAGCGGTTGGGTCATGACGCAGTCGCCAATCCAGCTTGGGGTAATAATCAGGATTTTTTTGGACATAATGAAATGTGTTTTTAATTTTGGCTTATTGTAATACGATTTTTAAAAGGCCGTCTGAAACTCGGTTTAATCTCTCAGTTCAAAACGTACTAGTTGATACATGTCATTTCAGCGCATGAAGCGTTCGTCTTCCCAATTATTCGGCAAATTCTGCAAATACCCAACCTGAAACACCAGGCTAAACGGCGGCAAACAATATTTGCTTCATTTTTAAAACCTTATAAAAACAGAAAGGCCGTCTGAAATATTTTCAGACGACCTTTTTATAGTGGGTTAACGATGGTAGTTAGGCGCTTCTTTAGTGATTTGTACGTCGTGAACGTGGGATTCGCTCATACCGGCAGAAGTGATTTCCACAAATTCTGCTTTCTCGTGCATTTCAGCAATATTGGCACAACCCAAGTAACCCATGCTGGAGCGCAGACCGCCGGTCAGCTGGTGGATGATGTTCACAATCGGGCCTTTGTAAGGAACGCGGCCTTCGATGCCTTCAGGAACATATTTGTCTGTGCTGTCGGTTTTGTCTTGGAAGTAGCGGTCGGCAGAACCTTGGCTCATCGCACCCAACGAACCCATGCCGCGGTAAGACTTGTAAGAGCGGCCTTGGTAGAGTTCGATTTCGCCCGGTGCTTCTTCCGTACCGGCAAACATACCGCCGAGCATGACGCTGTATGCACCTGCTGCCAGAGCTTTGGCAATATCGCCGGAGAAGCGGATACCGCCGTCGGCAATCAGGGGAACGCCTGTACCTTTCAGTGCTTCGGAAACATTGTGAATCGCAGTCAGTTGAGGCACGCCCACGCCTGCCACGATACGGGTCGTACAAATCGAGCCCGGGCCGATACCGACTTTAACGGCATCCGCACCTGCGGCCACCAAATCCAAAGCGGCTTTAGCAGTCGCGATGTTGCCGCCGATGACTTGGATGTGTGGGTAGGTTTCTTTTACCCAGCGCACGCGATCGATAACGCCTTGGCTATGACCGTGGGCAGTATCAACCACAATCACGTCCACACCTGCTTCTACCAATGCTTTGACGCGCTCTTCGGTATCGCCGCCGGTACCCACCGCGGCACCAACGCGCAGACGGCCTTCGGCATCTTTGTTGGCATTAGGGAATTCGGTTGTTTTCAGAATATCTTTAACTGTAATCAGACCTTTGAGTTCGTCTTGGTCGTTCAACACCAAAACGCGCTCAACTTTGTGCGCATGCATGATTTCGCGGGCTTCATCGATGCTGGTACCTTCAGGAACGGTAACCAAACGGTCGCGAGGGGTCATGATGGCAGAAACCGGCAGATCGACACGGTTTTCAAAACGCAGGTCGCGGTTGGTCACGATACCGACCACTTTGCCGTTTTCCACAACAGGCAGACCGGACATTTTGCGTTTGCGTTGTGCGCGCATTTCCAAGACTTCGCGGATCAATGCGGTCGGCGCAACGGTAACGGGATCTTTCACCACGCCGCTCTCATGGCGCTTCACTTTGGAAACGGCACGCGCTTGCAACTCCGGCGTCATGTTTTTATGGATAATGCCGATGCCGCCTTCTTGAGCCATAGAAATGGCCAGACGCGCTTCGGTAACGGTATCCATTGCAGCAGAAAGTAGAGGGAGGTTGAGCGTGATATCGCGGGTGAGTTTGGTTTGAAGTTTGACATCTCGAGGCAGCACGTTTGAGTGCGCTGGAACCAACAAAACGTCGTCGAAAGTATAGGCTTTTTCTACAATACGCATGATGCTCGGTCTTTCAGTTTGTGCAAGATGCACGGCATTATATCACACCGGCTTGATGCTAACATTGGCAATACATGTTTTAACGTTATTTTTTTACATGATTTGATTTAGCGTACAAAAATATGCCAACGCATTGCAGTTTCAAGTAAAATAAGCTGCATGAGAACATCATTTACATAAGGGAAACCCATGAAATCTTCCGTACTCAAAACCTGTCTGACAGCAGCCCTTCTCTCTTCCGCCGCCCTGACCGGCGCGGCCGAGGTGTACACTTGGAAAGGCACGTCGGGCAACAGCTATTCCGATACGCCAAACCGTCTGCAACCGAAGCGTTCCGGCGTGGTCAACATCCGCACGCACAACGTCAAACCTGCCGTTGCACCCGCTGTTGCGGCATCTGAGCCGGTTGCCGAGCAGCCCAACGAACAGGTTGCGGAACAAAACAAACAAATTGAAGAGCGCAATAAAAAAATCGAAGAACAAAACCGCCAAAACAAGCTGGAAAACTGCAAAATCGCCAAAATCAACCGCCAAGTCGCCGAAAGTGCACGCTTGGCCAATCGTGACAGCCTGATTAAACAATACCAAAACGACGTCAATAAATACTGCAATTAAGCTCTCGAATAACAATATCAAAAAGGCCGTCTGAAATTTAATTTCAGACGGCCTTTATTTTTCAGCCTATCAATAATACAGCTGAACCAACAACAAACCGATGGCTAAGCTGAATGCCATGCTCAACAGGCCCGGAATCATGAAGCTGTGGTTGAAGATAAATTTGCCGATTTTGGTCGAGCCGGTTGTATCGAAGTCGATAGCGGCAATAATCGGACCGTAGTTTGGTATAAAGAAATAACCGTTTACCGCAACAAATGTGCCGATAATGATGGGCGCAGGAATACCCAGTTTAATGGCGATTGGGAACAACGTCGCCACTGTCGCGCCTTGACTGTTGACCAATACCGATAAGACAAACAGGGCAAAGGCAAAGGTCCATGGTGCAGACTCAACCAAATGGCTGACGGTCGATTCTACTTCTGTTAAGTGGCCGTTCATCAAGGTATCGCCCAACCAAGCCACGCCAAATACCGCAATCACGGCACGCATACCGGCATGGAATACCGAACCTCGGGTAATCGCATCGCCATTGGGTTTACACGCCAAGATAATCAGTGCAGAAGCAGACAACATCACGATTTCAATCGTATGCGCCATGCCCATAGGCTTGATCGCGCCATCGTGTTCAAAAGCCGGACGCAACTCAGGCAGCGCACCCATCACGACCACCAGCAATGCCGCAGTCAAGAAAATACCGACCGACAATTTGGCTTTCGGCGAAATGGCAACATCAGTTTGTTGTTCCTCCACATCGATGTATTCTTTCACATAGTTCGGGTCTTTCAGCAAAGCCTGATAATGCGGATCGTCTTTCAACTCTTTGCCCAGTTTGTTTACGAACACGCAAGCCAAACCGATACCCAAAATCGTGGACGGAACGGTGACTTTCAACACGTCCGCCATCGTGATGTGTTGCGGCTCAAGCATGGAGACGCAGGCAACAACGGCGGCGGCAATCGGGCTGGCGACAATCGCGAATTGGGAAGCGATAACCGCCATTGTCAACGGACGGGAAGGACGGATGCCATTGCGGCGGCTGACCTCGGCAATCACGGGTAAGACCGAGTAAGCCACATGGCCCGTACCTGCCAACACGGTAAAGGTGTAAGTTACCGCCGGCGCGATAAAGGTGATGTATTTCGGATTGCGGTGCAACACGCGCGTGGCAATCTTAATCATATAGTCCAAACCGCCGCTGGCCTGCATGGCCGCCGCGGCAGACACTACCGCCATAATCATCAGCATCACATCAATCGGCGGGCTGGTTGGCTGAAGATGGAAACCAAAAGACAATACGGCCAAGCCGATACCGCCGAGCACGCCCAAACCAATACCGCCAACCTGCGCACCAATCAGGATACACAGCAGCACAATGGCAAACTGGATAAAAAACATAGTTGACATCACAACTCCCAAAATCCGGCCTTCGCCGAAATAAAATTACAAACGGTTGGATTATAGAGTAAACCCTCTTCCCTAACCATACTTTACCTAATTATACATACTGATCTACATCAAATAAATAATATTCTCATTTAAGCAATAGACTCATCAAAAGCACAAAAAAGGCCGTCTGAAGATTTTCAGACGGCCTCTATGATTCAGATGAAATGATAAGGCTATTTTCCGGCTACTTCTTCATCCTTTATAAAATCCGATACGCCATGGACACAGCGGATTTTGCGTTCCGACAAGGTTGCCTCCAACAAAGCATCGTTTTGCGGCAAGGAATCGCGTTCCGCCTCATTGTGCCAAAGGTGGTACGCAATGCCGGCAAATTTCAAATTATGGCGCTTCATCCCGTTATGATAGCAACGGGCGACAAATTCGCTGTCTTCCCTGCCCCAGCCGACAAAGCTATTGTCAAACCCGTTAACGGCAAGCGCATCGCTGCGGAAAAAGCCCATATTGCAAGTTTTGATACCTTTGTGTTTGCGGTTGCCTTTTCGGCCTGCCAATTTGGCCAAACAACGACAGCGCAGGGCTGATAGCCGTTTTTCTATCCCCGAGCTGAACATAGACAAAGCAGGCAAATCGCCTTCGTCCAAAATATCCTGCGTTTTATCCTCAGTCAAAATCACGCGAGAACCCTGTATCAGACGGCCTTTGCGGGCAATCTTCAAATGATCGGCGATAAAAGACGGATCCAAGATCATATCGCCGTCAATCAACACAATATAATCGCTTTTCGCCTGCGCCAGCGCACGGTTGCGCGATTCGGCGGCACGAAAGCCTCTATCCGGCTGCCATGAATGCTTAACGGGAATACTTGTCCTGCGGCGGATAAAATCAACCACTTCGGCGGTTTCCTGCCTTGAGCCGTCATCCGCGACAATAATCTCATCCGGCAGACGGGTTTGCGATAAAGCCGATTTCAACACCAGCTCCAAAGCATCGGGGCGGTTGTATGTGGTAATGATGAGGGAGACGGTTATCGTGCGATTGCGCTCGTAGAGTTTGACATATTTGTAATACGAACCTTGTGCATTGGAAACTGAAATCGTCAGCCCGTCCGCCCCATAGGCAAAACCGCGCTTGAGCAGGTAATTTTTCACAAACGATACGCCGCCATGCAGCAAAGCCTTAAACGGCGAACTGTCTTTCTTGAAGCGGTTTTCTTCCGCATACAGCGAGCTGTATTGCTGCATTTTTTGAATCAGCCCTTCGGCGTTTTCAAAAGAATAATGTTTCAGACGGCCATCGAGTTGTTTAACCTTGGCTTCCTGCGGCAACACCAAAGACTCATGCACCTGACGGTCAGAAAAACGGGTAAATCTGCGATGATAAAGGCGCGGAATAATATCCGGAAACCAGCCGCAGCCTTTAATCAGTCTGCCGTGGTAATGGTTCAGACGGGAAAGCGAAAAAATATGTTCCTTCTCATTTTCCAAAACGGCCGCACGAATGGATTCGATTAATGCCTCATCCGCCACTTCATCGCTGTCTATGCTGAAAATCCAATCGTTTTGCGCCAGTCTGGCCGCCAGATTTTTCATCGGGCCAAACCCGATAAAGTCATGCTTGTAATAGCTGACATTGGAAAAACCCTTGGCAATTTCAAAAGTACGGTCGGTTGAGCCGTTGTCCAACAGCAGGACTTCGTCAAAGTCTTTCAGCGCACTCAAAACTTCTGAAAGATAACGTTCTGAATTTTTTACCAACATGGCGGCGGTTGCCGGAATTGTGTGCATCATAAAAAGGCCGTCTGAAAAAGGAAGCTGTATTTTAACCGATATACCGCTACAATATGTCCTCCTTTTTTCAGACGGCCTGACCCATGCAGCTTATTCTTGCCCCCATGCAGGGGCTGGTGGACGATGTGATGCGCAACCTGTTGACGCGTATCGGCGGATTTGACGAATGCGTCAGCGAATTTGTCCGCATTACGCACACGGTCCACTCACGCGCCACTTGGCTTAAATATGTTCCCGAAATCGCCTATGCCAACCGCACGCCGGCCGGCACGCCCTGTACTGTCCAGCTTTTGGGCAGCGATGCGGAAAACATGGCCGTCAATGCTTTGGAAGCCGTGCGCTTCGGTGCGGACAAAATCGACCTCAACTTCGGCTGCCCCGCGCCGACGGTCAACAAACACAAAGGCGGCGCGGTCTTGCTCAAAGAGCCCGACTTGATTTACCACATCGTCCGCACCCTGCGCCAACGCCTGCCGCAACACATTCCGCTGACTGCCAAGATGCGGCTCGGTTATGAAGACAAAAGTCTGGCATTGGAATGCGCCTCCGCGATTGAAAACGGCGGCGCATGCGCGTTAACCGTCCACGCGCGCACCAAGGTCGAAGGCTACGAACCTCCGGCTCATTGGGAATGGGTGCGCAAAATCCGCGATGCAGTCAGTATTCCCGTTACCGCCAACGGCGATGTGTTCAGCCTTCAAGACTATCTCGACATTAAAACCGTCAGCGGCTGCGACAGCGTGATGCTCGGGCGCGGCGCGGTTATCCGTCCAGACTTGGCGCGGCAAATCAAGCAATATGAAAACGGCGAAACAGTGAAAGACACTGACTTTGCCGAAGTTTCCTCATGGATAGTCCAGTTCTTCGACTTATGCCTTGCCAAAGAGGCCAACAACAAATATCCGGTTGCCCGTTTGAAACAATGGCTGGGCATGATGAAAAAAGAGTTTGAACAGGCGCAGATATTGTTTGACCGTATCCGTGCCGTCAAAGAAGCGGATGAAGTAAAACAGATTCTGCTGTCGTTCGAGCAAGAGATGCATTCATGATTCAAAAAGGCCGTCTGAATTTCAGACGGCCTTTAATATGATTACTGACAGATATAATCAGCCAACAGTCTGCCTTTTTCCGCACTGGCTGCATTGGCCATATTCACATGCCTGGTCTCTGCGCCATTCTTAGATTTCAGGGCTTCGCCATATTTTTTGGCAAACTCTTTATTGGCACTGGTTACTCTTGACTCAGTAGCATCCAATATAAACCCGTCTTGCTCATATTTGCCTTGCGCAGTGATAATCAAGATATTTTCAGGCGAAGGATAATCCGGAAAATTAACATAGTTGGTAACCAGCTTGTAGGAAACGCCTTTGCCGTGTTTCATATCCTGACAGATGCCGTTAGGCGCGGTAAAGACTGCATGGCCGATACGGCCGTGGCCGAAATCGTAAAAATCGATTCTCTTCGCAGAAGCCAATTGTTTTCTATCGTTGCCGTCATTTACATTTAATGACTTGCCGTTTACCAGAAACAGGGTTGGCAACAAGGGGCTGCCATGAGAGGCTTCCAAATTATATGCTTCGCCCAACAGCTTGCCCTGACGATACACAGTCAAGACAGGCTTTTTCAGACCATTTTCCGGATTGCCGGTTTTCTTAAAAGAAATCTTCTGAAGTACATTGCCAAATTCATAATAAGGTCGCGACTGCACGCCTGTTTTCGTATCCTGCAGGGCGCTCCAGCTGCCGTCCATCGTTTGGGCGCACGCAGTCAGAGCAACAAACAGAATACCCGATAGTAAAACTTTAGAATGTTTCATTCATAAACTCCTTCTCAAGTAAACAAAAGAACGGATGTGTGCCTTTACTACCTAATTTTGTTTCTTTATTAAAATTTTAGAACTATTATACTAACTTAGCAAGGGATTAAAGAACAGGCCGTCTGAACATTCAGACGGCCTTGATTAAGCTCAAATTTTAAGAAGCCAAAACGCGGTGGAACAAAATCTCATTTTCCAAATGGATATGGTCTTTCAAATCGTCCACCATCTCTTTGGCCAAAGTGTACAAACGGGTCCAGCTGCCGCAAGCGCCTTCGGGAAGCTCAAAATTATTGGTCAATTCTTCCAAGCGCGCGATGGCCTGATCGTGGTCTTCGTGTTCATGCATCATCACGCTGATGGGCATGGCTGCGCCGCGACCCACACCCTGATTAATCATCGGGAACAACATGCGTTCCTCTTTCATCATGTGCATCAACAGCTCGTTTTGCATATAGGCCAACAAATCAGGCACTTCGGCAGGGAAAGTGTCGGCATGAACCTGCGCCACTTTTTGCGCCAGCGGAACCAACTCTTCAAACTGGGCGCGGTGGACATTGTGGTAACGCTGCAAAATATGGTCAATGGTGGAATTGAAAGGTGCGGTTTCCCAAACGGTAAAGTCGGTCATGGCTGTGTTCCTTTAAAGATTGATATTGGATGAATGTTAGACATAAGGATACACGCTGCAAACGGCTTTGTATAGTTTTTTAATTGCTTAATTAATTGATAATAAAAGTTATTTTCAAATTTAAAATAACAAACAGGCCGCCTGAAACATAAGGCTAACGTTTCAGACAGCCTACCCTTTTCTTAAATAATCCAACGATATAACGCAATCATCACCGGCATAGTTACCACACAAAGTAAGGTCGTCAGCCCATAAATCGCGCTGGCTTTTTGGGCATTTTTGCCGTAAACAACCGCCATTTGGGTAACTGTCGAAGCGGCAGGCGAAGTCGTTGCCAAAAAGCTGATCAAAACAACCGTATCCGCATGCGCATCATGATGGGCAAAACCACAGACTTTGACGGCAAAAAGCAATAATATCGGAATCAAAATCAACCTTAAAAAAGCAACGAGATAAAGCCTCGGTGTCCACACAATCGAACGCAACGGCAAAGAGGCCAGCAGCATGCCCGCCACCAACATGGCAACTGGGCCAATCATACTGCCCACCGTCGCCAAAGTATTATCGACAATATGAGGCAGCTTGATTTGAAAGGCAAACATCAGCAGCCCGACCAACATGGATAAGATGTTGATATTGGTAAAAATGGTTTTCCAAGCCACATTGCCTCGACCGCAAATCAACAGGCGCAGATGCGTCCAAAACAAAAACGTCTGCACCATGATAAAACCGCTGGTGTAAATCACCCATTCCGGCCCAAAGACCGACATTACCAAAGGGATAATCAGGTTGCCCGAATTGCTGTACACCGTCGCTGCGTGTTCGAGCGCATCGAGTTTGAACAAGTGTTTAAACAACCTGCCCAAAACAATCAACACCACATGGAAAAACACTGCCAGCATGACGGAAAGCTTCAGCCCTTCGATAATCTGCGGCATATTGTCCATCTGAAAAGCATGAATCATGACGGACGGGCTGATCAGGTAAAGCGCGATGACCGAGAGCGTATAGCTGTTTTCCGATTTCAACAGCCCTGCCTTCACCAAGGCCACGCCCATCAAAACAATCAACGTCAGCTCGGTAATTTTTCCGGCAAGCAGGAAAGAGGTTTCCATAATAAAAAAGCGGCAAAAACATTGATTTTACGCTTCTACCGCTTGGCATGCCAAATTCAGACGGCCTGAAGCCTTTTTCCAACAACCCGACATAATTTGCCCTACCGCAAAGCAAATCAATATAAATCTGTCCGTATATCCGCTATAATCAGCCATTTTCTTCAAACAGGAAACATCATGTCCCCCAGCCGTTTCAATCAAACGGGCCCCAAAATCGGCCTGAGCGTACGCCTTGCAGAAACCCAAGCTGAAATCGAAGCCGCCCAAAGATTGCGCTATCAGGTTTTTGCCCAAGAACTGGGGGCGGAAATCGAAAGCGATGACGGCCGCGATGTCGATCCTTATGATGAGCATTGCCACCACCTGCTCGCGTTTGACGATGCAACCGGCGAGGTAATCGGCTGTTACCGCCTGATTACCGAAGAAACCGCAAAAAAAGTCGGCGGCTGGTACAGCGAGCATGAATTCGACCTTGAGCCTTTAAAAGATATCCTGCCGCAAACCGTCGAACTCGGCCGCGCCTGTACCCACCCGGACTACCGCAACGGCGGTTTGGTCATGCTGTTGTGGACCGGTTTGGTCAAATTCATGAAAGACGAAAACCTGCGCTTTATGATTGGTTGCGGCAGTATCGAAATGCGCGACGGCGGCAACGATGCGGCCGGTCTGTATCATGCTTTGAAAGACAAATACCTCGCTCCGGAACAATGGCGCGTCAAACCGCTCAACCCGCTCAAATGGGACAGCATCACGCCGTCTGAAAATCCGCCCGTACCTGCCCTGATCAAAGGCTATCTCAAAGCAGGCGCGTGGTTCTGCGGCGAGCCTTGCGTCGATGAAGCATTCAACTGCGCGGATGTGCTGATCATGATGGACATCAACCACCTTTCCGACCGCTACTTGCAGCGTTTTGCCCCTAAAACCGATTCATAATAAAAGGCCGTCTGAAACTTCAGACGGCCTGCCTAATCTTTATAAAAAAACACACACAATGACCGCCAAAATCCGTTTTATCTTCCGTCTTCTCTGCATTGCCGGCTGCCTTTTGTACGGCATGGCCGAAATGTTTTTTCTGTTTCCCTTTTACAGCAGCAAACGCAAACTGCGCGCGATTCAATTATGGTCGCTGCGCGTGCTCGCTTCCTGCGGCATGAAACTGCAAACTTTCGGCACGCCGCCGCAAGAAGGCCGCGGCCAAATGCTTATCAGCAACCATATTTCATGGTTAGACATTATGGCGGTCAACGGCGCATTTCCCGGCCGTTTCGTGGCTAAAGACGATGTGGCCAAATGGCCGGTGGTCGGTTATCTCGCCACGCAGGCACAAACGGTTTACGTCTCGCGCAACCGCGGCATCAAAGGCAACTCCGCCAAAATCGCAGGCGTGACCGAAGCACTGAAAAACGGCGATACTGTTACCATTTTCCCCGAAGGCACCAGTACCGAAGGCCGTGAAATCCTGCCGTTCAAACCCAGCTTTTTTCAGACGGCCTATGATGCAGGCGTACCGATTATTCCTGCACTCTGCCGCTATCCGAATCCGGACGGCAGCAGCCCCAATCCGCACACTGCCTACTACGGCGACATCAGCCTCTGGCAATCCATCTGCATGGTCATCAGCCAACCTTCCAGCACGGTCGAGCTGCATTTCCTCGATCCGATTGAAGCGGGAGAAGACCGCTACGCTACCGCGCTTCACGTACACGCCCTGTTGAGCGAAAAGCAAAAACAGTTGGGCTGATCAAACAAAAGGCCGTCTGAATGTTCAGACGGCCTTTTCCATTATCTTATGTCTTAAGATGAATATTGCACCGAATCGCTACCGCTTTTCTTTTGAATAAATTCAATTTTGTAGCCATCCGGATCTTCAACAAACGCAATCACAGTCGTGCCGTGTTTCATCGGGCCTGCTTCGCGTACCACTTTGCCGCCCATCTCTTTGACACGTTCACACGCCGCATAAGCATCATCGACTTCAATCGCGATATGGCCGTAAGCATTGCCCAAGTCATAAGACTCGGTATCCCAGTTGTGGGTCAGTTCCAAAACAGTATGGTCCGCCTCATCACCATAACCAACAAAAGCCAAAGTAAAACGGCCTTCAGGATAATCGCGGCGGCGCAGCAGTTGCATATTCAATACGTTTTGATAGAAATTCAAAGAGCGTTCGAGATTGCCGACACGCAGCATAGTATGAAGCAAGCGCATGATATTGTTCCTTTCTGAATTATGTTTGGTCATGGATTATAACACATCGGGCACCATCCTCTTCAGCCTCAAAATACCGACACTGAAACTGCATAAAAATGAAGCACACACCCTGCCGTCATTTGAATTTCATGTATTAACAAGCACACCGACTGACTAAATTGCTATAATCGCCACAATTACAACACAACACTTCAAACTGTCATGAAAACCTTTGTTCTTCCAGATACCCGCCCTTATCCGCAGAGCCCTATCAAAAACTACCTTCTGCTCAATGCCTATCAGCTGGCGCACAACTCCTCCTCCGCATCACGCAAGCTTTCGGCCGGCCAACTGCAAACCGAAATCCGCACCATGCTCAGCCAAAACCATTACATCAACCTTTCATTGGCGATGACCATGGCGCCCGATGTCGGCACTTACACCAGCCTGATTCAAAGCGTGGGCGAAGTCCTGAAGGCAGAAAACGATAACGAAGCCCAATGGTTTGCCCTGCCTGTCGTTTTGGTCGCCGGTTGCAAAAAAGAACAAACCCTGCCGCTCACGCTGCCTACCGAAGCCCTCTTCGCCTGCCTGCAAAACTACCCCAACCTGCGTGCCCTCACGCAAAACACGCAATGGCTGCCTTACCTCGTCCAATCTACCGACTTGAGCAGCGTTACCCCGGGCGAATGGTTCCAAGCCAAGCAAAACGATGAAGCGGCAGGCGCATTCCTGCAAAAATTCGAATACAAACCATTGACGCTGCCCGAAGGTCAATCCGTCCATGTTGTTTACGCGCTGGGCTACGGCAATAAAGACATTCAGACTGCCTTGGGCCTTAACCTGCAACAGGCAGGCCTGCCATTGATGCAGGTTTGGCAAGAGCATCTCGCCCTCGACGGCGTTACCCTCTTTACCAACCCGCTCTCGCCCAATACGCCGCTTGACGCACTGACCGACGGCAGCCACACCCGCCAACGCATGGCCATGGACGTTTTTGCCACCAACGCTATCCGCGCCATCCGTATGCAAAGCCCGCGCGTCGGCGTTGTTGCCGCAGCGAAAGCGGACGGCAAGCTCCAGTTCAGCTTCAACGCGACAGACAGCGCGTTTGAAATTGTTCCACAGACCTTCACTTGGGAGCTGGCTTCAACCGACAATATCGCCATCGTTCAGCAAAACTTCCTCGACCTGATGGCAGAATGCCGAATCGAGCACCTCTATCTGCTGCACAACCCATTGGGCGAAAACGAGAACATCCCTACTTATGCCCAAGCGTTGAAACTGGAAGGTCATAATCCTTTCTTCAGCAATGTAAACTAAATTGAAAATGCAACACGCCAAGTCCGTCTGAAAACGGTTTAGCGTGTTGCATTGATTTTCAAACCTTACCGCTCATTTTCACGCATATGAAAACCCACAAAATCCTTTTCGTCTGCCTCGGCAACATCTGCCGCTCCCCCATGGCCGAATACGTCCTGCGCCACCGCGCCCGCGAAGCAGGCATGGGCAATGCCGTCATTACTGCCAGCGCAGGCACATCAGGTTGGCACGACGGAGAAGACATGCACGAAGGCACGCGCCGCGCGCTCAAGCAACACGGCATCGACCCGTCAGGCTTTACCAGCAGCAAAATCAAACCCAGCGATGCCGAGCATTTCGACTACATCATCGTGATGGACGACAACAACCTCAGAGAAACTGAAAAGCAGCTCGGTTTCCACCCCGGCAAAATCTTCAAACTGACCGACCTTATCCCCGATTCAGGTTACAACCACGTTCCCGATCCGTGGTACACAGGCGACTTTGACGAAACCTACCGTCTGGTCGATGCCGGCAGTTTGGCCTTGTTGGAAAAATTGAAACAGGCTTAAACCGGCTTGAACAATAAAAGGCCGTCTGAACAGGTATCTCAAAAGCCATGCTTTCGTGATTACCTGTTCAGACGGCCTTTATCTATGACCGCAATCAACCTACGCGATAAAACGCCAGACTGCCCAATAAATTCGGCAGATGTTTGACCTGTCGGTTGCCCGTCATGACCGCACGCTCAAGCACACGGATTTTATTTTTGGCACACAATAAATCGAAGTCTTTGAGGGTACACCAATGGATATTGGGCGTATCGTACCAATGATACGGCATCCGCTCGGAAACCGGCATATGGCCGCCAACGGCGATTTGAAAACGGTTGCGCCAGTAGCCGAAATTAGGGAAGCTGACAATAGCCTGCTTGGCCACGCGCATCAGGCAGCGCAGGATTTTTTCCGTGTTCTGCATCGCCTGAATGGTTTGGCTCAAGACAATCACATCAAAACTTTGATCGCCAAAAGCCACCAAACCTTCTTCCAAGTCGGCCTGAATGACATTCACGCCACGGGATATGGCGGCAATCACGCTGTCGGTATCTATTTCAACGCCGTAGCCGGTGCAATTTTTATGTTCCACCAACGCAGCCAACAGCTCGCCGTCGCCGCAGCCTAAATCAAGTACGCGGCTGCCTTCGGGTATCCAATCGTAAATGAGTTGCAAATCGTCGCGCAGATTCATTTTTGGCAGTCCTTGTAAACGTTGTTCATATAAGCGGCAACCGCGCGGATATAGGCTTCGTCTTCCATCAAGAAGGCATCGTGGCCGTGATTGGATTTGACTTCAATGTATTGCACGGATTTTTGCGCGGCGATTAATGCCTTGACCAATTCATGCGAACGTTGTGGCGAGAAGCGCCAGTCGGTGCTGAAGCTGGCAACGAAGAATTTGGCCTGTACATTCTCCACAGCGCGCGTGAGGTTGTGGCCGTAATCGGCGGCCGGGTCAAAATAGTCGAGTGCCTTGGTCATCAGAAGATAAGTGTTGGCATCAAAGCGACCAACAAACTTGTCGCCTTGATAGCGAAGATAAGATTCCACTTCAAACTCAACGCCGTAACCATACTGATAACCGTCTGATTTTAAATCGCGGCCGAATTTTTTACCCAAGCCGTCTTCGGCAAGATAGGTAATGTGTCCCATCATGCGCGCGATACGCAAACCGCGTGAAGGAACGGTATGATGGCTGCGGTAATTGCCTTCATGGAAATCGGGATCGGTCAAAATCGCCTGACGGGCAACATCGTTAAACGCGATGTTTTGAGTGGAAAGTTTAGGCGCAGAAGCGATAACGAGCGCGTGGGCAACGCGTTCAGGCAAAGAAATCGTCCATTGCAATGCCTGCATGCCGCCCAAGCTGCCGCCGACAATGGCCGCCCACTTTTGAATACCGAGATAATCGGCAAGCATGGATTGGGACTTCACCCAGTCTTTGACGGTTACAACCGGAAAATCCGCGCCATATTCGTGGCCGGTTTCAGGATTTTCGGACAAAGGGCCGGTACTGCCGTCGCAGCCGCCCAAGTTGTTCAAACCGACCACAAAAAAGTGTTCGGTATCGATGGGTTTGCCGGGGCCGACCATATTGTCCCACCAGCCGGCGTATTTATCCTCCGCACTGTGCTTGCCGGCAACGTGATGATTGCCTGACAGGGCGTGGCAGATAAGGACGGCATTGCTTTTGTCGGCATTGAGTGTGCCGTAGGTTTCAATCATCAGGTCGAAACGAGGTAAGGTTTTGCCGTTTTCCAGAGCAAGCGGTGTGTCAAACGGGATTTTCTGGGGCGTTACAATGCCCACTGAGGCATTTGTTGTCATTTGTAATTTCCAAGTGAAGCGGCAAAAGGGGTATTATAACGTTTCGTTTTTGTTTTGTGCATGAGGCTTCAGACGGCCTGCCCTGATTAAAGGCAATATTTTTGGGAGAATGTGGAATGATAGGCAGGCTTTTGCGATTTTTTTTCTTTTGCGCCATCGCTGCATTGATTGTGAACCGTTTGTTCAGCCGCCAACAAAAGCGCACCATTCGGGAAATCGCCAAAATCAGCGCGTGGGTATTGCTGGGCGCGGCGGCGGCTACGCTGTTTTGGTATTTGATGATGCTGTTTTTCAAGCATATTCCCAATTCTTATTGAAATAAAATATAAAAGGCCGTCTGAAAACCTTAATCCAGCGTTTTCAGACGGCCTTTTGATATTCAAACTTAAAACAATTCTTCCGGAATCTTGCAAACCGGAATCGGATTGACTTTGTGCTGCATGGCTTTGTGCAATCGGGTATAGATTGCCAAAACTTCGCGCTGTCTGCCTTCAAAATCTTCAGGCTTGTGGCTGCTATACACGCTCATCGCCCATTCGAGTTCAGGATAAGATGCGCCCATTTGTTCTTCATCGGTACGTTCGGTATCCCAAAGTCCGTCCGTCGGTACGGCTTTTTGAATGTCTTCCGATACGTCCAGTTCGGCTGCTAGCGCGTACACTTGAGTTTTGGTCAAATCGGCAATCGGGCTGATGTCCACGCCGCCGTCGCCGTATTTGGTGAAGAAACCGACGCCGAAATCTTCAATTTTGTTGCCTGTCCCCGCCACCAGCAAACCATGCAGCTGGCCGTAATAATAAAGCGTCGTCATGCGCAGGCGGCTGCGTGCATTGGCAAGTGCCAGCTGTTTGTTGGGAAATTCGGTTTCACTGACGTCAACGGTATCGGCAAAAGTATCAAAAGTTTGGGTCAAATCAACGCTTTGCGCTTTTACATTCGGATAACGCTGTTTCAGACGGCCCATGTGTTCTTGCGCGCGGTTGACTTGGTCGGATTTCTGACGAATCGGCATTTCCAACAACAAAACCGACAAACCGGTTTGCGCGGCAAGTGTGGAAACCACGGCAGAATCGATGCCGCCGGATACGCCGACGACAAAACCTTTGGCACGCGCCTGCTCGGCGTAATCTTTGAGCCATTGAACAATATGGCGGATGATGGCTTGGGTTTGCATAGGGATAAATGTTCGCTTCAAATAAAACGAATGATAGCCTGATTTGCACTTGTCTGAAAGACGACAGGGTATAATGCCCTTTTTATTTCTTGCACGCACACCATGTCCAAACCCATCCTTCTGCGCTGGCTCATCATCTGCCTGATTCCGCTCGCCACCCTTTTGTGGTTTGCCCTCAACCCGCCCGAAGACAAAACGCAACACCTCATCAACGGCATCATCCTTGCTTGCGAAGCCACGTTCCTATTCAAGTTCGTCCTCGTTGACGTCATCAAACACCACCTCAAACAAGAGCCTGAATTGAAACGGCAAAGCATTTGGATGTTTATCCCGATTATTTTGCTGATTGTTTATTTGTTCCATTATTTCGGCGCATTCTGATATTTTCAGACGGCCTTGGGCATATTTTTCCATGAACACCACCCCACCTTATACCTGCTGGATTTTCTGCAACGTCATCGACAACTTCGGCGACATCGGCGTTTCATGGCGGCTGGCGCGTGTTTTGCAACGCGAACTCGGCTGGCAAGTGCATTTGTGGACAGACGACTTTCCGTCCCTTCAGGCACTCTGTCCTGACTTAGCCTCGATTCCCAATATCCATCAAGGCATCGGCATTCACGCTTGGCAAGCCGATCATGCCGAAGATACCGATACAGTCCCTACCCCCGACATCGTCATCGAAACCTTCGCCTGCGAACTGCCCGACAACGTTCAATCCATCATCCGCCGACACCGACTGCTTTGGCTCAATTGGGAATACCTCAGCGCGGAAGACAGCAACGAGAGGCTGCACTTAATGCCCTCGCCCCAAGCCGGCGGCATACAGAAATACTTTTGGTTTATGGGTTTCAGCGAAAAAAGCGGCGGCCTGCTGCGCGAATGCGATTACGCCGAATCTGCCGGATTTGATACGGAAGCCTTACGCCGACAACTCAAACTTCCCGCAAAAAATGCGCCCGAATGGCTACTTTTCGGCTATCAAAGCGATATTTGGGCAAAATGGCTGACCATGTGGCAACAGGCCTGCCAACCCATTACCTTGCTATTTGCAGGTACACAAATCATCGCCAGCCTGAAAAACAGCGGCCTAGTGCCGCAAAATGCCCTGCTTGAAGACGGCGATATGTATCAGAGCGAACACATTACCCTGATCAAAATCCCTTTTGTCCCCCAACAGGATTTCGACAAACTGCTCAACCTTGCCGACGGCGCTGTCATACGCGGTGAAGACAGCTTTGTTCGCGCCCAGCTCGCCGGAAAGCCTTTCTTTTGGCACATCTACCCGCAAGAAGAAAATATCCATCTCGACAAGCTGCACGCGTTTTGGGACAAAGCGCATCAGGTTTATCCGGATGTTGTCGCCACGGCACACCGTCGCCTTTCCGACGAACTCAACAACGGCGAAGCACTCAGCGACAGCCAACGCCTGCAGGCATGGCAAACCCTGACGGCACATCAAAACGAATGGCGGCAAAGCGCGGCAAAATGGCGGGACGGACTTTTTGCTCAAAAAAGTGCCGTTGAAAAACTTGCCGCCTTTATTTCAAAGCACAAAAAAATACGCTAAAATAGCGCGTTTTATTACAACCGATTTGATTGGAAAACTACAATGAAAACAGCACAAGAACTGCGCGCCGGCAACGTATTCATGGTTGGCAACGACCCTATGGTTGTTCAAAAAACCGAATATATCAAAGGTGGTCGCTCTTCCGCCAAAGTCAGCATGAAACTGAAAAACCTGCTGACCGGTGCCGCTTCTGAAAGCATTTACAAAGCCGACGACAAATTCGACGTCGTAATCTTGGCCCGCAAAAACTGTACTTACAGCTACTTTGCCGACCCAATGTACGTCTTCATGGACGAAGAATTCAACCAATACGAAATCGAAGCCGACAACATCGGCGACGCGTTGAAATTCATCGTTGACGGCATGGAAGACGTATGTGAAGTCACTTTCTACGAAGGCAACCCAATCTCCGTAGAATTGCCTACCATCATCGTTCGCGAAGTTGAATACACCGAGCCTGCCGTTAAAGGCGATACCTCCGGTAAAGTAATGAAAACCGCACGTCTGGTTGGCGGCACCGAAATCCAAGTGATGTCTTACATCGAAAACGGCGACAAAGTCGAAATCGATACCCGTACCGGCGAATTCCGCAAACGTGCTTAATCAGCCCGTAACACAAAAAGGCCGTCTGAACATTCAAACGGCCTTTTTATCAATCTACCTTATTGTTTCTTCAAGCCCTTGGCTGCAACAGTCGCAATCGTACCGTCAATGCCTTTGCTCTTAATCAGCTCGCCAAATTGGTTGCGGTATACCGTTACCAAGCTGGTACCGTCCACGCGGATGTTGTAAATCTTATACGCACCGCCACTTTGGTAAAGCTGGTAGGCCACTTCATACTTAGTGCCTTTTTTGGTCTGAATTTCTGAGAAAACGTCAAACTTATTGCCGTTTTCCGTCATCTTCGGCAACAGGCGCACATTCGCATCTGCCGCGCCAATTAACGCGGAATGCGAGTACATCGCAATGACCATGTCTTTGAATGCACGGATAAAATCGGTTTTCTGTTTAGCAGAAAATTCACGCCATGGCGCACCAACCGCCAAAGCCGAAATACGCTCATAATCCAGATAACGGTTGGCATACTGCTCAACCTGTTTCACACGTTGCGCCTCTGTCAAAGACGTGTTACGTGCAATTTTCAACACGGCATCAATGTTCTGCTGCATCTGTTTTTGCGCCGGATGCGTTTCCGCCGCCACATAAGGCGCGGCAATTACCATCGGTGCGGCCACAATCAAAGTCTGAAGAAAACGGTTCATGACGATATCCATCCAAAATAAAACCGCATTGTAAAAACAATCTATTCCAAAAAACTTAATTCTTTGTAAAAGCAGTCATGAGCAATGAAAAATCCTGCAATCAAATTTCAGACGGCCTGATAAAAATAAGATAACATGTGAACGCTATTTTAAAAGGAAAAAGCTATGCCCTATGTCAACATCAAAGTAACCGGCGGCAGCGAAGCCCCGAATGCAGAGCAAAAAGCCGAATTAATCCGAGGCGTCACCGAATTACTCACTCGCGTTCTCAACAAAAACCCTGAGACGACCGTCGTCGTCATCGACGAAATCGATATGGACAACTGGGGCATAGGCGGCAAAAGCGTGACGGTTCGCCGTTCCGAAGCGCGCAATAAGTAAGCCTTGGCCGTCTGAAGCTCTTTTAATTTACCCACAAAAAGAGTACATTTATCCCATTGTTAACAATTTTACGGAACACACATCATGGAGAAATTCCCTAAATCATCCAAACTGGATCACGTTTGCTACGATATTCGCGGCCCAGTTCACAAAAAAGCCCTGCAACTGGAAGAAGAAGGCAACAAAATCCTCAAACTCAATATCGGCAATCCGGCTCCGTTCGGCTTTGAAGCGCCTGATGAAATCTTGGTTGACGTCATCCGCAACCTGCCGACTTCACAAGGCTATTGCGACTCCAAAGGCCTTTACTCCGCACGCAAAGCCATCGTTCACTATTACCAAACCAAAGGACTGCTCGACGTTACCGTCAACGATGTTTACATCGGCAACGGCGTCTCCGAATTGATTACCATGTCCATGCAGGCGCTGCTCAACGACGGCGACGAAATCCTGATTCCTGCACCAGACTATCCTTTGTGGACCGCCGCCGCGACACTGGCAGGCGGTACCGTCCGCCATTATCTATGCGACGAAGAAAACAACTGGTTCCCCAACCTGGCCGATATAGAAGCCAAAATTACACCGAAAACCAAAGCCATCGTCATCATCAATCCCAACAACCCTACCGGCGCGGTGTACAGCAAAGAAATCCTGCTCGAAATCGCCGAATTAGCGCGCAAACACGGCCTGATTATTTTCGCCGACGAAATTTACGACAAAATTCTTTACGATGGTGCCGTACACCATCACATTGCCGCCCTCGCCCCCGACTTACTGACCATTACGTTTAACGGCCTCTCCAAAGCCTACCGCGTGGCCGGTTTCCGCCAAGGCTGGATGGTACTCAACGGCCCGAAACATCATGCCAAGGGCTATATCGAAGGCCTCGACATGCTCTCGTCTATGCGCCTTTGTGCCACCACACCCATGCAACACGCCATTCAGACGGCCTTGGGCGGATACCAAAGCATCAACGAATTCCTCCTCCCCGGCGGCCGCCTGCTCGAGCAACGCAACAAAGCATGGGAACTGGTCAACCAGATTCCGGGCATATCCTGCGTCAAACCCATGGGCGCATTGTATATGTTCCCCAAAATCGATACCGAAATGTACGGCATTCATGACGACATGAAATTCATCTACGACTTACTCGTGCGTGAAAAAGTCTTGTTCGTACAAGGCACAGGCTTTAACTGGATACGCCCCGACCACTTCCGTATCGTTACCCTGCCGCCCGTTCATCAAATCGAAGAAGCCATGGACAAACTCAAACGCTTCTTGCAAAACTACCATCAATAAACCTAAACAAAGAGGCCGTCTGAAAAAGCAAACCGCTGTTCAGACGGCCTTTTTAATCAAACAGCAACTTGGCAAAGCCTGTTGACATGCGTATAATCAACTTTTCCTATCTGGGGGCGATCTTGGTTTCGACGGGGGTTGCAAAGCAGATGCGGGCATACCGGGGTCTCAGATTTCCCGTTAAACACTGAATCAAAATAGTCGCAAACGACGAAACTTACGCACTGGCCGCTTAAGGCCTGCCGTTGCAGCAGTTGGTCAATGGGCTGTGTAGCGCAAGCTACCGCAACGTCATTCTACATTGACTGGTTTTCTGTCGGGTTACTTGGCAGGAAACGAGATTTAAGGTAACTGGTTCTCTGAAGGCCTGTTGGTCGGCATGATGGGAACGAGATTCTAAATAGACACAACTAAGTATGTAGAACGCTCTGTAGAGGACTTTCGGACGGGGGTTCGATTCCCCCCGCCTCCACCAGATTTAAAGCGCAAACTTTTGATTTAAAAAGGTTTGCGCTTTTTTATAAACTTAAACAGATCGTCTGAAACTTTTCAGACGGCCTGTTTTTGTCTCAAATATCTGAGTGAAAAAACTTTTTCTTTCGATACATTGCCAATAGTGCTTTGCTTTAAAAAAGATTTCAGCCTTACATTTTTCTATCGGATTTCATATTCATTTTACGATGCGGTCTAACCGTTACACTCAATGGAAGATGATCTGATAAATACTGCCAGTCTTTACTGTTGTGGATTTCAGAATCGATGACATCAAGATTGCGCGTGTAAATGCGGTCGAGACTGAGGATGGGCAGGCGCGAAGGGAAGGTTTTGGGGCGTTTGCCTGTATTATCGACAAATACTTCGTTCAAATCTAATGCCCTGCCCAGCTCATGGGCTGATTTCTGCCGCCAGTCATTGAAATCACCGGCGATAATCAAGGGGCTGTCAGAGTTGATATGGCGGTCAACATAGTTGCTGATGGCGCGGTATTGTTTAAGGCGGTCAGGCTCGCGCAGATTGAGGTGGACGCACAGACACACCAGCGGATCTTCCCAACCTTCGGGCACGACTTCGCAATGCAACAGGCCGCGCTGTTCGAGTTTATTGACGCTGATGTTGAGGTTGTTTTCCGTTTTCAGCGGTAGGCGGCTGAGAATGGCGTTGCCGTGGTGTCGTTTGGGATAGACGGCATTTTTGCCGTAGCTGCGATGATAATCGAGGCTGTCGCCGATGATGTCGTAATGCGGCGCATCGGGAAAGTCGGTACGGCGGCTTCTGTTGAGATGTTGTCCTTGGACTTCTTGTAAAAACAAAACGTCCGAACCCAATGCACCCAGCGCGTCAGCCATGCGGTTGACCTGCACTTTGCGGTTGAGCGCAGACATGCCTTTGTGCATATTGTAGGAAGTAATGGTAACTGGACGGGGAGACATGATGTGTGATGAAGCGGTTTATTTGTTTCAGTATAACACCGGAGCGTGTGGTTTTACGGCAATTTTGGTTATACTTGTTTAAAGAATAAAACGGCGTTTTGACAGGGAATTTCCCAATCAAAACGCCTTCCAAATAGAAGTGTACTCCACATTATCTCATCATTCAATTTAATAACAACCAATATTTATTCGACTACAACCAATCATTATCAAGCAATATGAACTACAAAAACAGTATAACTTGCATTAGACTCTTTTACATAGTAGGTTCATCAAACTTCTTGCGAATCATTTTGATATCATTTTTTACCAGATTCAGATATTGATTCTTTTTCATCCGCACATACGAAGGATGATAGGTCGGCATAATAAAATGGCAAATATCTTTCTCACATTTCCACTCACCTCTCAACTTAGTAATTCCAACTTTATCCAATACTGATTTGCATGCAGAATTACCAAGCAAAACTATTATCTTTGGTTCTATCAGTCTAATGAACTTCAAAATATACGGGCGGTAATATTCAATCACTTTAGTACTTGGCCGACCGAACTTTTTTCCATTTTTACCTGGTGGCATGCGAAACACCGCGTTAATAATATATATATCCTGGTCTAGTTTAAATTTCTCACTCTCCAACATCTCGTCTAGCAGAATACCAGCAGGACCTCTAAAAGGTTCTCCC
This sequence comes from Neisseria sp. P0006.S009, assembly GCF_051962915.1. Classification (NCBI taxonomy): domain Bacteria; kingdom Pseudomonadati; phylum Pseudomonadota; class Betaproteobacteria; order Neisseriales; family Neisseriaceae; genus Neisseria; species Neisseria sp. P0006.S009. The sequence goes on along the minus strand of NZ_JBQCUV010000004.1, from coordinate 238,246 downwards.
TCTTCGTTTTCTATTGGTCCAGGAGCTTCACCGATAATTAACAACTTTGCTTTTGAATTTCCACGACTGATAACAAGCTTGTTACCCGTATATTCTAAGGGATCACCACGCATATTTTTAATTTCATCAATTAACCCTTCAATAAGATCCTCCTTTTCTTCAGATAACATCTAATGTCTCCATTCCAAGTCAGTTGTTGATTACTTCAACATTGGTCTCAAAAGTAACGGTATGTTGGTATTTAGATGCAGTTTTACGTTTCGGATAAGGATATTTGGAAACGCTTTTCACTGCGCGTTCGTCCATTTCAGGATTGCCGCTGGATTGAATGATATTCACGCGGTCAACATTGCCGGCAGGAGTTGTGAAGACATCCATCAAAACGGTTTTAACGCTGCCGTTTTGCGCTTTCATGGCTTCCAGAGTTTCGGTATCGGCTGCTTGTGCTGTACCGAATACAGCGGCAAACAACAGGGCTGAGGCGAGGAGTTTAGTCGTTTTCATGTTTTAGTCCTTATTAGGGTTGTGGTTAGGTTAAATATTTCAGACGGCCTGATTCGTCGTTATTTGAAATTCAAAATCGGCCAACCTTTTGCTTTGGCTTCTTTTTCCAGCTCGGCATCCGGATTGACGGCGACAGGTTCATCCACGATACGAAGCAGCGGCAAGTCGTTTTTGGAGTCGCTGTAAAAATAAACCTTACCGTAGCTTTCAAAGGTCTCGCCTCGCTCGGCAAGCCATTGGTTCAATCGGGTAATTTTGCCTTCTTTCAGGCTGGGCATACCGACATAGTTGCCGGTATATCGGCCGTCTTCGCCGGTTTCAAGCTGTGTGCCGATAATGTTGTGAATACCAAAAAGATGGCAGATTGGGGTAATGATGAATTCGTTGGTCGAAGAAATAACCAGCATTTCGTCGCCCGCCATTTGATGGCTTTGCACCAGCATACGCTGCATCGGAGAAATATGCGGAACAATATATTCGGCCATAAACTCGCGATGAAACTCAGCCAATTCCTCCTTGCTGAAACGGGCTAAAGGCGCGAGATGGAATTTGAGGAAGGCATCGATATCAAGACAACCGTTTTGATAGTCTTGGTAGAACTTTTCATTTTGCGCCTCGGTTTCAGCCGCATCGACTATGCCTTTTTTAATCAGGTATTGCGGCCAGGAGTGATCCGAATCGGTATTGATTAAGGTGTTGTCGAGGTCGAAAATGGCAAGGTTTTTCATTGGGTTTCCTGTTGTTTTAAAAGCTGGCGCAAAAGCGGCAAAGTAATACGCTTGCCCATCATAACGGCGTAGTTGTCAAGGGTATCGAGCATTTGCATCAGACTGTCCATATCGCGCCGCCAATGGTTCAGCAGGTATTCGAAGATTTCCGGATCGATGGTTACCTGACGGGCGGCCGCCATGCTGACGAGCGCATTGATTTTTTCCCGGTCGGTCAGCGGTTTGACTTCGTAAACCAAGCAATACGCCATGCGTGTGCGCAGGTCTTCGCGGATAACGAGCTGTTGCGGCGTATATTCGGAACTCAAAAGCAAAAAGCCTTTGCCGCTGTTGCGGAAGCGGTTGAAGATGGCAAACAGTAAAGCCTGTTCTTCATTATTGAGCTTTTCGATTTGGTCAATGGCGAGATATTCTGCATCCAACGCGGCTTCTGTCAGCGGCGTGGCGGCGGCATCAATATAGAGGGCATTTCGTCCGGCATCGAGCGCCTGTGCGACCCATGCCTGCAAGAGATGGCTTTTGCCTGCGCCCTCTTCGCCCCACACATAGATAAACTGCCCATGTTTGTGCTGCAACACATACACCAGCTCGGCATTTTCTGTTCCCAGAAATTTGTCGAAGCCGGGATAATCATGGCTGGCAAAATCGAAGATGAGCTGGTTCACAAAGGCGCACCGGTTAGGTTGAAATCGGCTTTATTTTACGTTGTTTTGCCGTCCACCATCAAGGATAAAGGCCGTCTGAAGCCTATACCTGCAACATATCTGCACTTCTAAACATATCTTGACGCGCTTACGGCATTGGTTTTATTCCGCTTTGGTTTTACAATGTCGAACTTCTCGCCGAAACATTTGTCTGTTCTTTTTCAGACGGCCTTTTTATTTGGGGAACCCTAGTGATTTCTATCCTTATTGATTTCATCCTCCATATCGACCAACACCTTGTCCACCTCTCCGCCCAATACGGCCCGTGGATTTACGCGATTTTGTTTGTTGTGATTTTCTGCGAAACCGGTTTGGTCGTAACACCATTTTTACCCGGCGACTCACTGCTGTTTGCTGCAGGCGGTATTGCGGCCATCGGCGGCATGAACATCCACGTCATGGTATTGCTGCTCTTAGCGGCCGCCATTCTAGGCGATGCGGCCAACTTTATGATTGGCAAATATTTTGGACAAAAACTGTTTGCCAATCCTGATTCCAAAATTTTCCGCCGTTCGTATTTGGAAAAAACCCATGCGTTCTATGAAAAACACGGCGGCAAAACCATCATCATTGCGCGCTTTGTGCCGATTGTGCGGACGTTTGCGCCATTTGTCGCAGGCATGGGCGATATGCACTATGGCACGTTTATCCGTTACAACATTATCGGCGCGATGTTGTGGGTATTGTCGTTTTCCTATGCAGGCTACTTCTTCGCCAATATCCCCGTCGTCAAAAACAATCTGGGCTTAGTTATGGCGGCAATCATCGTGATTTCGATTTTACCTGCGGTAGTCGAAGTCGTCCGCGCCAAACTTAACGCCAAAAAATAACAATCAATCGAAAAGTTTGAAAGTTTAAACACATCAAGGAATTGTCATGCCGTTGCTGTCTATTGAGTTTGCGGTATTCTTTATCGTATTTTTGCCAGTGTACTGGGCATTTGCACGTTTGCCGCAAGTTCAAAACGTTTTACTTTTGGTTGCCGGGCTAGGCTGGCTTTACCGTATCGACCCTATTTTTGCCGCGCTGATTTTGGTTTACTCGTCTGTGGTTTACCTGATCAGCGTGCTGATGTTTTCTGAAAACGAGAATATCCGCAAATTTTGGCTGGGTTGCGGTATTTCGGCGGCATTGACTGTTTTGTGTTTCTTCAAATATTTCGACTTTTTCCGCCCAATTATTCAGCAATATACGGGGCAAAGCGCCGTCATCGACATCCTTTTGCCTTTGGGCTTGTCTTATTACACTTTCCAATCGCTGGCTTACATGGTGTATTGCTACCGCGAGCCTAAGGGAGACCGTTTTGAATGGCATGAGCTCCTACTGCACCTGAGCTTCTTCCCCACCATCACATCCGGCCCGATTATCCGTGCGGCTGCTTTTAAAAGTATAGATGGCGAACAGGCGGGGGCATTGGTGCAAATCCGCACCAAACAGGCACGCCAGCTGATTTATCCGGCTTTGGCGGTCGGCCTGATTGTATTGGGCATTGCTAAAAAATGGTGGCTTGCCGGCGTATTGGCGGAAGGCTGGGTATCACCTGTTTTTGAAAATCCGGCCCAGTTCGACGGCTGGGGCGTGTTGTCTGCGATTTATGGCTACACCTTCCAACTCTTTTTCGACTTTTCCGGCTACTCGGATTTGGTCATCGGCTTGGCCATGCTACTCGGCTTCCAGCTGCCGAAAAACTTTGCCACGCCGCTTCGCGCCATCAACATCCGCGACTTCTGGGACAGATGGCACATCAGCCTGTCCACTTGGATTCGCGACTATATCTATATCCCTTTGGGCGGCAGCAAAAAAGGCTTCGGACGCACCCAGCTCAATCTGATGATTGCCATGTTGCTTTCCGGCATTTGGCATGGCTACGGCTGGAGCTTTTTGATTTGGGGTGCGCTGCACGGTGCGGCGTTGGTGTTCCTTAACTGCGGCGATAAAATCGTCGGCCGCAATGCCTTAGGCCGTCTGAAAATCGGCAAACCGCTTGCCTGGCTGTTTACCTTCCATTTCGTTTGTTTCGCTTTTGTCGTCTTCAACAGCGCAACGCTTGCCGATACGGAAATGCTGTTCAGCGCCTTATTTGCCAATGATAAAGGTTGGAACGCGCCTCTGCCGACCGACCTCATGTTGCTGGGTGCATTTGCGATGATGCTTTTGCTATACCCGTATTTACTCCGCTTATTTGAAGCATCGATAAAAGGCTTGGACAAACTGCCTGCATGGCTGTGGTTTATCCCCATCACGCTTATCCTCGCACTGATTATCGTCTTCGCCCCGTCCGGCATTCCCGGCTTTATTTATGCCAACTTCTAAGGAGCAGAACATGAAACGCTTTATCTCCCTGTTTGTTTCGATTCTGCTCAGTGCGGTTGCACTGACGTGGTTTGCCCAAAACTCCATCAATGCCTATTGGCAGCAGACCTATCATGAAAACAGTCCGCTTGAGCCTTTATCCGAATATGCTTGGTGGCGTATCGGTGCGGATTGGCAACAAAAAGCCTACGAATTTTCAGACGGCCTGAAAGCCTCGCTGGAAACAGAAGACGCTTTAGCTTCGGAAGACTCTGGCATTGAAACAACAAGGCCGTCTGAAAATACGGAAAACATTGAAGTATCGGACAATCAAAAAGACTCTGCTGCTTCCGATGCGGCTAACAATACGGATACCGCCGCCAGCGAGCCAAGCAATCAGGCTGATCAGTCGGCAACGCAGGTCGTGTTGAAAAAAGGCAATAAAGTTTTCTTTGCCGGCGACTCGCTGATGCAGGGCGTTGCACCTTTCGTACAAAAGCACCTCAAGCAAGAATATGGCGTACAATCGGTCAACCTCAGCAAACAAAGCACCGGTTTGTCCTACCCCAACTTCTTCGACTGGCCGAAAACCATCGAACAAACTTTGCAAAAAGAACCCGACATCCGCGTTTTGGTTGTATTCTTAGGCCCTAACGACCCTTGGGATTTCCCGATGGGTAAAAAATACCTGAAGTTCGCCTCCCCCGAATGGGAGGCAGAATACCTCAACCGCGTCCGCCGTATTCTTGATGCAGCCTCCGCACATGATGTCCAAGTCATTTGGCTGGGCATTCCTTACATGAAAAAAGCCAAGCTCAACGAACAGATGCGCTACCTCGACAAAATCCTGTCGGGTACGGTGTCGCCTCAAGCCATTTGGCTGCCGACCGACAAACTGTTGAGCAATGGCGCAGAAGAATATGCCGACTCTGTCAAAGTAGATGGAAAAATCATCCGTTACCGCAGCAAGGACGGCATTCACTTTTCCGCAGAAGGCCAAAAACTACTGGCCGGAAAAATTATGGAAAAAATTAATTTTACACACGATATACAACCATGAAATTTAATAAAACCTTACTCCTCACGCTTCTCGCACTCCCTATTACCGCCTGCGCAACCAATGACGGCCTGTTAAGCAACTACGGCTCCAACCGTCCTGCCTGGCTGAACAAACTGCAACAGCTCAACCATACTTCAGACGGCAAATTCCGCATTATCCAAGTCGGCGACTCCCACACCGCCGGCGACTATTTCACCGACCGCCTGCGTCGCCGTTTGCAACAACAATGGGGCAACGGCGGTATCGGTTGGGTTTATCCTAATACCGTCAAAGGCCAGCGCATGGCAACCGTCCGTTACAGCGGCAGCGGTTGGAACACCATCAGCAGCCGCAAATCACACAGCGATTTTTCTTTCGGCGGGATTGAAGCACGCGCCGATGGCGGCAGCGTTACCTTAAGCGCAGCCGACGGCAGCATGGATATGCAACAAATCTCCATCTTCGGCAAACCAGTTTGGTCCGAACAAACCCTGACCGTCAACGGCCGAGAAATCCCTGCCACACAAAACGGTTGGCAACTGGTGCGTACCAATGCCTCCCTGCCGATGACCCTCAGCAGCAGCATGCCTTGGCAAATCGGTTTCATTAACATCGAACGCCCCGGACGCGGCGTAACCGTTTCCGCCATGGGCATCAACGGCGCACAGTTATCCCAATGGTCAAAATGGCGGCCGGGTATGTGGGAAGATTTGGCACAAACCAAAGCCGATTTAATCATTCTTGCCTACGGTACCAATGAAGCCTTTTCCGGCAACCTCGATATTTCTTCTACCGAGCGGACATGGCGCAATTACATCCGTCAAATCAAAAACACCCTGCCCAACGCAGGTATCCTGATCCTCGGTGCTCCGGAATCTTTGAAAACCGCCTACGGAAGCTGCGGCAACCGCCCTGTCTTGCTCAGCGAAGTACAACAAATGCAGCAACGCGTTGCCCGTGACGAAAAAATTATGTTCTGGTCTTGGCAGGATGCGATGGGCGGGGCATGCAGCATGAAAAACTGGATGGCTCAAGGCTTGGCAGCCAAAGACGGCGTTCACTTCTCTGCACAAGGTTATGAAACTGCAGCCGATAAACTTGCCGACAGCCTAATCCGCTTTGCCCAATAAATTGCAAAAGCCTAAGTACTTTTCATTAAGAGCACACAAAAGGCCGTCTGAAATTAATATTTCAGACGGCCTTTTGTTTATCGCTTATTTAGCAAACTGCTTAATTTTTAAGCCAACATATTGCTACTCATTCGTTGCGTTTGGTTTTCCGTAAAACGAACCAATCTTACCTGCTTGTCAAAGCCTAATGGCTTGGCGACAAGGCGGTTGGGCAATTTGTTCAAATGATGGTTGTAGCTTCCGGCTCTGCGGTTGTAAGTGCGGCGTGCCGATGCGACTTCCGCCTCTGCTGCATCCAGCATTTCCATCAAACCGGCCAATTTCTCATCAGGATACTGTTTCAAAAGGCCTTTGACGGCAGTTTGCAATTTTTTCAGCGCATGATTCAATGCTGTTTCGGCTTCACACAGATGTTTGATTTTGGACTCGGAAAATGTTTTGGCAGTTTGCGCCAATGCGGTTTCGACTTCGGCACACATCTGCTGAACGTTTTGATCCAATGCAATGCCCTGCTCTTGCAGGTGTTTGCTGTATGCATCCAATACATGACGGACAGCCTGATGTCGGCAGTCGAGCGCAATGCGCAAAGAGACAAAGGATTCGCGACAGTCTTTTTTGCGGTCTTTCAACTGTTGTTTGAAATACAATAAGACAGCGGCGATTGATACGAAGATAAGTGCAAGACTGATAATGCCCATAGTGAGTTCCCTAGTTATGATGCCACTCATATCGGTGGCTGATTTTATTAACATCGATTATAATCCAATTTCAATATTTTTCCCAATTTTCATAAAAAAGGCCGTCTGAAATTCAGACGGCCTGAAGTTTATATTTTTATTTCAATGCTTTGACTTGATGTCGATAACCCACACTTCTGATTGCGAACCCAAACGCAGGGGAATACCCCAGAAGCCGTAGCCTGAAGTGGTGAAGAAATGGCCGTTGCCGATTGCTTCATAACCATAAGCGAGACGATAAAGCGTACGGACGATAAGGTTGGCAGGTGCTACTTGGCCGTTGTGGACATGGCCGGAAACCTGCACATCAATCGGCAGCCGGGCATGGGTTTCGATTGAAGTAGGCCGGTGGTCCATCAATAAAACCGGTAATTGGGTATTTTGACCTTCTAAAAGCTGCTCCGCACTGGGACGCTTGCGATCCAAATCATCGCTCCGTCCTACCAGCAACACACCATTCACTTCCAAAACCTGATTGGCCAAAACCGTCAATCCTGCCGCTTCCAATTCATGTTTGATGCGCTTCTGATCGCGGAACCAGTCATGATTGCCCAAAGTGGCATAAACGCCCATCGGCGCAGTCAGCTTCTGCAAATGCGGTTTCATGTTTTCTTTCAGGTATGCATCGACGGTATCGTCCATCAAATCGCCCGGCAGCAACACCATGTCGACTTGTTCCTGCTTCATGATGTCCGTCAGCTTGTCCAATTGACGCGCGCCAAACAAAATTCCCAAGTGCAAATCACTGGCCACGCCGATACGCAGCGGCTTATCCATTTTCTTATTGATGAATACGGTTTGATAGCGGACAACGGGCGTATAGGCGTTATACATCCCAAAACCGAGCAAACCGGCCACAAACAAAGGCGCAAACAGCCGCAGGCTTCGAGAAAGCGGTTGGCGTGCCATAAAACGGCGCAGCAAAAGATACAGGATAAATGTCGCCAGCGCGGCATACATCACAAACAGCAAGATCACCATCCAAAACGCCACCATGCGGAACATCATATGCCCCAATTCCAGCAGCAAGCCGACCAACAAGCCGTTTGTAATGAAATAGGAAATACCCATCAGCCAACGTCTGCCGACTTTGCCAATCCAAGGCGCAAACAGCCATTGCAACGAACGCCCAAGCCCAAATGTAAACACTTGCAACAGAATGACGCTCACAAAAAACATCTTGCCAAACATGCCTTTCCGCCCTAAAAAATCAAAAGGCAGATTTTAGGCCGTCTGAAACTTTCAGTGTATAATCTACCGCGTAAAAACCCATAATATTTTGAAAGGAATCTTCATGAGCCACCCTCAATCAGCCATTATTCCTGATCACGCACAAGCCGGTATTTTTATCGAAGCAGACATTTCGGACGGCCGCAACGAAGACATCAAATCTGCCTGCCGCCTTTCTTTGGAATCCTTGGCCAAACTGAAAACCCGTTTTCCAAATGATATTTTGGGTTTGACCATTGCCTTCGGCAGCCGCGCATGGCAATCGTTCGGCCATACTGACGAAGGCAGTGAAATCAAACCTTTCCCTGAATTGGGCAACGGCCTCGCCCCCTCCACCCAACACGATCTCTATATCCACATTCAAGCCACCGAGCAAAAAGCCGCCTATGCCTTAGCTCAATCTGTTTTAGGCGCATTCGGCGACAGCATCCGCGTATCCACTGAAGAACACGGCCTGCGCCTGTATGAAGACCGCGGCTTGGACGGTTTTGTCGATGGTACGGAAAATCCGCAGGGCGATGACAATGTGCGCAATGTCGCCATTATTCCCGAAGGCAAGCCCGATGCCGGCGGCAGCTATGTTTTGCTGCAAAAATACCTGCACGATTTGAAAAAATGGGATGCCGTTCCTACTGCCGAACAAGAAGCCAGCGTGGGCCGCAGCAAAGAAACCAATGATGAATTCAGCGAAGATGTACGCCTGCCCGACTCCCATCTCGGCCGCGTCAATGTCAAAGAAAACGGCGTTGACCTAAAAATTGTCCGCCGCAGCCTACCCTTTGGCAAACTCAGTGGCGAACATGGTTTGATGTTCACATCCTATTGCAACACGCTGCACAATATTGAAGTTCAACTGCTCAATATGTTCGGCGATGCAGACGGTAAAACCGACTTACTGCTGAAATATTTGTCTAAAGCCGTATCAGGCGCTTACTACTACGCGCCTTCTGTCGAACGTTTGCAAAATCTTTAATGGCTCACAGGCCGTCTGAAAAACCTGCCTTTTCAAAGGCAGGTTTTTGTTATTCAAATCCCATTAATATTTTTATGGTATTATCATAGAAATTTATCCCATTATTGCTTCATAAACCCTGATTGCAGACAAGGATAAAAACTGATACGCCCCAAGCAGCTATTTTCGATAAAATAAACCCAATTATTATCTCTATAAAATTACGACACCATGTATAAATCCCGCCTTCTTCCCCTGCCCGTATTGATTCTTTCCGCGCTAAACGCCTATGCGGCCAATACGCCGAATCCCCTCGATCAAATCGATAAAAACGTACCCAACCAATTCGACAAAGACTTCCGCGACAACCTCGATCAAATTCATTCCGTCGAAATCCAAACACGCGAGCAGTCGGCATGGGATTTACAGAAAAAACAAGATAACGACGCGGTTAAACAAGAGAGGCCGTCTGAAAACAATACCGAATGCTTGGATTACACGGGTATTGAGCTTTCCGGCATTACACTCATCGATTCCAAAAAGATTGAAGCCAAGCTCCCCAAATGTGTCAATCAAAACAGCATCAACCAACTGAACCGGGACATCGTTGCCGAGTATATCGCTCAAGGCTATCCGCATACGCAAATCAAATTTGAAACCACGCCCGAGCGTGTTTTGAAATTGGCCGTCATCGAAGGCAAAATCCGTGAGATTACCGGCGGCTCCCGTACAGTTAACGTCGACACCCTCTTCCCCAATCATCAAGGCAAACCGCTGAACATCCAATACCTCGACCAAGGTATCGAACAGGCAAACCATGTTGTCGGCAACAACGTCAGCATCGATGTTTATCCGCATGATGACGGCACCGCCTCCATCCAACTCAACAACGATGCCGAAAAACATTGGGGCGGCAGCATTACCATCGACAATAAAGGCAGTAAACCCAATACCACGACACTGCGCGGTAGCCTGAATATTGGCAGCCCGTTGGGATTGAGCGACTCCCTTTATCTAAACGGCTATACCAATCTAAACAACCACGACAGCCATTACAGTCGCGGCGGCAGCCTGTTCTACCAAGTTCCTTATGGCGCATGGACATTCAGCACTTACGCCGCCGCGTCGCAATCGCAAAGCATCTTAACGCCCAGCGTGACCCGCTATGCCTACCGCTCCAAATCCAAAGCGGCAGGAATCAAAGCAGACCGCGTATTTTCACGCAGTCAAAAACACATTACCTCCGCCTATGCCGGTATCGATTATGTGAAACAGACTGCAAAATTTGCCGACAGCAAACTGGAATTGCAAAGTCCGGAAATCTATTCGGCACAAGTCGGCCTGTCGCATACAGCCATCCTGCCAAACGGTATTTGGCTCAACAATATCGGCGTGGAACAAGGGTTTGCAAAAAATACCGAACATACGCCGTTCGACAAGCGCTATACCTCTGTATCCTTGCAAAGCAATTTGATTCAAAACCGTCCATTGGGTAAATGGATCGTGCGCAACCATCACCAAATCGATGCCCAATATAGCCCGCATGATTTGTTTGCCGCAAAAGAAATGGACATCGTCGGCTATCAAAATGTACGTGGTTTCCGTTCGACTTCTTTGAGCGCAAACAGCGCAGTCCTGTTGAGCAATACCGTTTATTTCCGCCGCAATACGCCCCACGGCATCTATATCGAGCCTTATCTGGGCGCAGACATCGGCGTTGCCAAAAACAATAACGAAGGTTCGCAACGCGCCATGAGCGTAGTTGCAGGTTTGAATTTGGGCAAAGCGGACAAATGGCAACTTTCTGCCGACTATGGCAAAGGTTTTGCACGCATGCCCAACCAATCAAACAGCGAAATACAGGATCATGTGACCGTTTCTTTACGCATTCCATTTTAAAGTTATGTAAATATATATCCTTTTATCCAATATATAAACCGCCCATCTTAACGTTATTAATTTTCTATTAATATCAATAAGATGAGCGGTTTTTATTTGCATTTGAAATAGTGCACACAAGGCCATACTGGTGGTATGATTGTAAAAAATTTCATAACAATGTTAATACATTCAAAAATTTCCTCAATAGAAATCCAATACTCGATATGGGATTTCTGATTCAATCTCCATCACGATAAATAAGGATTAAAATCCATGAAAATCGACACTTTATATCAGCCTAAGCTCTCAGCTTCTGGCAAAGTAACTGTCGCCGTGTGCTTTGCATTCCTGGGAAATGCAGCGGTAGCGGCCAATATCGAAGCCATCGGCCAAACTTCGGTACAGCAGCAGCACAATGTTGACATCGTCAATATTGCCGCACCGACGGCCCAAGGTCTTTCTCACAACCAATATAACAAGTACAACGTTTCCCAACACGGCGCCGTTTTGAATAACGCCCTGTCTGCCGGTAAATCCCAACTGGCCGGAAACCTGTCTGCCAACAAAAACTTCCAAGGTCAGGCCGCATCTGTGATCTTGAACGAAGTGGTCAGCAAAAACCCTTCTCTGATCTTAGGTCAGCAAGAGATCTTCGGTATTGCCGCAGACTATGTTTTGGCAAACCCTAACGGCATTACCCACAACGGCGGCAGCATTCTAAATGCCAACCGCGCATCCTTGGTTGTCGGTACGCCAACCGTTTCAGACGGCGCGTTGAAATCTTTCAATATCAGCGACAATGGCAAACAACTGCAAGTAAACGGCAATTTGAGCGGCAACCGCGTAGTTGACCTGCTCGCGCCGCAAGTTGTAGTCGGCAAATCAGCCAACGTTAATGCCGCCGATGCCATCAACGTTTCTTCAGGCAAAAGCAACTTCGACTACAAAACTGCACAAATCGAAGCATTGGACGCTGCCTCAAATGCGCCGGTGCTTGACGGCCATATCTTCGGCAGTATGCGCGCCGGTACCATCCGCATCCACGCGACCGATAAACGCGCCAAACAAAACATTCAAAATGCCGCCATTACCGGTACCCGCTACCTGAATATCGACAGCAAAGGCAACCTGAGCATCCAGTCCGCCAATCTGACCGGCGCACAAATGGAACTGTTTGCCCATGATACCGACATCAAAGGCACGGTTACCAGCCATTCCGCCAATAAATCTTCCAGTGGCAAAGAAGCGCAAAATGTTCAGCACTTCCGCTCTGACCGCAACAAAACTGAAAACTTTACCGCCAGCAATATCAATGCATCCGAGTCATTGACTTTGAACAATAGCGGCAGCCTCAACCTGAGCGCAGCCAACATCAATGCCGGCGCGCTGACTGCTTCTGCCACAGGCAACATCAATTCTAACGCGGTAAAAACAACCAACCGTACAGAATCCGACCACACTCAAAGCAAAGGCCTTTGGTACAACAACAACCTGAGCTCTTCTGTTGACGAAAGCCTGCATCAAACCAAAATCAATGCCGGTTCTGTCAATATTGCCACCACAGGCAAAGTCCAATTGGACGCGACCGAACTGAACTCGGCTGCTGATGCTCGCATTGCCGCCCAACAAGGCATCGTATTGAGCAGCAACAGCGAAACCGACAGCAGCTCGACTTATGTCAGCTTCAAAAATGAAACTGCCGCGCTGAAAACCGGTATCGCAACAAAATCTTCCCAAAACTCTACCGCCCATCAAACCAAAATCTCCGCAGCTGGTGATATCGGTTTGATTTCCGAAGGCGATTTGAGCACTTACGGCGCAAGCATTGCGGCAAACGGTAATGTCGTTACCGATGTCAACAACATCAACTTGGGTACTCAAACCACCATCAACACCAACAGCCTCAACGACCAGAAAAAATACTGGGGCGGTCTGTTCGGCGGTGAAAGCCAAGTTCAAAACAACCGTACCGAAAACCTGCACGGCAGCAGCATTACTGCCAACTCAAACGTAGTTTTGGGTGCAAAAAACGGCGTCAACGTTTACGGCAGTACCGTTGAAGGCCAAGCCGGTACATTCGTCAGCTCCAAAGCAGGCAATGTTGATATTAAAAACGCCACCAGCACCGATACTTCCGCACAAAGCGCGCGTAAAGGTACGATTTTCAATATCACGACCTCTAAAACCAGCAGCAATAGCAGCATTGAAAAAGTAACCGGTTCTACCCTGGTTTCCAATGCCGACCTGACCGTTGTTTCCAACAAAGACATCAATGTGATCGGCTCTGCATTGTTTGCGGCACAAAAACTGCAACTGTCTTCCGCAGGCGATTTGACCATTGATGCTGCCAAAGCGGTAGAAAACAAACAGGTCAACGAGTATTCCATCAAAGGCTACTCTGGCACCGAAACCAATAAAGAAAACGGCAGCGTGACTGCCAAAGCCGGTATCAAATTCACCGATACCCACACCGACACCCATTCTGTCGACCTGAACGGCAGCATTTTGACCGGTAAAAACACCCAGTTGTCTTCCAACTCAAACATTACCGTCAGCGGCAGCCAAGTCAACGGCGAAGAATCCGTCAACATTTCTGCAGCCAATGACGTCAATATTGTTGCATCCAAAGGCAGCAACACTGTAACCGAATCCGGCCGCGTAACCGATTTGGGCGTATCTGCTACTGCATACGAAAAAAATAACGTTGCAGGCGTCGGCGTATCTGTCGGCATTACCAGCACCAAAACAGATGCAACTACCGTAACGAATACATCCCATATATCCAACATCAACACCGGCGGCAACACCACCATCACTGCAAACGGCAATATTAATCAAGAAGGTACAGTGATTAATGCGACCGGCAATGTGGTTGAATCTGCCAAAAACGTTACCCATGCAGCGGCACACAGCGGTGCGAAATCCGATGTGAAACAAAACGGCGGCGGTTTGGTCGTTTCTGCCGGCATCAGCACCAACAAAGGCATCGGCGGTGAAATCACTGCACAAGGTCAAGGCAACTCTTCGACCCACAATGAATCCACTGCAACCGTAACCACCATCAACGCAGGCAATGCCATCGTTTTGGCAAATGACAAAGTGTCTGATGAAGGTACAAAATATGATGTTACCGGTGCGATCAACATTGATGCAGGTTCATACCACAACACTGCCGCCCACAACACCAGCAACAGCAGCAGCAAACAAGGCGGCGCTTCTTTGACTGTCGGCGCGTACACCAAAGACGGTTCAAACGTAGATGTGAATGCCAACCTGAACGTCAACTACGCTGATGAAAACAAAAAAGAATCTACCGCCGTCAAAGGCGATATGAATGCGACCAATGTTGTCATCAACGCCAAAGACTCTGCTGAAATCGCATCCAACATTACTGCCAACAACAACGTCAACATTACCGCAGGCAACGGCGTAACCTTCACCGAATCAGCCAATACTGCCTCCAACCAAGGTACAGCCGTTAATGTCGGTATCGGCGCTGGTGCGACAATCAATGTTGAAACCGGTGTTGCCGTTCCTCACGTCAACGGCTCTGTCGGCGTCAACAAAACCGATAACGCTTCTTCTACCGCCGCAGGCGCGAATGTAGCGGCCGGCAATGACATTAAAATCAATGCCAACAACGGCGACGTCAACCTGCACGGTACCAACCTGGTATCCAACAACTCCGTTGAAGTAGAAGGCAACAAAGTCAATACTTCCGGCGCGATCAGCAGCGTTAACGAAAAAAATCTGACCGTCAATGTCAACGGCAGCTACGCTTCAGGCAAACCAAACGGCGGCATCAACGCCAAAGGTAAAAATGACGCCAACGTAACCAATACGGCAAACGTCATCCAAAGCGACAATGTCGTTATTACTACCGGCTCTCCAACCGGTTTGAGCGTCAACAATACGGCCATCAACGGTAATAATGTTGTGCACTACTATGACAACACTAAAGCTTCTGCGGCGAACCGTTATACCTATCGTCCTCGCCAACCAAGCTACGCTAAACGCCGTTTGCGTTACTAAGATGCGCTATTGAAGTCATTTGAATAGCCATTAAGACATGCCGTCTGAAAACAGGAAGTTTTCAGACGGCATTTTTATCATCAATGCAAAACCACACACTATCTCTGTTATGATAATGCCTCGCTAATATTATTCCGTTCCAACCATGTCTTCCGCCCTTCCTTTTGACGCGCTCACACTTTCCATCGACGGCACCAACCTCATCGAAGCTTCTGCCGGTACGGGTAAAACCTACGGCATTGCCGCGCTCTTTACCCGACTGATTGTTTTAGAAAAAAAAGACATCGAGAAAATTCTGGTCGTTACCTTTACCAAAGCGGCGACAGCAGAACTGAAAACCCGTTTGCGTGCGCGTTTGGACGAAGTGTTGCAGGTTTTAAACGAAATCCAAACCTTGGGCGGCAAGCCGGAACATATTTCAGACGGCCTGAACAAATATTACGAAAAAGAGAAAAAATCCCCCGATGACTTTCTCAATCGCTTGATTCCTTTGGCCTTAGGCGAGCAAGACGGACAGGAAAGCTGCCATCGCTTGATTCTCCGCCTCAAAGCCGCGCTGAGCCAGTTTGACAACGCATCGATTTACACCATCCACGGCTTCTGTCAGCGCGTCTTGCGCGATTACGCATTTTTATGCGGTGCACCTTTGGATGTCGAGCTGTCGGACGACTCGCGCGAGAGGCTGCTGATTCCTGCGCAAGACTTTTGGCGGCAGAGAGTGGCAACCGATGCCACATTGGCACAATTGGTTTTTGACCGGAAATGCACGCCCGAAGAAATGCTTGCCGAAATCAAAAGCTATACCGGCCGCCCCTATCTGAAATTCAGACGGCCTGAAGGCAATTTGCAAGAAGCCCAAGCCAACCTTCAAGAAACATGGCAAAAAGTTTGCGGCCAATTGGAAGACTTGGAAAAAGCGTTTTGGGCAATCTTTCCCAAACTTAACGGCCAGACCTACAGAAGAAATACCTTTGAAAATGTTTTTACCGATTTAAAAACAAACGCCGAATCCAACCGTCTGCCCCGCCTGAGCAAACAAACGCTGGAAAAATTAAGCCTCTTCAGTATCGACACGCTCAACAGCAAACTGAAAAAAGAATATAAAGCCGATGCCGATGCGCCGGAAATTATTCAGCTGCAAGCCTTGGCCAATCTCGGTCGTGATTTGCAGGCAATGAAAAGCGCGGAAGAAGCAGTCTTCATCTGCCTGCAACTAGACCTCCTTTCCTACATCAACCAATCCATTGCCGAACAAAAAAAATCACGCCGCGAGCGCGTGTTTGACGATTTGCTGCTGGATGTCCATCAGGCATTGACCACCCATGAACACGGCAACGCATTGGCAAAAGCGGCAGCGGCAAACTGGGAAATCGCGCTGATTGACGAATTCCAAGATACCGACCCGCTGCAATACGAAATTTTCCGCCAAATTTTTATCGAACAAGGCTGCCCGCTGTTTCTTGTTGGCGACCCCAAACAGGCAATTTACAGCTTTCGCGGTGCGGACATTTACGCCTATCTGCAAGCCGCGCAAGATGCGGACAGGCATTACACCCTTGCCGTCAACTACCGCAGCCATGCCAAGCTGATCAACGGCATCAGCGCCTTGTTCAAACAAAAAAAACACCCATTCGTGTTGGAAAACATCGATTACAGCGAGGTCTCCGCCAGCCGCGCCGAAAGCCGGCTGTCGCCACACCGCCCCGCCATCCAAGTGCGCTGGCTCAATACGGACGATCAAACCGGCAAAGAGATTTTGCGCGGCCGTGCCGCCGAATATTGCGCCGATGAAATTGCCTTTGCGCTCAATGAAGCGGCCGAAGGCCGTCTGAATTTCAAAGGTCGCGCATTGGAATCCGGAGATATTGCCGTTTTGGTCCGTACCAATAACGAAGCGGCGATGATTGCCGGTAAACTGAAACAGCGCCGTATCCAAAGCGTGTTGCTGTCGCGCCAGTCCGTTTTCGATTCTGCCGAGGCAGACTCGCTGTCCGCGCTGATCGGCTTTTGGCTCAACCCAAGGCAGACCGACTGGCTGCGCTTTGTCTTGACCGGCGTTTTGTTCGGCTATACCGCCAAAGAGATTTACGAACTCAACCACAACGAACACCAGCTGCTGAAATGGCTGGAGTCATCTGCCGAGGCCATGGAAAAATGGCGGAAAGGCGGCATTTTTGCCGCCGTGCAGCAGTTTGCCGCCCTACATGATATCGAAACACGCCTGCTCAAAGGCGGCAACGAACGCAGCCTGACCAACTACTACCAAATTCTGGAGCTTTTGGCCGAAGAAGATAGCCAAAGCCGCAACCCTGCCGCCCTGCATAAATGGTTAAACGAACAAATCAGCCGTGCACGCAGCGGCCATTTCCCATCAGACGCGCAAACCATCCGTCTTGAAAGCGACGAAAAACTGGTCAAAATCGTTACCATGCACGCGTCGAAAGGTTTGCAATATCCTTTGGTTTACTGCCCCTTCGCGTGGGATACCAAAGACAATTCCAAAGAAAACTGGAAAATCCTGCATACTGAAAACCACGAAACCGAGCTGCTGGCCAAATCTCAAACCTCGGAAGCAGAACTAAGCCATCTTGCCGACGAAAAGACGGCAGAAGATTTGCGTCTGCTCTATGTTGCCCTTACCCGCGCCGAAGAACAGCTCAACATCTACGCCGCCGCCAACAAAAACTGTACGCCAAACAATCCTTTTGCCTATCTGCTCGAAGGTTTACCGGATGCCGGCCGCGAAAGCGTCAGCCAAAGCTATAAAAGCGCGACAGACGTTGTGGAAATGCTCAAAACCAACTGGCAACGCTTTATCACAAACACGCCTGAAAATACGGAGTTTGCCTTCACGGAAGAAGTCCCGCCGGAAACCATCTACCAATACAGCCGCCAGCAAGACCAAGCCTTGAGCGCACATAGCATCAAACGTCGCAATTTTGACTTTATCCGCCACACCAGCTTTACCGGTTTGAGCCGGCACACCAAGTCAACCGACGAACAACACGAGCCTTTGCAACCTGCCATCGATCCGGCAGAAAGCGCAGACCGTGCCATGCCGTCTGAAAACCTGCTGTCCCCGCTTTCAGACGGCCTCGATATCCATCATTTCCCACGCGGCACAAATGCCGGCGTATGTTTGCATGAAATGTTGGAAAAACTCGACTTCTCCGCCTCTGCCGAGAGCCAATCCGAAATGATTGCAGAAGTCTTGCAACGCCATAGCTTTGAAGACAAATGGCTGCCGATGGTAAGCGCCATGCTCAATACCTGCCGCCTAACGCCTTTAATCGGCGAGAGCCTGTCGCAGATTCCGCCAACCCGACGCCTACCCGAAATGGGGTTTACCCTGTATATGGATGATTTCAAACTGGACGACTTGCGCCGTTGGTTTGCCTCAAGCGAAGCAAACCTGCCGCCCGAATGCGTCCAAGCCGCGCAACTGCTTGATTTCCATGATTTGCAAGGCTATTTAAACGGCTTTATCGATATGGTTTGCCAAGATTCAGACGGCAATGTCGTTTTAATCGACTACAAATCCAACCATTTGGGCAACGATGCAAGCGCGTACACGCAACAGGCGATGAACGAAGCTGTGGCACATCATCACTACTACCTGCAAGCCCTGATCTACGCCGTTGCCATCGCGCGCTACTATGCCCTGCGCGGCAAGCCGTTGCCTAAAATCGCCATCCGCTACCTCTTCCTGCGCGGCATGGACGGCTCGGAACAAGGCATTTGGAAATGGGACATCGATACCGCCTTGCTCTCTACTTTCGTTGAGCGGAAAACAAATTCCTGATAAATCATTTTGTTAAATCGTCAAAAAGGCCGTCTGAAACGTTTTCAGACGGCCTTTGATTATTTGTGCAAACCGCATTCCTTATTGTCTTTGCTTTCCCACCACCATCGCCCGGCACGGATATTTTCGCCCAGCTTGACCGGACGCGTGCAGGGTTCGCACCCAATGCTGGGATAGCCTTGATGATAAAGCGCATTAAGCGGAACTTGGTGCTCGTGCGCATATGCCCAAACATCCTGCTCTTCCCAATCGAAAATAGGATTGAATTTGGCGATGTTGCGGCCCGTATCCAGCTCTTCAAAATTCAATTCGCTGCGCGTTTCCGACTGGCTGCGGCGTTGTCCGGTCAGCCATGCAGGCGCGTTGTGCAAAGCGCGGTTGAGCGGTTCGATTTTACGGATATGGCAGCAACGGCGACGCAACTCGATGCTGTCGTACATCGCGGTCGTGCCGAATTCCGCTTCAAATTCATCGGCGGTTTGCTGGTTGGGATAAAACACTTCCAATTCGGTTTGATAACGCGCATTGGTTTCGGCAATTAGCGCGGCGGTTTCGGGATTGAGTTTGCCCGTATTGAGCGTGATGATGCGTATGGGCAGTTTCAGACGGCACACGGCATCGGTAATGACCATATCTTCAACCGCAAGGCTGGATGCGAACACGGCTTGCGGATAGCGAGCGGCAATGTCTTGCAAACGGTGCTCCAAAGCAGCTGCCAACTCAGGCAGGCGGCGGCGTTCGTCATCGCTGATTTCGGGGATTTTCCAGAATTGTGGGCGGAATAAAGACATGGCTGGTTGTTCCTAATAATTTTCAGACGGCCTGTTTAAACGGCTGCCGATATGGTTATGGAACGATATTGTCCTGCGCCCTATCTTCAAACGGAAAGAATGCTTTTCTATTTCTTTATAACCAAAGCGTCTGCTGCTGGTTTTTCGGCAGCAAATGACTCACGCCGATACCGATCAGGCGGAAGGCGTCTTCGCGTTGCGGCGGTATGCGTTGCAGCAAAGTATGCGCCGCCTGAAGCAGCGAGGCGCTGTCGGGAAGGACGGAAGAATACGTCAGCGAACGCGTGATAATGCGGAAATCGTGGGTTTTGAGTTTGAGGGTAACGCCTTTGGCTTCGACGTTTTTGCGTTCAACCTGCCGCCAGAGGTCTTCGGCAAGGTGCGGCAAATGGCTTGAAGCCTGCGCCAAAGACAAATCTTCGGGCAAAGTAATTTCGGTTGAGATTTGCAGGCGTTCGCGTTCGGCTTTGACCGGCCGCTCGTCGATACCGCGTGCCAAATCGTAAAGGCGGTAGCCGTAGCGACCGAAATGGTTTAAAAGTTCGCCGCGCTCAAAACGGCGCAAATCGCCGGCGGTCTGCATACCGAGGGCATTCATCTTTTTCAGCGTGACTTTGCCGACACCGGGAATCTTACCCAACGGCAGGCTCTCCAAAAACGCCATGATTTTTTGCGGCGGCAGCACAAACTGCCCGTTTGGCTTGCGCCAGTCGGAAGCGATTTTGGCCAAAAACTTATTGGGCGCGATGCCCGCGGAGGCTGTCAAACCGGTTTCTTCAAAAATTTCAGCACGAATACGTTTGGCCACCTCGCTAGCGTACGGGATATTTTCAAAATTTCGGGTAACATCCAAATAGGCTTCATCCAAAGACAAAGGCTCGATCAAATCAGTATAACGCCGAAACACGGCATGAATCTGCGCCGACACTTGGCGGTACCAATCGAAATGCGGCGGCACAAACACCGCCTGCGGACACAGCCTTTTCGCCGTCGCCACCGACATGGCCGAGTGCAAACCGAATTTGCGCGCTTCATAAGACGCGGCACAAATGACCGACCGCGTACCGTCCCACGCCACAACGACGGGCAGTCCTTTCAATTGCGGCTGCTCGCGCAGTTCTACCGAAGCATAGAATGCGTCCATATCGATATGGATGATTTTGCGTTGGGACATGGGAAAAGATGGATAAGAAAAAGGCTTATTGTAACAAAAGGCCGTCTGAAGTTTCAGACGGCCTCTATGTTTAAGCCTTATTTTTTACTGGAAAGCTGGTCAAACAATCCGCCATCGGCAAAGAATTTTTTCATGATTTCTTCCCACGGACCAAATTTCTCATTCGGATTGAAAGTTTCAATATCGGGGAAGTCGGCTTTGTGTTTGGCCAACACTTCGGCATTGCGCGGACGCAGGTAAAGATTGGCGGCCAACTCTTGGGCCGGTTCGCTCCAGAGGTTTTGCAGATAGGCTTCGGCAGCGGCGCGTGTGCCTTTTTTATCGACCACGCTGTCCACGACGGCAACCGGCGCTTCGGAAAGAATGGTGTAGCTCGGATAGACGATTTCAAACTGGTCTTGGGTCAGCTTTTTGCTGACGTAGTTGGCCTCATTTTCAAAGGTAACCAAAACATCGCCGATATGGCGTTGGCTGAAAGTCGTCGTTGCTGCGCGGCCGCCGTTTTCAAATACCGGCGTGTTTTTCAGCAATGCGGCCACAAAATCTTTGGTTTTGCCTTCATCGCCGTTATTGACTTTCAAACCATAACCGTACGCACCCAAAAAGGCGTAGCGGCCGTTACCGGTGGTTTTCGGGTTCGCCAAAACGATTTGCACGCCGTCTTTGGCCAAATCGCCCCAGTCTTGGATGTGTTTTGGATTGCCTTTGCGCACCAAGAAAACGACATTGCTGGTATAAGGCACGGCATTGTCCGGCAGGCGCGTGTTCCAATCGGCTTTGACCAAACCTTTTTTCACCAAAAGCTCGATATCGGAAGTCTGGTTCATGGTCACCACATCGGCAGCCAAACCGTTGGCGACAGCCAAAGCCTGCTTGCTGGAGCCGCCGTGCGATTGTTGGACTTCAACCGACTGCCCGCCGTTTTTTTCGGCAAATTCTTTGACAAATAAAGGATTGTATTCTTTATAAAAATCACGGGCGACATCGTAGGAGACATTCAGCAATTTGACTTCGCTCCCCTTACCTCCGGCAGCTTGAGAAGCATTGTCGGCGGATTGTTCGGCTTTTGGCGAGCACGCGCTCAAAGCCAGCGCGGCGGTTAATGCGGCAAAAGAA
Source organism: Neisseria sp. P0006.S009 (assembly GCF_051962915.1). Lineage (NCBI taxonomy): Bacteria > Pseudomonadati > Pseudomonadota > Betaproteobacteria > Neisseriales > Neisseriaceae > Neisseria > Neisseria sp. P0006.S009. The sequence goes on along the minus strand of NZ_JBQCUV010000004.1, from coordinate 216,134 downwards.
AGCGTACGGATATTCATGGTCGGCTCCTGTTGAAAATATGGGAGCACTTTATCGGGATTGGATGCAAACTGGAAATAATGTTTGCTTTCGCGTTTATCAGTTTTGGTTATATACAATCCGGGCTGAAGATGGGAAAAAATGCCCACTCAGATAAACATCACAATAAATTGTATATAAATTAATTAGATAAAGATTAAAGCAACTATTTACACAGGATAAACATACGTTGCAAACAGCATTACCTAATACTTCAGGCCGTCTGAAAATTCAATATAAATAATTATTTATAATTAAAAAATATAGTTCTTATTATTTACAAAAAATGCAAATAAGAGTAATGTTTCTACTCGCCAAAATACAAGGCCTTTCATTCAACAACAAAATGGAGTGTAGAAACTATGAAACAATGGATGCTTTTAGGATTGCTGGGATTGGGCGCAGTGGCACAGGCACACGATGTTTGGGTGGCCGCACCGACACATCAGCCTGCCGGCAAAATCCTGCATGCGGATTTGGGTTACAGCCACGACTTCCCCAATGTCGAAAAAATCGCCGATGACCGCGTGCATATTTTCAAACCGCTGCAATTGACCGACAGCTCAAAGAAAACCGTTGATTTGGTAAATAAGGGCGAAAACTATCAATACGTTTCCAAAGCCGCCCTGCCCGCAGGCTCCTACTGGGTCAGCGCGACCTACCAACCGACTTTCTGGTCGAAAAACCAAGACGGCTGGAAACAGCAAACCTTGAAACAGCTGGCCGGTGCCACCTATTGCGAACAATCGCAAATGTTCGGCAAGAGTTTCGTCCACGTGGGCAACGGCGCAGTCGATGAAGCGGTATTGACCCGCCCTATCGGCCAAGAGCTGGAACTGGTTCCGCTGAAAAATCCGAACGCAGTCAAAGCCGGCGGTATTTTGCCGGTCAAAGTCCTGTACAAAGGAGAGCCTTTGGTTAAAGCCACCGTTACCGCCAGCTCGGACACTTTGGCCGAAATGGACTTGGAATCAACCCATGACCACCGCGAGCCTCAGGGCTTCTCCGGCAAAACCGATAAAAACGGCGTGGTCAATGTGATTACGCTGATTGACGGCTTGTGGAAAATCAAAGTGGTGAACGAGACCGATTACGGCGATAAAAGCGTATGTCAGAAAGACAATACTTACGCAACGCTGGTCGTGCCTGTCGGTACCAAACGCGCGGCTGCACGCCATGCCCACCACCATCAACATTAACAGCCATTAAAAAAGGCCGTCTGAACTTTCAGACGGCCTTAATTTATTCCCATTCATAACCCAAATTTCTAAAAAAACGGGAGTATGTTTCCAATTTATCCTCATTCAATTGGGCAAACCGGACACGGTTGCAGCCGGTCAAGACCACATTGCCCATCCAATGCGCCCCAAAGACGCGCTCTAAAGGGACATTCCTCATTTGATTGATAAACGGTACTTCTGAAGAAAATTGCGTCGCAATATTCGGAGGCGCGAATTTCAAACCCAAGTCCTGCAATCTATAACGGTGTTGCGCCGTCAAAAACATATCCTCGTGGTGCAGACGCACCAGCCATTCCATACCGGCAATTTTTCCGTCTTCCGGCGGCAAAGGCGGCCGGATTTCTACATTTAAGCCCAGCTGTCGCGGCATGGTTAAAAGCCGCCTGCTGCGCAGGCTGAAACCGCCGTTCTGCGGCTCGTCCAAATTCGGAGAAGTCTGAATCAGATGTTGTTTGGCCAAATATTGGTCGGTTCCCTTCAGGAAAAACTGCCCGTCGGCTTCGGTTTCCAACAAAATCGGCAAAGGTGCGCCGATATAGTCATATTCCCGATAGGCATCCTGCCAGTTTTGACCGTTTAACACCCAGCCGTCATTTTGAACAATCAAACAATAATCGGTTTCGATGTAATACATCAGTTGGTACAAAATAAACAGATTGTATTCCAGATAACCGAATTTCCGGCAAGGCTGATGCAGGATATTTTCCGGCAAACCTTGCGGACAGCTCGGGCTGATCAGCAATCCACGGCTGCCGGGCAATTCGGCACAGCTGCGGATAATGGCATACATCGTGCCCTCGGTATAAGAATCTGCACCGGTAATACCAACCACGGTAATGTCAGCAAAACTCATTATATGTTTCTCCTGTTTCAGACGGCCTTTGAGTTATTTACGACGCCTTATTGCAAATTTCTTTCAAGCGATACAAGGCATCCAAGGCTTCGCGCGGCGTGAGGTTGTCGGGCTGAATTTGCGCCAAAGCTTCAGCCAATTCATTGGTCTGCAAATTATCAACAGGTTCAATTTCTTGTGTTTTCCCTTCCTCATCTGCCCCATTTTCAGACGGCATGGCGCTGAAAATATCCAACTGCGGACGGTTGGCGGCGGCTTGGTTTTCCAAATCGTTTAAGTGCTTTTGAGCTGCTTTCAAAGCGCGGTTGGGCAGGCCGGCGAGTTTGGCGACGGCGATGCCGTAGCTTTTGCTGGCGGGGCCGGGTTCGATGTGGTGGAGGAAGACGATGTCTTGTCCTTGCTCAAGCGCGGAGAGGTGCATGTTGACTGCTGTTGCGTGGGCTTCGGGCAGTTTGGTCAACTCGAAATAGTGGGTGGCGAAGAGGCTGAAGGATTTGTTTTTTTGCAGCAAATGTTCGGCAATGGCTTGGGCAAGGGCGAGGCCGTCAAAAGTCGAAGTGCCGCGACCGACTTCGTCCATGAGGACGAGGGATTGCTCGGTGGCGTGGTGGAGGATGTAGGCGGTTTCGCTCATTTCGACCATGAAGGTCGAACGATTGGAAGCTAAATCGTCCGATGCGCCGATACGGGTAAAGATTTGGTCGACGGGGCCGATTTGGGCTGAATCGGCAGGCACGAAGCTGCCGGTGTGCGCCATGAGGACAATATGGGCGACTTGGCGCATGTAGGTGGATTTGCCGCCCATGTTGGGACCGGTTAAAAGCATAAGGCGGTGTTTGTGGTCGAGGCGGGTGTGGTTGGCGGTGAAGTGGCGCACTTGCTGCTCGACGACGGGATGGCGGCCGTTTTCGATATGGATGACCGGATAGTCAGCGAACTCGGGACAGACGAAGCCGCGTTCGGCGGCGGTGGCGGCGAAGGTAGAGAGTACGTCCAGCGCGGCGGCAGCTTTGGCTGCTTTTTGAAGCTGCGGCAAGGCCGTCTGAACTTCTTTCAGCAGGGCTTCAAACAGGCGTTTTTCCAGTGCCAATGCCTGCTCTTGCGCGGTCAGGACTTTGTCTTCAAAGGTTTTGAGTTCTGGGGTGATGAAGCGTTCGGCGTTTTTCAGGGTCTGGCGGCGTTGGTAGTCGGCAGGCGCTTGTTCGGCTTGAATTTTGGATAGCTCGATGTAGAAGCCGTGGACGCGGTTGAACTCGACTTTGAGGGTGGAGAGGCCGGTGCGTTCACGTTCGCGCGCTTCAAGCTCAAGCAGGAATTCGTCGCCGTGGTTTTGGATGTGGCGCAACTCGTCAAGTTCTGCGCAATAACCTTGGTTGATGACACCGCCGTCTTTGAGCCAGACGGCAGGCTCGGGCATCACGGCGGCTTTAAGGGTTTCGGCAACGTGCAGGGTTTCGGGGAAAACGGCTTTGAGGGTTTCCAACAGGCTGCTTCCCTCGGCGGACAATTCGATTTCGGACAGGGCAAACAGGCTGTCGCGCAGAGCGGCGAGGTCGCGCGGGCGGGCGTTGCCGACGGCGATGCGGGCGGCGATGCGTTCGATGTCCGCGATGTTTTTCAGACGGCCTTGCAGGGTTTCGTATTGCGAACCCAGCGCGGCAACGGCTTCTTGGCGGGCGCGGATGTGGGCGCGGCTGCGTAAGGGGTGGTGCAGCCAGAGTGCCAAGAGGCGGCTGCCCATGTGGGTGGCGCAGCCGTCGAGTATGGAAAACAGGGTCGGCGATTTTTTGCCGGAGAGGGTTTGCGTGATTTCGAGATTGCGGCGCGTGGCGGCGTCCATACCGATATATTGGCTGTCGGTTTCGAGCGAAATGCCGTCTAAGTGTTGCGGCATCAGGTTTTGCGTCAGGCGGATGTAGTTCAACAGCGCGCCCGCCGCGCCAACGGCGGCTTCGTGTTCCTTGCCGTCCAAACCGAAGCCGTGCAGATCTTGGCAGCCGAAGTATTCGGTCAACAATTTCGCGCCCGCATCGGCGGCAAACTGCCATGAGTTTAGGCGCGTGATGTTGGCAGAGGTTGCCTGAAAACCATTAGGCAGACTTTTGCCTTCGGGCAACAGGATTTCCGCCGCCTGCAAACGCGCCAGCTCATCGGCAAGTTTGTCCACCGTCGTCAGCTTGGTTTTAAATTCGCCGCTTTGCAAAGATGCCCACGCGATGGCGATGTGTTTTTTATCCGCGTTCACCGCCGCGATGCGGTTGGTTTCCTTGTCTTCCAAAAACGCCGCGTCGGTCAGCGTGCCGGGCGTAACGATGCGCACGACTTTGCGCTCCACCGGCCCTTTGCCCGCGCCGACTTCGCCCACCTGCTCGCACACTGCCACGCTTTTGCCCATCTTCACCAGCCGCGCCAGATACTGCTCCGCCGCGTGGAACGGCACGCCCGCCATCTTAATCGGCACGCCGTCCATCTGCCCGCGCGTGGTCAGGGTGATATCCAATAGCTTCGCCGCTTCCACCGCGTCATCCAAAAATAGCTCATAAAAATCGCCCATGCGGTAAAACACCAGCTTGTCAGCGTGTTGCGATTTGATGGCGAGATACTGCTGCATCATCGGGGAAACGGTGGGTTTGGACATGGAAAAGCCTTAGAAACGCAAAAGCGTTATTGTAACAAAAGGCCGTCTGAAAAACAGGTTTCAGACGGCCTTTAACAGCAGCTTGGTTTTAAGCCAAAGCCACTTCCAAATTATCAATCAGGCGCGTGGTACCCAAACGGGCGGCGGCAAGCACCACCAATTCTTTATCGCCAACATGAGCCACTGCCAAGCTGTGTGCATGGCGGATTTCAACGTAATCAACCACCCAGCCAGCATCAGTCAAACGGCGGATACATTCGGCCTCAAGCTGGGCGTAATCCCGATTGCCGTTTTTCAGGGCGGCGGCAATGTTTTGCAACTCTTGATAGAGGCGGGGCGCTTCTGCACGCTCTGCTTCGCTCAAATATTGGTTGCGGCTGGAAAGTGCCAGGCCGTCTGAAGCGCGGCCGGTGTCGACCGGGACGATTTCGATATTGAAATTCAAGTCTTCGACAAAGCCTTTGATAATCGCCAGCTGCTGATAGTCTTTTTTGCCGAAACAGGCGGTATCGGGTTGAACGATGTTGAACAACTTGGTCACAACGGTCGCAACGCCGCGGAAATGGCCCGGGCGGAATTTACCGCACAATTCGTTTTGCAGGTGCGGAGGCTCGACATTAAAACGCTGTTCCACATTCGGATACAGCTCTTTTTCATCAGGTGCGAACACGACGGCAACGCCCTCGCCTGCCAATTTGTCGGCATCTTGTTGCAAAGTGCGCGGATATTTGTCGAAATCTTCGCCTTGTCCGAATTGCAGGCGGTTGACAAAAATGCTGACCACAACGTTATCGGCACGTTTTTTCGCTTCGCGCACCAGCGCAAGATGGCCTTCGTGCAGATTGCCCATGGTCGGCACAAATGCCACTTTTCCGGCAGTTTTGCGCCACTCGCGCAATTCTTTAATCGTATGAATAATTTGCATGGTTTGAAAAATCCTTTATCTTTTCCGCCGTTTCATCAACGGAAATCACGCGCCGATTATACGCTTTTATTCATCAAAAAGGCCGTCTGAAATAAGTTTCAGACGGCCTGGTTTTTATTTTATCCGGCAAACGTATGTTCGACAGATGGGAACGTTTTTGCTTTGACTTCGTCCACATAGGCTTTGACCGCAGCTTGAACGCTGTCTTTGCCCTGCATAAAGTTCTTCACGAATTTGGCGGTTTTACCGGGGAAGATGCCGAGCATATCGTGCATCACCAAAACCTGACCGTCGCAATCCACGCCTGCGCCAATACCGATGGTCGGGCAAGAAACGGTCTCGGTCACTTTTTTCGCCAATTCTGCAGGAACGCATTCCATCAATACGATTGCTGCACCTGCCGCATCATGTGCTTTGGCGTCGTTGAGCAACGCTTCCGCCTTGTCGCCGCGGCCTTGAACTTTATAGCCGCCGAATGCAAACACGGATTGCGGAGTCAGGCCGATGTGGGCGCAAACAGGGATACCGCGCATTTGCAGAAATTCAGTGGTCTCCGCCATCCAGACACCGCCTTCGAGCTTGACCATATGCGCGCCGGCCGCCATCAACTCAGCCGCCGCTGCAAATGCCTGCTCTTTGCTCTGCTGATACGCGCCAAACGGCAAGTCGCTGACAATCATGGCATTTTTAGTACCGCGAGCCACGCATTCAGTGTGGTAGCACATATCCTGCAAGCTCACCGGCAACGTGGACTGACGACCTTGCACCGCCATGCCCAAAGAATCGCCTACCAGCAGCACATCTACGCCGGCATTGTCCATCAGCGCGGCAAAGCTGGATTCATAAGCGGTCAGCATGGCGATTTTTTCGCCCTCTGCTTTCATTTTTTGCAAAGTGTTTACGGTAATCATGGTGTTCTGTGTGTTCCGCCCGACGGGCAGCCCTTTGTTGTAATGGAAACGCGGTATTATAAGGTCTGCTTTTAAAATATCAAAGCATAAGCAAAAAGCCCGACTGCTTTCACAATCGGGCTTTTAATTGGTGCCGGCACCAAGAGTCGAACTCGGGACCCCCTGATTACAAGTCAGGTGCTCTACCAACTGAGCTATACCGGCTTACTGAAATGCCTTGCAACACCATCAGTCTTTAACTGGTGCCGGCACCAAGAGTCGAACTCGGGACCCCCTGATTACAAGTCAGGTGCTCTACCAACTGAGCTATACCGGCAAGGAAGTCGGCATTATGCCGATAAGTTCCCATCTTGGCAAGCATTTTCAAACAAAGTTACTCACAAAATTATAAAAACCAATGATTTTAAAGAAAATTAAATACCTGCCTTATCTTCCAATCCAACACACGCAAAGGCCGTCTGAAAACCGCCCCAGCGCAAAATATCATTGTTTCTGTTAAAATAACGCCTTTTACATCTTTCGTCTGCCCCCATGCCACCCCGCCATCCTTACCGCCGCCTGCGCCCAGCCAAATCCCACCTGCCCGAAGTCGGCATTTCCGAAGAAGGCAATATCCGTTCCCTGCACTTGGGCAGCGACACCATTCAAAGCTCCATGAATGTCGATCATCCGTCCGAGCTGGTGTTGTCGTACAGCCGCGCCATGATAGGTTGGCTGCTGTTTGCAGAAACCCCGCCCAAACACATCACCCAAATCGGCTTGGGCGGAGGCTCGTTTGCCCGTTGGATAGACAGCTATCTGCCCCACACCAAGCAAACCGCCGTGGACATCAATCCGCAAGTCATCGCCGTAGCGCGCAGCCTGTTTGAATTGCCGCACGAAGGCGAAAATTTTGAAATTATCGAGGCAGATGGCGCGGAATATATTAAAGTGTTCCGCCACAATACCGATGTGATTTTGGTAGATGGTTTTGACGGCGAACAGATTATCGATGATTTGGTAGAAGAACCATTCTTCCAAGACTGCCGCAATGCCCTCTCCCCCGACGGCGTATTTGTCACCAACTGGTGGAGTGGCGACCAGCGTTATCAACGCTTTGTCGAACGCCTGCTCAACGTCTTTGACGGCCGCGTGCTCGAGCTGCCTGCTGAGAGCCACGGCAACGTAGCGGTCATGGCATTCCAAAGTAGCCCTAAAGAACAAAATCTCGACAACCTGAAAAAACGCGCCGAAAAATTAAGCGAAAAATACGGCTTGGACTTCAAACGGATGCTTGCTGATTTGAAAGCCAACAACCAAAACAACGGCAAGAATTTTTATCTGTAAACCGCTTCAGGCCGTCTGAAAAAACAAACAAGGACACACTCATGCTCAAACCCGATATCATTCAAATCCCCGGCCCGGCCGGTTTGCTGGAAACCATCTACCTGCCAAGCACACAAGAATCCGCCCGCGGCGTTGCCGTCATCAACCACCCAAATCCCCTGCAAGGCGGCACCAACACCAACAAAGTCATCCAAACCGCCGCCAAAGCCCTCAGCCAGCTCGGTTTCCATTGCTACCTGCCCAATTTGCGCGGCGTAGGCAATAGCGAAGGCGTACACGACTACGGCCGCGGCGAAACGCAAGACTGTATTGCCGTTATCGACTACGCCCGCGCGCAACATCCTGACGCGCCGCAATTCGTCCTGGCCGGTTTCTCATTCGGCGGCTACGTTTCCACCTTTGCCGCACAAGCGCGCACGCCTGATTTACTGTTGCTGATGGGTGCCGCCGTCCATCACTACACCGACCGCCCGGAACCATCCAACGTTCCTGATGTCGCCAAAACATTGATGATTCATGGCGCGGAAGACGAAGTCGTCGAAATCAACAAAGCCCTGACATGGGCAGAACCCCAAGGCCTGCCAGTTGTCACCATTGCCGGTTCGTCCCACTTCTTCCACGGCAAACTCATCGTTTTGCGCGATACGATCACACGGTTTGCACCGGCTTTATTAGGTTAAAATCCGGCTACAAAATAAAACAAGGCCGTCTGAAAGCTTTTTCAGACGGCCTTGTTTGTATGAAACCTTATTATCTAACTATCAGGCTCAAGTATTCAGAAGTCCATCAAGGATTTTCTGCTTAACATATCAATTCTGAGTCAACCAATACTGCAAACCAATCAAAGTCTTACCATCTTTGATTCCATCGTTTGCCAATGCAGCGCGTACTTCTTCCTTGCTCATCAAGACGGTTTCAGTAATTTCATCCTCATCATTGCTCAACTCGCTGCCCAAACGCACGCCTTGCGCTTGGTAGAGATACATTTTTTCATCGCAAAAACCGACTGCGGTATAAAAGGAGTACAACAGTTTGACGCTATCAGCGACATATGGCGTTTCTTCCGCCAACTCACGCAAAGCGCATTCGGCAGGATCTTCGTCCGCTACATCCAATTTACCCGCCGGCAATTCCAACGTCGCCTGATCGGCGGCATAACGCCATTGGCGCACCAAAACAACTTTACCATCTTCCGTTTCAGCCAATACACACGCAGCCCCCGGATGACGGATCACAACCCGTTGGCTTTCGTTGCCGTTGGGCAGGCGAACCCGATCGCGGCTGATGGTAACAAAAGAACCTTCGTAGATTGGCTCACTGCTTAATTTAGTTTCTTTCAAATCCATTTTTTACCTCATTTCCAAATTATTAAATATTAAAGGCCGTCTGAAATCCTTTTTCAGACGGCATAGATAAGCCCTATTCCCGAGTGCGTTCAATTTCAATACCAACCTGCGCCACATCAGGCAAGATACCGGGTTTCACAATACGGACGCGCACTTTGGCCGCACCAAAATCATTTAAAATCAATTGGGCGATATGTTCCGCCAAAGTTTCCAGCAGTAAAAAATCCTGTTCGGCAAGGCTGAGGCGTACGACTTCGCATACTTCGCCATAATGGATGGTGTCGCCGATATCGTCGCTCGTGCCGGTACGCTCGGGAACACTGATTTCCAAATCCAAAATCAAAGTCTGTTTACGCTCGCGTTCCCAATCATATACGCCGATTAAAGTATCGGCCTTCATGCCGTACAAAAAGATTTTATCCATTTGCCTGTCCGTTTTTTTGATAGAATAACCGTTCCCATTTTAAGTAAAGCACCCAAAATGTTCAATGTACTCGCCATTATTGCCGCCTATCTTATCGGCTCCCTGTCTTTTGCCGTCATCGTATCAAAATATTACGGCATGGACGATCCGCGCACTTACGGCTCCGGCAACCCCGGTGCCACCAACGTCTTGCGCAGCGGTAAGAAAAAAGCGGCCGCACTGACCCTGCTCGGCGATGCAGTAAAAGGCTTGGTTGCCGTCATCTTAGCACGCTGTCTGCAAGATGCTTTAAATTTGTCTGATGCAACGATAGCACTGGTTGCCATCGCCGCATTGGTCGGCCATATGTGGCCAATATTTTTCAATTTTAAAGGCGGCAAAGGCGTAGCCACCGCATTAGGCGTCTTGCTCGCCCTCTCCCCCGCAACCGCCTTGCTTTGCGCCTTGATTTGGCTGGTCATGGCATTCGGTTTCAAAGTCTCCTCCCTCGCCGCACTGGTCGCCACCGTCTGCTCACCCATCTTCGCCTTCTTCATGATGCCACACGCCTCTTGGGCATGGGCAACTGTATTCATTGCCGCATTGGTGTTATACCGCCATAAAAGCAATATTCAAAATCTGATTCAAGGAAAAGAAAGCAAAATCGGAGATAAAGCCGGAAAATCTTAAAAGCGTAGATATATTCAAATAAAAGGCCGTCTGAAAGTATATTTTTCAGACGGCCTTAATAGTTTTTACTCACTCATAATCAGTCAATCTTAATATATTCCACCGACAGAATCTCTATAACCTCACGTCCTTCCGGTGTATCCAAGACAACTTCATCCCCTTCACGTGCTTTTATCAGGCTGCGCGCCAAAGGGGAAATCCATGAGATTTTGTTTTTAGCGGTATCGATTTCATCTACGCCGACGATTTTGACGGTTTGTTCACGACCGTCTCCGCGCAGTAAGCCAACGGTGGCGCTGAAAAAAATCTGGTCCGTGGCTTCACGCGCTTCTGGATCGACGACGACAGCGGCTTCCAAGCGTTTGGTTAGGAAGCGGATACGGCGGTCGATTTCGCGCATACGGCGTTTACCGTAAAGATAGTCGCCATTTTCGCTGCGGTCGCCATTGCTTGCCGCCCAGTTAACGATTTGGACGATTTCCGGGCGTTCTTTGTTGACCAGATGATAAAGTTCGTCTTTCAATGCCTGCCAACCGGTAGGCGTGATGTAATTTTTGGTTTCGGTACTCATGATGTGTCTAAAACATAATTAAAGGCCGTCTGAACGTTGATTTTCAGACGGCCTTTATTGTAAGTCAATTTACTTTATTCTTCATCATCGCTATCGCTGATACTAATGCTGTGTTCCATTTTGCTTGGATGTACTTTCAAGCCGCCGCAACCTGATTTTTCGGCGGAGAGGCGGTTTAGGTATGCTTCGTCGATATCGCCGGTTTGATAAACACCGTTAAAGCATGAGGAATCAAAGGATTCAATTTTTGGATTGAGTGCTTTAACTACTGCTTCCAAGTCTTCTAAGTTTTGGAAGACGATGCCGTCTGCGCCAATCTCGGTTGCGATTTCTGCTGCGCTGCGGCCGTTTGCAATCAGTTCTTCACGGGTCGGCATATCGATACCGTACACATTTGGATAGCGCACTTCGGGAGCTGCAGAAGCAATGTAGACTTTGCGTGCACCTGCCGCGCGTACCATTTCAACGATTTCACGGCTGGTCGTACCGCGCACGATGGAGTCATCCACCAACAAAACGCTTTTGCCGTTAAACTCGGTTTCCATCGGGCTGAGTTTTTGGCGTACTGATTTTTTGCGTGTTGCTTGGCCGGGCATAATAAAGGTGCGGCCGATGTAGCGGTTTTTAATCAGACCTTCGCGGTAAGGTTTTTCGAGATGGACGGCAAGCTCCATCGCGCTGGGTCGGCTGGTATCGGGAATCGGCATCACGACATCGATATCATCGACAGGCAGCTCGTGTTTGATTTTTTCTGCCAAAGATACGCCCATATCCATACGGGACTGATAAACGGAAACGCCATCGATGACGGAGTCTGGGCGGGCAAAATAAACATATTCAAAAAGACAAGGGCTTAATTTGGCTTTATCGCTGCATTGACGGGAAATAATCGTGCCGTCAAAACCAATAAATACGGCTTCGCCCGGCTGGATATCGCGTTCCAAATCATAGGCAAGCGCGTTGAAAGCAACTGATTCAGAGGCAACGGCATACGATTTTTTACCGGATTCGTCAATTTGCGAACCCAAAACCAATGGACGGATACCGAAAGGATCCCGGAAAGCCAGCATACCATATCCGGCAATCATGGCCACTACGCCATACGCGCCGCGCACTAAGCGGTGTACTTCGGAAACGGCGTTGAAAATATTGTCGATGGTAAGTTGATAAGGGGCTGTATTTTTAGAAACTTCGCGGCGTAATTCGTGCGCGAATACATTGAGTAGGACTTCAGAATCGGAGCTGGTATTAACGTGGCGCAGGTGTTTGTTGCATACGTTTTCATAGAGCTCTTCGGTATTGGTCAGATTACCATTGTGTGCTAAAACAATGCCGAATGGAGAGCTGACATAAAACGGCTGGGCTTCTGCGCTGCTGCCCGCATTGCCTGCAGTCGGATAGCGGACATGTGCAATGCCTGCATTACCGACCAAGTCGCGCATATTACGGGTACGGAACACTTCGCGCACCATGCCTTTGCCCTTGTGCATATGAAATATATTGCCTTCGGCAGTAACAATACCTGCTGCGTCCTGACCACGGTGTTGCAACATCTGCAAACCATCATACAACATCTGATTGACCGGCTCATGACTAACCAAACCTAATACACCACACATATCGTGCTTCTCCGAGTTTGAAGATTAAATGGGTAAGCTGTCATTATAAAATAATTTAGATGAGTTTGCTCGAATTGTTGACAATATGATGTCAAATTTACGCAAATAAAAACGGATTCAGACGACCCATAGGCCGTCTGAATCCGTCAAACTCAATCATCCAATTCTTCAACTTCAGCTGCTTTACCCGAAAGATGCGGCATTGCGGTATCTTTTCCAGGCAGATAAGGCATTGCAGCATCTGCAAGTGATTCAAAATACGGAATTGTGTGCGAACTTTGCCACTCTTCCGTTTTCGGCAAATCAGTGTGTGAAAAAATCATCACTGCCAGTGTCACCAAAATCACACCTTTCACTGCACCAAATACGCCTCCAAGCAAACGGTTGATGCTTCCCAAACCAACGGCAGACATCAAACTGCTTAACAGCGATCGTGCCAGTTTCTGCAACAGCCATGCCAGAAAAAACACAGCGGCAAAACCCATGGCAACCGCCAAAGAATGCGGCTCAACCGATTTAAAGACCACATCGGCAAACGGCACGGCGAGCGTTCTGGCTGCAATAAACGATACCACCCAGGCCACCATCGCTCCTGCTTCGGCAATAATACCCCGTGTCAACGAGATAATGATGCAGATGACGATAACGGCGGCAGCCAACAAATCGGCAACAGGCAAATTACTCACTGGTCACCTGACCGGCAATGCCATGTACACGCAATTTGTTCAAATCGCGCTCTGCATCGCGTGCATTTTTATAACTGGCTGATTTCACGCGATACACCTTACCTTTATCAGTCATCACTTCAGTAATGGTCGAGTCGATACCTGCGGCTTTCATTTTACGTTGCAGGCTTTGCGCACGTTCTTTTTCAGCATAACCAGCCTGAATGGCAGCTTTTTTCGCAGGTTTGGCTTCTGCTTTTTCTTTTTCAGCTTTAGGTTTGGCTTTTTCAGACGGCTTCTCGGCAGTTTTTACCTTATCGGCTTTTTCTGTTTTGGCCGTTTCTGGTTTAGCTTTTTCATTTTTTGGTTTTTCAACTTTAGCTTCTGCTTTCTTGGCAGGTTCGGCCTTGTCTTTTACGCTGTCTTTGCTGTTTTTGGCAGATTTACGCTCGGCAATGGCTTTCTCTGCTTTTTCCAATTGTGCCAATTTATTGCGTTCGGCAGCGGCTTCACGCTCTGCTTTTTCAGCACGCGCTTGAAGTACGCGTTTTTTAGCTGCCAATGCGTTTTCTTTCTCGGCAGTTTCCTGTTGGACTTGTGTTTTACGGGCAGCAGCACGTTGTTCAGCCTGACGTTGGCGGCGTTCTTCTGCTCGGCGTTCTTCTGCTCGGCGTTCTTCGGCTCGGCGTTCGGCAGCTTCGCGTTTGGCAGCCTCGGCGCGTTGAATACGTTCGGACTCTTCCAAGCCTTTAATATTACCGTCATCCAAAGTATCGTTGATCAAAACCAACGGCTCGCCGACATCTTCGGGAGCAGATTCACGGTTTGGCTTCAATACTTCAACCGGTACATTGTCTTCTTCGTCGCCTGCATTTTGCGGTTTATTTGGTGCTTCTGCATCCGCATGGCGGGCAGCCTCTTCAGCAGCAGCAACATCCTCTTTATTCGGCTCTAAAACAACAGCCTTGCTCGGCTCGTCAGCCGTTTTGACTTGGCTCTGACCGACTGGCGCTTCTTTAAACGGTGAATTTTTATCGTCGCCGGAAGTCAGTGCCAGACCGAACAGCATACCCGATGCCACCACCAAGCCGGAGGCTAAGACCAAGCGACGGCGGTTGCGACGTTTGAGTTGTTCGTAACCGTCTAAATCGTATCCGTTTGGAGTTTCTTTTTGTTTATTGTCGGACATGATAATTTCCTCGTTAGTGTTCTTTCAAAACAGCCATTACATCGGCAACAGTATGGAATGAGCCGAAAACAACGATTCTATCATTTTCGGTTGCTTTAGCCAAAGCAGCGCGGTAGGCAGCAGCGACAGTTTCAAAAACATTTACATTGTCGATGCCGTGTTCAGCCAGTTTGGCCTGCAAAGCCTCTATCGTCATGCCGCGCGGTACATCTAAAGGCGCGATATTCCACTCGTCAAACTGGTCTTTAACGATTTCCAGCACGCCATCAATATCTTTGTCGGACAACATACTGAATACAGCAGTACGTTTTTGGGCAAAGGCAAGGTTAATCAGACTGCGGCGCAAAGCACGGGCTGCGTGCGGATTGTGGCCGACATCCAAAACCACCAGCGGACGGCCGGGCAAAACTTGGAAACGTCCAGGATTCTCAACCAACAGCAAACCGCGTTTAATCGCGCCGATATCAACCGGCAATTGTTCGTTCAAACATTCCAACACGGTCAATGCACATGCGGCATTAGACAACTGATAGGCACCGCGCAAAGCAGGAAACGGCAAGGAATTGCGGTTACGGCTTTGGCCGTCTGAAGATTGCGGATGGAAGCGGTAGTTCCACTGTACGCTTTCCATTGACGCAAAATCAAAATCTCGCTGAACCATCAACAGTTTTGCGCCAATTTCTTCTGCGTGTTTGACCAATGATTCAGGCGCAGGATTCTGACCGCATACGGCAGGTTTGCCGCTACGGAACACTCCGGCTTTTTCAAAACCGACCTGCTCGACAGTATCACCCAAAAATGCCTGATGGTCCAAATCCACGCTGGTAACAACCGAGCAGTCGCCATCGAATACGTTCACAGCATCCAATCGTCCGCCCAAACCAACTTCCAAAATCATTACGTCCACATTTTCACGCATGAAAATATCGACGGACGCCAAAGCATTAAACTCAAAATACGTCAGCGAAATTTCGCCGCGCGCCGCTTCGATACGCTCAAATGAGGAAACAATCAATTCATCTGAAACCGGCTGAGTGTTGATGGCGATTCGTTCGTTGTAACGCAGAAGGTGTGGACTGGTCAGCGTACCGACTTTAAAACCGGCTTCTTTATAAATATGCGACAAATAGGCGCATACGGAACCCTTGCCATTTGTACCCGCCACCACGACGACAGGACATTGCGGCACCAAATTCATGCGTTTTTTCACTTCTCCCACGCGTTCCAAGCCCATATCGATAAGGCCGGAACTATGGGCAGTCTCCAAATGAGAAAGCCAGTCTTGTAATGTTTTCATTGTATTTATCGCTTCAAAAGGCCGTCTGAAACAGCCGTTTAATCCATATCTGCCGCAAGTTCTGCTTTGTCTTCTTTTTCACGACACCAGCGCGCCCATACTTTCAGACGGCGGTATGCATCACGGTCGGCCATATCGGGCAAGATGCAGTGTTTGACTATTTTTCCGTCAACATTCCATTGTAAAAACAAAGCATAAACCGTCAACATACTGCTGTCTTGCAAAACCGCGCTTCTTCCCTCTTCCTCGCTATTCAAGTAAACCGTCGCACGGTATTGGCGGTCGATGATAATTTTTCTGACCGCATTTTTAGCGTTAAAATTAACGCTGCGCCAAGCATAGGCAAAACTGCCGGCCAACGCCGCCAAACCCAGCCACATCATCCAGCCGTAAAACTCGGCAAGGCATAAGGACAACGCCGAAAGGTGTAAGAAGACAATCAGAATTTTCAAAGAACGCGAGGGCTTTAAGGCCGTCTGAAAACTTCGCACGGCTTTACATCATATTGTCGAAAACAGGCGTAATGTTCAATTCCGCCTCTTCCATATCCAAAACCATATCGTGGATTTCGGTATCGAAAAATTCCCAAAAAGCCTTCAAGCTCATGTCTTGCGGCCATTTGCTTTTATCAATGTCCCAGCCTGCCAATTCGGCTTCAAAAATCTGCTGGTAGCGTTCGTCAAAATAAGAAATGACGGATTCGGGTTCGTCAAATTGCGGCACGAGGAATACGGAGCAGTTGGTGCGCAGTTGCTCGACGGTCAGGTCGGGCATATTTTCATCGGCGGATTTCAGCCATTCCAAAAAACGGGCGGTCGGCTTTAGCACAACAGCAGTACGGTCAACAAAATACATTATTTTCAACTTTCAAAATCATTCAAACCGATCATGCCGTCTGAAATTTCAGACGGCCCGAGTTTAATGTGTCATCACCTGTTGCAGGAATTGTTTGGCACGCTCGTGTTTCGGATTGGTAAAAAATTCTTCCGGCGTTTCATCTTCCAGAATCTGGCCTTTATCGACAAAAATCACACGGTCGGCGACTTCGCGCGCAAAACCCATTTCATGGGTCACACACATCATGGTCATGCCGCTTTCCGCCAAGTCTTTCATCACTTTCAATACTTCGCCGACCATTTCAGGGTCAAGCGCAGAAGTCGGCTCGTCAAACAACATCACACGCGGCTCCATCGCTAAACCGCGTGCAATCGCGACACGCTGCTGTTGACCGCCGGAAAGCTGACCGGGCAGCGCGTCTTTTTTATGCGCCAAGCCGACACGTTCCAAAAGCTCCATCGCTTTCTTTTCCGCCTCTTCACGGCTTTGGTTTTTCACTTTCATCGGAGAAAGAATAATATTTTCCAAGACAGTCAAATGCGGATACAGATTGAACCCTTGGAACACAAAGCCCACTTCTTCACGCACTTTGTTCAAATCGGTTTTCGGATCGGCAACATTGATGCCGTCCACCCAGATCTCGCCGCTTTCAATGCGCTCGAGTTGGTTTACCGTACGAATCAGCGTAGATTTGCCACTGCCTGAAGGACCGCATACAACGACCACCTCGCCTTGCTTGACTTCCAGATTCACGCCGTTGATAACGTGCAAATCTTTAAAATGTTTGTGTACATTTTTGAATTTAATCATTATTTCTTTCCAAACTGCCAAAATTTTCGGGGATTGAGTTGCGCTTGCCGCTGCCAAAGCAAAGGAATGGCCGTTTCAATCCAAAAGCGGCAACTGACTATGCCACCGGAGATTCCGCCTTTATTGTACCGATTGACTTTAAATTGCTCTTCCCTATCGAGACGATGCCCGGTCAATACCCAAACTGCGCCGATAATTGCTGCTTCAAAACGGTGCCGCTCAGGCGGCATATCCTTACCGGAAAAATACTGCGCCAACTCGCGCCACAAATATGAATCACCCAGAAACCCCCATTGAATAGGAGGTTGCTTAAAAATTGCCATCACTGTTTCAGACGGCCTTTTGAACCAGATAATTGCTCAGCTCCACATATTTCTCCGGCGCGATATGTTCGGCGCGGTCTTGCGGGCTGATGCCGACTGCCTGTAAATCATCATCGCCGGCAAGTTCCTTCAAATTATTGCGTATGGTTTTGCGGCGTTGATGGAAGGCCAGTTTCACCAGTTTGGCAAAATGTTCAAAATCTTCGGCTTTACCGATACGGTGTTTCACCGGAATCATGCGCACGACGGCCGAATCCACCTTCGGCGCAGGATCAAAGGACTCAGGCGGTACTTCAATCAACATTTCCATATCGAAGAAATATTGCAGCATTACGCCCAGACGGCCATAGTCGTTGGTTTTCGGCTGCGCCACCATGCGTTCGACCACTTCTTTTTGCAGCATAAAGTGCATATCGATCACATCGTCTGCCACTTCGCTCAATCGGAACAAAAGCGGTGTGGAAATATTGTACGGCAGGTTGCCGACAATTTTTTTCTTGCCTTCAATGCTGTTAAAATCAAACTGCAATACATCGCCTTCGTGTATCACCAATTTGTCTGCAAACGGCAAGGTTTTCAGACGGCGTACGATGTCACGGTCGATTTCGCAGACATGCAGGCAGTTGAGTTTTTTCGCCAAAGGCTCGGTAATGGCTGCCAAGCCCGGGCCGATTTCAATCACGATATCATCGGGCTGCGGTCTGACCGCGTTGACAATATCGCTAATAATCCGCGTATCCTGCAAAAAATTCTGCCCGAAGCGTTTCCGGGCCTTATGTTCTTTCATATCTTTCTTCAAGCAAGCTGTTTAAGGCAGTATTGTAACTGAAACAAGCGTTTTTGTCGGCACGCTTTCAGTTGGCATTTGCCTAATTTTAAGCAAACGGCGGCGCTTCCAAACCCAAAGATTTCAGTAGTTGCGCGGTCTCATAAACCGGCAAACCCATCACGCCCGTAAAACTACCCTGTAAATGCTCGACAAATACGCCGCCCAAGCCCTGAATCCCATACGCACCGGCTTTGTCCATCGGTTCGCCGCTGGCAACATAGGCTGCAATCTCCTCAGCCGTCAACGTTTTAAAGCGCACTTCGCTCGTCTGCACCACATCATGGCGCACACCTTGCCAATAAACGCATACAGCCGTCAGCACTTGATGCG
This sequence comes from Neisseria sp. P0006.S009, assembly GCF_051962915.1. NCBI lineage: Bacteria > Pseudomonadati > Pseudomonadota > Betaproteobacteria > Neisseriales > Neisseriaceae > Neisseria > Neisseria sp. P0006.S009. Next base: position 197,295 of record NZ_JBQCUV010000004.1, on the reverse strand, counting down.
TCCGTCCCGACAAGCGTTCCAGCATATCGACCGCATCCACCTCGGACTCCGGTTTACCCAAAATAGCCGCACCATCCGCCACCGTCGTATCCGCCGTCAATACAGCAAATTCAGGCTCTTGATCATGAGCTGCAAACCATTGCGCCACCGCCGCCTGATTTTTCTCGCAGGCCATACGGCGCACATACTCTACTGCGGCTTCGCCTTCTTTAGGGGTTTCATCAATATCCGCAGGAAGGCGGTGTACCGTGAAACCCAAATTCTCCAAAATCTCACGACGGCGCGGACTGCCCGAAGCCAGATAAATTGCGTTCATTGTATTGGTTGTCCTTATTTTGAATTTTTATGCTGACCGGACAGGCGGACATAATGCGCAGAGGAATACGTCAAAAATTCCTTTTCCTCATCAGTCAGCGGACGCACTTGTTTCACAGGCGAGCCAACGTATAAAAAACCGCTTTCCAAACGCTTGCGCGGAGGCACCAAACTGCCCGCGCCTATCATCACATCATCTTCGACAACCGTATCATCCAAAATAATCGAGCCCATGCCCACCAACACACGATTCCCAATTCGGCAGCCATGCAGCATAACCTTATGTCCAATCGTCACATCATCGCCGATAATCAAAGGCGAACCGTCAGGCTTCGCCGCATTCTTATGCGACACATGCAAAACGCTGCCGTCCTGCACATTGCTGCGCTTGCCGATAGAAATACTGTTCACATCGCCGCGCAATACAGCATAAGGCCAAATCGATACATCTTCCGCCAGCGACACTTCGCCAATCACTACCGAAGTCTCATCTACAAAACAAGACTCATCAACCGACGGCACATAATCCAAAAACGCACGAATAGGGTTTGCCATTTCCAATATCCTTTTCTCAAAACCAAAACTGATCAGACCGTCTGAAAACACGGCGTAAAACGATTTTATACTACAACAATACGAAATCAAGCCAGAAAATCATCAAAAGGCCGTCTGAAACAGTTTTCAGACGGCCTTTCATCATAAACCCTTTATCTTGGCTTACGGCTCTTTATCATTAGCGCTCCATCTACCTTTTATGGAATAATCGTCTTCATTTGATTGATGGAGAAGCCGATGGACACACGTTCGGGAAATTATGCAGCGCCCCTATTGGTCGTCGGCTGCGTCGTCTTCGGCTTGGGCAGCTTGATCGTCAAATTTGTCGATGTCGGCTCTTACGCCATCGCATTCTGGCGCTTGCTGATTGCCGCCCCTATATTCTTCCTGCTCGGGCGTTTTTTCAGACAAAAAATGCCCACGAAAAGAAAAACGGTCGGCTACGCAATCTTATCCGGCGTTTTCCTCGCATTCGACCTCGCTCTGTGGCATGAAAGCATTCACGCCGTAGGCCCCGGCATTTCCACCTTGCTCAACAGCCTGCAGATTTTCTTTTTAGCCGCCATCGGCTTCTTCTTTTATTCGGAACGTCTAAGCGCCCTGCAAATTTTAAGTTTGATATTGGCCACCATAGGCGTAGCCTTAATCGGCAGCCCAGAATTCGGTCATAACGACAATGCTGCATGGGGATTTGTCAGCGGCGTAGTGTCCGGTGGCATGCTGGCCCTGTCTATGGTTTTCGTACGCAAAACTCATGAGCAGGAAAAAGTCGGTTTGTTTCCGCTCATGATGATTTTAAGCTTCGGCGGCGCAATGGCGCTGATCATCCCATCTCTACTATTCGATACCGCCAATCTTTACCCTAAAACTTTAAACGATGCGATTCTAGTCTCAATCTACGGCATCGTCATGCAATGCTTCGCTTGGGCATTGATTGCTTACGCCATCCCGCTTTTATCCCTATCGCTGACCGGCCTACTACTGCTCTCCGAACCAGTTGCTGCCATGTTGATCGATTATTTCTGGCTGGATAAACCGATTAACACCGTCCAATGGATCGGTGCCACTTTGACTTTATTGGCGATTTATTTAGGTTCGTTAAAAGACAAAAAATAGATACAAAAAAGGCCGTCTGAAAAATTTCAGACGGCCTTTTAATCTGTTTATTGCTTATTGGATGCTGGTACCGATACGGCTGAGTTCGCCAAAGTTCATCCAAACGAAGAAGGCCTTCCCGACAATCAGTTTATCATCGACAAATCCCCAATAACGGGAGTCGGCACTGTTGTCGCGGTTGTCGCCCATCGCGAAATAACGGCCTTCGGGAACTTTACAGATAAAGCCATTGCCGTCTTCTGCGTATTCGCAATTTTCCAAACCGCTTGTTTCAAGCGAGTAATTGCTTTCAGGCATTACTTCGGAGGTATATTTGTTCAATACGGCAATAGATACGGAAGGCTGACCGGCCTCCTTGACCACGTCAAAGTTTTTGCCGTTCAAGGCCGTCTGAAAACGCTCAAGCGTATGAATCATAGATGGATCGGTATCATCTGCGTATTGATAATTGCCGTTTGGTTTTTCGGGAATAATTTCACCGTTAACAGTCAAAACCTTATCACGATATTCCACAACGTCGCCCGGAATACCGACGATACGTTTGATGTAATTCATCTCAGGCTGAAGTGGGTAATTGAACACCACGACATCGCCTCGTGCAATATTGCCAACAGGGATAATGACCTTATTCAAAATCGGCAGGCGGATACCGTAAGAGAATTTGTTCACCAAGATAAAATCGCCTTTGACCAAGCCCGGACGCATGGAGCTGGACGGAATTTGGAACGGTTCAGCAATAAAGCTGCGCAATACAAAGATAACCAAGATGATGGGAAAAAAGCCGCCCATGTAGTCGGTAAAATGTGCATTGTCTTCGCCGGTTTCACTTTTTTTCAGACGGCCTTTATGGATTGCCCAAACAATACCGGTGAACACGACAAACACCAGCAATACGGCGGTAAAGCTCATAAATTCGGACAAAATGCCGAATACGCCGACCATGCACAAGAGATAACTCCATTGCAGGCCGGAGCTCCATTCGCCGTTTTCCTGACGCTCTTTGCTGCTTTTGAAGTTGAGAACCAAGCCGGCCAGCAGTACAACGATTGCGCCTAAAGTCAGATTTATACTCATTATTTATCACTCACTTGCAGAATCGCCAAGAATGCGCTTTGCGGGATTTCCACATTGCCCACTTGTTTCATGCGGCGCTTACCTGCTTTTTGTTTTTCAAGAAGTTTTTTCTTACGCGTAATATCGCCGCCGTAACATTTCGCCAAAACGTTTTTACGCAGGGCTTTGACGTTTTCGCGGGCGATAATCTGGCTGCCGATGGCGGCTTGGACGGCGATGTCGAACATTTGGCGCGGAATCAGTTCGCGCATTTTTGATGCCAGCTCTCGACCGCGGTGAACGGCGCTTTGACGGTGCACAATCAGGCTCAATGCATCGACTTTTTCGCCGTTGACCATAATGTCGAGCTTAATCAAATCAGACGGTTGGAACTCTTTGAAATGGTAGTCCAACGAAGCATAGCCGCGCGAAGTCGATTTGAGCTTGTCGAAGAAATCCATTACGACTTCGTTCATCGGCAAATCATAAGTCAGCATGACTTGGCGGCCCATGTATTGCATATTGACCTGAACGCCGCGCTTTTGGTTACACAAAGTCATGACGTTGCCGACATATTCCTGCGGCACAAGAATGGTCGCAGTGATAATCGGCTCAAGAATGGTTTCGATAGTGCTAATTTCAGGCAGTTTGGACGGGTTTTCAACTTCGATTTTCTCGCCGTTTTTCAACACGACTTCATAAACCACTGTTGGCGCAGTGGTAATCAAGTCCATGTCGAACTCGCGCTCCAAACGTTCCTGAACGATTTCCAAGTGCAACAGGCCCAAGAAGCCGCAACGGAAGCCGAAGCCCAATGCTTGGGAAACCTCAGGCTCAAATTTCAACGAAGCATCGTTAAGCTGCAATTTTTCCAAAGCATCGCGCAAGGCTTCGTAGTCGTGGCTTTCTACGGGATAAAGTCCTGCAAATACTTGGCTTTGTACTTCTTGGAAGCCGGACAGCGGCTCAGAAGCAGGGTTGGCAACCAAAGTAACCGTATCGCCAACTTTCGCCTGTCCCAATTCTTTCACGCCGGTAATCAAAAAGCCTACTTCTCCGGCTTTGAGTCCTTGTTTTTGAACTGATTTTGGTGTAAATACGCCCAGCTGCTCAACCTGCGTTTCCGCCTTGGTGCTCATAAAGCGTACTTTGTCTTTCAGCTTGATGGTGCCGTTTTTCACACGAATCAACATGACCACGCCGACGTAGTTGTCAAACCACGAATCGACAATAACCGCTTGCAACGGCGCATTTTCATCGCCGGTCGGCGCAGGGATTTTGGCAACGATTTCTTCCAAAACATCTTCCACACCAATGCCGCTTTTTGCAGAACATTGCACTGCACCAATGGCATCAATACCGATAATGTCTTCGATTTCCTGCTCCACGCGCTCGGGTTCTGCGGCAGGCAAGTCGATTTTATTCAAAACAGGCACAACCTCCACGCCCAAATCAATCGCGGTATAGCAGTTCGCCACGGTTTGCGCTTCTACACCTTGAGACGCGTCAACCACCAAAAGCGCGCCTTCACAAGCCGACAGCGAACGTGATACTTCGTAAGAGAAGTCGACGTGTCCTGGAGTATCAATTAGATTGAGCTGATACACCTGCCCGTCACGTGCTTTATAGTTGAGTGCGGCGGTTTGCGCTTTAATAGTAATGCCGCGCTCTTTTTCGATGTCCATGGAATCGAGCACCTGCGTGCTCATTTCGCGCAAATCCAAACCGCCGCAGTATTGGATAAAACGGTCGGCAAGCGTCGATTTACCGTGGTCGATGTGGGCAATAATGGAGAAATTCCGTATGTTTTTCATATTGTTATTAAGATAAATGCAATTAAAGGCTGAAAGGCCGTCTGAAAAAACAGGGATTCGGTTTTCAGACGGCCTTAGAATAAGGTTGAATCGTTCCGTATTCTAACGGAAATTCAACGCTTTTGCATGATTTTATAGCGATTTGACAATCTCGGTCACCATCTTCGCCGAGCTGACGGCCGCCGTTTTCAAAAACTCTTCAAAGCTGATGTCCGCTTTCTCATCTGCCGAATCGGATACGGCACGAATAATCACAAACGGCACTTCCAACTGGTGACAGGTCTGCGCAATCGCCGCAGCTTCCATTTCTACTGCTTTGACTTCTGGGAAATGACTGCGAATTTCTGTGACACCTTCGCTGCTGTGTACAAAACGGTCGCCACTGACAATCAGACCTTGCGTTACGGCTGCACCTTCAAACACTTGAGCTGCCTTTTCTGCTTGGCGAATCAAGTTTTCATCCGATGCAAACACCGCAGGAAGTTGCGGTACTTGTCCCCAAACATAACCAAAAGCCGTTACATCAACATCATGATGCGCCATAGTTTCGCCGATGACCACATCGCCAACCTTCAGCCCTTTGCCCAAACCGCCTGCACTGCCGGTATTGATGACACAATCCGGTGCAAACTGATGAATGACCCAAGAAGTCGAAACCGCTGCATTAACCTTACCGATACCACTCAAAACCAATACCATGCGTTTTCCGGCCAATTCGCCTTCATATGCCGAGAATTTACCGAAGGACACATGCTTGACATTGGCCATGCTTTCACGCAAAAGCTCAATTTCCTGCTCCATTGCGCCGACCACGGCAATTGTTTGTACTGACATCTCGTTACCACCTTTCCATTCACTAATCGGGCAACATTATAACAGCAGAATTTAAAATCACAGGGATACTGAAAAATCTGCTATATTCCCAGCACGACACTCAATTTAAAACAGATAGCCACTCTAGTGGGCAAAACAGCAAATAATGATTGCTTCTGTTATAATTATTTTCAATAAAATAACTTAATATTAACTATCTGAATTCTTATGTTTGACGAAAATACTCCGGGCGCAAAAGAAGAATTGTTCGCTTGGCTACGCCATATGAGCAAATACAAAGGCTCCGACCTTTTCATTACCACCAACTTCCCGCCGGCCATGAAAGTGGACGGCAAAATCATACGGCTGACCGATGAGCCGTTAAGCGCTGAAAAATGTATGGAAATCGCTTTTTCGATTATGTCTTCCAAACAGATCGAAGAATTTTCTTCCACCAACGAATGCAACTTCGCCATCAGCCTGCCCGATACCAGCCGCTTCCGTGTCAATGCAATGGTTCAACGCGGTGCAACTGCTTTGGTATTCCGCTCCATTACCAGCAATATCCCTAAATTTGAAACGCTCAATCTGCCACCGATTCTGAAAGACATTGCCCTCAGAAAACGCGGCCTGATTATTTTTGTCGGCGGTACAGGTTCGGGCAAGTCCACTTCCCTCGCCTCCCTTATCGACTATCGAAACGAAAACAGCTTCGACCACATTATTACCATCGAAGACCCGATTGAGTTTATCCACCAACACAAAAACTGCATCATCACCCAACGTGAAATCGGTGTAGATACAGAAAATTGGCCGATTGCATTGAAAAATACCCTGCGCCAAGCACCGGATGTTATCTTGATTGGTGAAATCCGCGACCGCGAGACCATGGACTACGCCATTTCCTTCGCGGAAACCGGCCATTTGTGTATGGCGACACTGCACGCCAACAGTACCAACCAAGCGCTGGACCGCATCATCAACTTCTTCCCCGAAGAGCGCCGTAACCAGTTGCTAACCGATTTATCGCTCAACCTGCAAGCCTTTATTTCGCAACGCCTGATTCCCCGTGAAGGCGGACGGGGACGCGTAGCGGCTGTCGAGGTTTTGCTCAATTCGCCCATTATTGCCGACTTGATTCGAAAAGGCGAAGTCCACAACATCAAAGAAATGATGAAAAAATCAACCGGCATGGGCATGATCACTTTTGACCAAGCCTTGTATGATTTGTATGAAAACGGCGATATCAGCTATCAAGACGCCATTAAAAATGCCGACTCCGCCCATGATTTGCGCTTAGACATTCAATTACGAAGCCGTCGTGCGCAAAATGCCGGTCCGGATTTAGAATTGATTTAAAAGTAAAAGCTTCGAAGCATAGAAAAGGCCGTCTGAAACCTCACTACGAGTTTCAGACGGCCTTTATTCCATCAAATAATCAAGCCTGTTTCAATTTTGCATCGGCATCACGCAATGCAGTACGCAGACCTTCCTCGATAACCGGATGGTAGAACGGCATATCCAGCATTTGCGGAATCGTCATCTTCATTTGATGCGCCCAAGCCATCAAGTGTGCCAAATGTTCGGCAGCAGGGCCGACAACTTCCGCACCAATGAAACGGCCGGTTGCTTTCTCAGCATACAAACGCATATGGCCTTTGTTTACCAACATAACGCGGCTTCGGCCTTGGTTTCGGAAGGAAACTTCGCCGATGACAAACTCGTCAGGTTGATATTTCGCTGCAACTTGCGCGTATTTCAAACCGATAGTGGCAATTTGCGGACTGGTAAATACCACACCGATTACGCTACGGCGTAAACCGCCCTCAATATTCGGAAAAATAGCGGCATTGTGACCGGCAATTTTGCCTTGGTCGGAAGCTTCGTGCAGCAGAGGCAATTGATTGGACGCATCGCCTGCAATAAAGATGTGCGGAATGCTGGTTTGCATGGTCAGCGGATCGGCAACAGGCACGCCACGTGCATCTTTTTCGATATTCAGGTTTTCCAAACCGATATTGTCCACGTTCGGACGGCGACCGGCGGCAGCCAAAGCATATTCGGCATGGAATACACCTTTTTCGCCATCTTGTTCCCAATGAACTTCAACATTGCCTTCTGCATCCAATTTAACTTCGGTTTTGGCATCCAAATGCAAAGTCAATTCTTCGCCAAAAACGGTTTTGGCTTCTTCAGCGACAACAGGGTCGGAAATACCGCCAATCGCACCGGCCACGCCAAAAATTTCAACTTTCACGCCTAAACGGTGCAAGGCCTGACCCAATTCTAAGCCGATTACGCCAGGGCCGAATACGGCCACACTCTTAGGCAGGGTATCCCAAGAGAAAACATCATCATTCACAATCAAGCGATCGCCCAAAACTTCCCACTGAGGGAAAATCACAGGGCGCGAACCGGTGGCAATCACAAAACTTTTTGCAGTAATTTGAGTGTGATCATCAATTTGGACGGTGTGTTCGTCAACAAATTTTGCCGTACCCATAATACGCTTGTCGGCTGGCCACTCTTCTACATCGCTGACCACAAAACCGACAAAACGGTCGCGTTCGGACTTCACGCGGTGCATGACTTCTTCGCCGTTGACGACGATGCTGTCTTTATCCAAATGCACGCCAAACGGATCGGTATGCAGAGCATGATGGCGCGCTTCTGCAGCCGCAATCAGCAATTTGGACGGCATGCAGCCGACACGCGCACAAGTTGTTCCGAATACATTGTTTTCGATCAGGTAAACATTGTCTGTATGAAGCCGGGCATTGCGAAATGCGCCCATACCGGCTGTACCGCCACCCAGTACTACCACATCTGCTTGAATTTTTTTCATATTTTATCCTTACTGTCTATATCCAAACCGATATTGCCATCAGGTTATCCGTTTTCAGACGGCCTAAACTTCACAAACTATCAAAATTTAAAAATTAATAGCAAATATCTAAATATCGATTTAAAACAATAATCTCAAATTCTACTTGCAAATATAGAGTTATTCAGAACGCCGATTTGCAAACGTCGTCTGAATAACTCTATATTTGGGTCTTTCAGACGGCTTTTTCAAGCCGTCTCAAGCATACAGGCAATTAGTTTTTAGCCAAGTAAGCTTCCAAGTCTTCGCTGCCGCCGATGTATTTGCCGCCGATGAATACTTGAGGAGCAGTCATCTTGCCGGTAATAGCGCGTACGGAAGTAACAGTTGCATCTTTACCCAATACGATTTCTTCGTAAGACAAGCCTTTGTCTTGCAGCGCTTTTTTAGCTTTAGCACAGAATTGGCAGCCAGGTTTGGTGAAGATGGCAACAGACTCTTGAGCTTTCCAGTCAGGAGCAATGTATTTCAACATAGTGTCAGCGTCAGACACTTTGAAAGGATCGCCTGGTTCTTCAGGTTCGATAAACATTTTTTCAACCACGCCGTCGTTAACCAGCATGGAGTAACGCCAAGAGCGTTTACCGAAGCCCAAGTCTTCTTTGTCAACCAACATGCCCATGCCTTCAGTGAATTCACCGTTGCCATCAGGGATCATGTAGATGTTGTCGGCTTCTTCTTCAGCAGCCCAAGCGTTCATTACGAAAGTGTCGTTTACAGATACGCAGTAGATTGCGTCAACACCGTTTTCTTTGAACGCACCAAACAATTCGTTGTAGCGTGGCAGGTGAGAAGAAGAGCAAGTTGGAGTAAATGCGCCAGGCAGAGAGAACACGACTACTTTTTTGCCTTTGAACAAATCATCAGTAGAAACATCTTTCCAAGTGTCGCCAACGCGAGTGCGGAATACTACGGAAGGTACTTTTTGACCGGTACGATCTTGCAAAGCCATTTTTAAGCTCCTTAAAAATTCGGGTTTGAGAAATGAATCAATGCTTGCATTTTAATGCAGGCCTATCGATTTGTATAATTTATAGTTCAAATAATATTAATTACATCAAACTATCAATTCAATTAAATCGAAAACAGCTGTTCTTCTAAATGAAGGCCATCTGAAATAAAACAAGTACCTGACTGAAATTATTTTTTAGGTAAGGGCTGAACGGGAGAATCCGAAGCCACAATTTCGCCGATGGCTGTTTCCGCAATATCCTTCAAAGCATAGCGGTCTTTATCCGGCATATCTGTCGGTTTGTATTGAGGCGAGAAATCCAAACGGATACGGATTTTCTTCATCGAAACAATACGCCATAAAGATTGAAACAGGTTTACCTCCGCATAGGATGGCAAATCCGTCCGTTTTCCTTCGCCATCATAATAGCGTAAGGTTATCGCCTGAATCGGCGCTTTCGCATCAATAGCCGATTGAAACAGGGCTGCTTTAAACGGCAAAATACCCAAGCCGGAAGAAGTGCGCGCCTCAGGGAAAAAACTTACATTCTGCCCTGCTTTCAATGCCGCACAAATCGCCTGGTTAATCGGCTCGATATCTCGGCGGGAATTGCGGTTGATAAACACCGTGCCGGCATTTTTACCCATTTTTCCCAAAACCGGCCAACCGCTGATTTCCTGTTTCGCAATAAAACTGCTCGGATAAACAGCACTCATGGCAAAAATATCCAACCAAGATACATGATTGGCCACGACCAAAATACCGCTCACATTTCCTTGAGGCGGTACGCCGATTTCCAATTCGATATCCAAAGCATCCAACGCACCTTTTCCCAAAACAACCACAGCGTGATTGCGTTCCTCTGCATTGTTGCCATCGATGGCACGCAAATCCCGACCGGTTCTGAATAACCAAGCTGCCAAACGGCAAAGTCTGCCCAGTCGTTTAAAAAAAGGAGCTTTTTGTTTAGACATAAAATTTCTTCTGTATTGTATTCATTATTTTCAGACGGCCTTTGACATTTAAGGCCGTCTGAAACTATTTCTGGCAATTTGGACAATAAAATGTTCCACGCTGCCCCAAAGTTTCTTTAAAAATCAACCCGCCACACTGAACGCAAGGCTCGTTATGACGGCCATAGACCGTATATTCCTGCTGGAAATAGCCGCTTTTGCCATCGCTATTGACAAAGTCCCGCAGCGTACTACCGCCGGTTTCAATCGCCCTTTGCAGAACCGCTTTGACGGTTTCCACCAATAATGCGCATTCTTTCTTGGTCAGCTTATTCGCCGGACGCAATGGCGAAATACCCGCCTTAAACAGGCTTTCATTCGCATAAATATTGCCAACGCCAACCACCACCGCATTATCCATCAGCGCTAATTTGACTGCACGCTTTTGGGTTTTCAATTTCTGATACAGGTAATTTGCATCAAAATCGCCCGAGAGCGGCTCCGGTCCCAACTTTTCCAACAGTGGATGATGTTCGGCAATACCCTCATACCACAATACCGCACCAAATTTACGCGGGTCGTGATAACGCAATATGGTACCGTCATCAAATACAAAATCCAAATGATCGTGTTTATCCGGCGTGGCGATACGCTCATCATCAGCGGTAAAAATCCGCAAACTGCCGGACATACCCAAATGAATAAGTAAAATACCCGTTTCAAAAGTAATAATCAAATACTTCGCACGCCGACTGCATGCCAAAACTTTGCGCCCGGCCAAAATTTGCGCCAAGTTTGGATGGATAGGCCATCTCAATTTAAACTGGCGAATAATGACTTTTTCTATCTTCTTGCCATCAATATGCGGTGTGATTCCACGTAAAGTCGTTTCCACTTCAGGTAATTCAGGCATCATTATTCTCCAAATTCATCATTATATATAGGCCGTCTGAAAACTATTCGGCCAAGCGTGCCGTACTTAAAGCAACCGTATTGCCATCGAATGCAGTTTCCAATTCAGGCAAAGGATGGACACCAATCAAATGTTTCGTTAAAACCACACCATAAACCGCTGCACATTGCGGCCACCACCTATCCCCTACCTTTTCCATAAACTGCCAAAACTTCAAAGCAGATGACGAATTTACCGCTGGCAGATAATCCATAAACTGCCCATATTCCATTTCAAAACCAATAGCGGCAGTTTTTCGTTTCAACTCAGCCAGAGCCAAGCATTGAGATTTCATAGGCAGTCTTTTACCATCAAACCACGAGCTCAATCCCCACAAAGATTTAGGGTTGAACCCCGTCAAAATCAACCTGCCTTCAGGTTTTAATATCCTAAACGCCTCTTGCAACACCAAATCTGCAGATGAAACTTCCAAAAGATGTGGCATCAATAACACATCCACGGAATGCGTTTCAAATGCCAACATTTCAGCATCCATCCGCACATCGCGAGGCACTACAATCATATTTTCAGACGGCCTCTGCCATACACCGCCCAATTGAACCGCCACCTGCCTATTCAAATACTGCAAATGCCGTCTGAAAAAATCCGCCTCTTTTTGAGCAAGATATTGCCCCATTGGCGTTTGCATAAAAAAAACTTCCATTAAAGGCTCCCCTATGCATCCCGACTTGTGTGACAGAATTTTAACACCACGACCACATCACACAAGCAAATTCCCTGCTCGACTTGACGTTTAAATGCTGAAACGATACTATCAGAAAGACGAAATTTTATTATATATTTGATAACTTTATTTACTATGGCAAAACTAAAAACCATCGCTCTGACCGTTTCAAGCCTGTCGGCGGTTTCCGCCACAGCCTATGCGCAAAACGCTACGCCCAACCAAGTCGGCATGGCCATGATGCGCCTCAACTCCGCCCTGCTCGACCAAGCCAAAGCACAAACCTTCGGCTCCGGTAGCTTATGGGCATCGTTGCGTAAAGACTTCCGCATCAACGAAGTCAACACAGAACTGGTTCGCCGCCATGAAAACAAATTTGCTGCAAACAGTGCATATTTCGACCGCACCATCTCCCGCAGCAAACCTTATATGTACCATATTGCCAATGAAGTTAAAAAACGCAATATGCCCGCCGAAATTGCTTTGTTGCCTTTCATTGAAAGCGCATTCGTAACCAAAGCCAAATCACACGTCGGCGCATCCGGCCTGTGGCAATTTATGCCAGCTACCGGCCGCCACTTCGGCTTGGAAAAAACACCTTTGTATGACGGCCGCCACGATATTTACGCCGCTACCGATGCCGCATTGAACTACCTGCAATACCTGCACGGTATGTTCGGCGACTGGTCTTTGGCTCTTGCCGCTTACAACTGGGGCGAAGGTAACGTCGGCCGTGCCGTAAACCGTGCCCGTGCGCAAGGTTTGGAGCCGACATACGAAAACCTGCGTATGCCGAACGAAACACGCAACTACGTTCCAAAACTATTGGCAGTACGCAATATCGTTGCCAATCCGCAAACCTTCGGTATGAATATCAGCGAAATCAGCAATCAGCCGTATTTCAAATCTGTCAGCATCGACAAACCTATCGATAACAGCACAATTGCTCGCTTTGCAAATATCAGCGAAAGCGAACTGTTGGCACTCAACCCAGGTTTCAATGCTCCAGTATTCATCCCTAAAAACAATCGTCGTCTGTTGTTGCCGGTTTCTGCGGTTTCTGCATTTGAGAAGAACTACCGCAATGCCAATCCAGATACCCTGATGTCTTGGGATATTTATACTTCTTTGGGTAACAAAAAGCTTAACGCCATTGCCAACGATACCGGCATGAGCGTAGCCGAACTCAAACGCCTCAACGGCCTGAGCGGTAGCGCCATTTCTGAAGGCCGCAGCATTTTGGTGGCTAAAAATTCAGCAAGCCAAAATCAAGACATCATTAACTTCATCGACAAAGACAATACGCCGGATACTTACCAATCCAATATGCCGGCTATGTCTCCGATTATTGCTTCCAGCGTAGCAGAACCGGTTAAAGTTGCTCAAACTACTGTGACCAATATTGTTGCTCCTGTTGTTCCACAGTCCAGCAAACCGGTTGACTTTATTGCACGCAGCAAAACTGAAAACGTTACTTCCGTAGTGGTAACAGAAACCAAAGCCCAACCTCAAGTTGCAAATGCGGAAGTGCCTGCTCCAGTTGCAGCCATGCCCCATGCGACTACCGAGACCATTGCTAAAAATGTTACAGAAGCGCCCAAATCAGCCATCCCTGCAGACTTGACCGCGCCGACTGTTGCCGCAAACGATGTAGTCCCTACTCCAGCAGTTGAATCTGTTGCTGTTGCTCCGGTTCAAGAAGAGCATGATGACCTGATGGCCTTGGTACAAAGCCGACCTGCAGAAGAACCTGCAGCGACTGTTGCTGAAGCGACTTCTGAAGCCAAACAAGTTCAAACTGTTGTGACTGCCGAAAGTGCTCGTGCCGCACGTATCGCAGCTAATACCGCTAAACAACAACAACGCATCAATGCGCGTCTTGCCCGTGTAAATGGCCAACAAAACACACAAACTGCAGCACTTGCAGCAGGCACACACCGTGTGGAAGATGGTGATACGTTGTTTAATATCTCCAAACGTTACAACTTGAGCGTAGCTGATTTGATTATTGCCAACAACATCAAAGGTAACAATATCAAAAAAGGCCAAATCCTCCGTGTTACAGCTGCTCCGGCAAAAGTCCGCAGCAACCCGATTCAAAACGTTTCCTACACTGTACGTAAAGGTGATACTTTGAACACCATTGCCAACCGTTTCAATGTTGATGTTAATGAGATCCGCCGTTGGAACCGCAATACCCGTACGGTGACCCCTGGTCAACGTTTGAAACTGATTGGTAGCTAATACTTGCTTCAAAACAAAGGTCGTCTGAAATATTCAGACGGCCTTTTTCTTTATGATAAATAATAAATTCAATTTTTGATAACAAAATAGTCATCTCTTCAAGACATAAACATCTATGCAATAACTACCACATAGAAAAAAGAGTATGCAAAAACACACTCTTTCTCAAACAAATTGCCATCAAATTTTACTCTTAACAGCTGCATTCAAACATATAAATCCTGTATAAACATCACTATGCCGGTGAAAAAGCATCACAGAAGAAGGCATCTTCCGGTAAAGCACATTTTTGAGTCAGCAAACTTTGCGCACTCTCCGTCATGGCTGGTGACCCGCAAGCATAAACTTCATATTGGCTCAAATCAGGATAATTTTGTGCGGCAACATTTTGCACGTATCCATTCCCCCCTTTCCAATCGGAATCAGGCTTAGAAAGAACAGGAGAGAATTTCGCATTTTTCAGACGACCTATTAATACTTCTGCTTCTTCCAGTGCATACAAATCCTCCTGCTGACGTGCTCCCCAGTAGAAATGAACTGGACGCTCGTTATTCTGATGAATCAAATCAAGCAAAATACTGCGGATAGGTGCATAGCCTGTCCCCGTTGCCAACAAAACAATCGGTTTATCGCTATCCTTTTGCAAAGTGAACGTACCCAATGGACCTTTAGCACGGACAATGCCTTTTTCTTTGATTTTAGGCTCGGCACCAAAAATCATTTCCGAACATACGCCGTTTTCACGTTTGCGGATATGCAGCTCCAAAACACCTTCCTGGTCAGGTGAATTGGCGATTGAATAGCTGCGGCTGATATTGCCGGGAAGCAGCAAATCAATATATTGCCCGGCATAAAATGCAAATGGCGGCGCTTTAGGCAAAGCCAGTTTGAGCAAAGCAACATCGTGTTTGATTTCAATGTTTTCAATACGTGCCGGTAATGTGCGTACCGGCAAAGCATTTTGATTAAAACCCGGCACATTGATTTTGAGGTTGCTCTTTGCAGTGGTACAGCATAATAACACTTTGCCTTGTGCTTTTTCTTCTTCACTGATGGCTTTATCAATATGCTTGCCCATTTCAAATTCGCCACTAATCAACTCGGCCTTACACTGCCCGCAGGCACCGCTTTTGCAAGAATGAGGCAAATTTAAATTCTGACGGGTTGCGGCAGCAAGAACAGTTTCGTCCTCATTCGCCGTAAATGTAGTTTGATCTGGTAAAGTAATGGTATGTGTCATGGTATTTAGAATAAATTTATTATCAAAAACAAAGGCCGTCTGAAAATAAAACCTGTTTTCAGACGGCCTGTCCTATCTATCAAGCTAATTTAGCTTTAATTAGCTCTTGAACCTGAGCTGGATTGGCCTTGCCTTTACTTGCTTTCATCACTTGACCGACAATCGCATTCAGGGCTTTTTCATTGCCGGAACGGAATTGCTCAATGGCTTTCGCATTGTTTGCCAACACTTCGTCCACCATCGCTTCAATTGCGCCAGTGTCGGTAATTTGTTGCAAACCATGTTTTTCGATGATTTCGGCAATACCTGCTTCAGGATCGGCCCACATCGCTTCAAAAGCTTTTTTCGCCAGTTTGCTGCTCAATGTTCCGTCCGCAACTTTGGCAACCAACTCGGCAAGGCGTGGAGCTGTAATAGGGCTTTCAGCCAATTCCAAGCCTTCTTTGTTCAAGGTGGCGGCAAGCTCGCCGTTCATCCAGTTCGCCGTTAATTTACCTTGGCCGCAAGCCTTGGCTGCTTCTTCAAAATAGGCAGCTTGAGCACGGCTCGCAGTTAACAGGCGCGCATCATAGTCAGACACGCCGTAATCGGCAACAAAACGCGCCGCCATTTCATGCGGCAATTCAGGCATTTGCTCTTTGGCTTTTTGCAACTGGCCGTCTGAAATAATGACCGGCAGCAAATCCGGATCTGGGAAATAGCGGTAATCGTGCGCATCTTCTTTCAAACGCATCACACGGGTTTCGCCTTTTTCAGGGTCAAACAGCATGGTTGCCTGCTGTACTTTACCGCCGTCTTCTAAGATTTCAATTTGCGCTTCCACTTCATAATTGATGGCTTGTTCCAAGAAGCGGAAAGAGTTGAGGTTTTTGATTTCACGGCGTGTACCAAACTCAGCCTGACCTTTTGGACGTACAGAAACGTTGGCATCGACGCGGAACGAGCCTTCCGCCATATTACCGTCGCAAATATCCAGCCACGTTACCAAACCATGCAATGCTTTAGCGTATGCCACGGCTTCGGCTGCAGAACGCATTTCAGGCTCGGAGACAACTTCCAACAAAGGCGTACCGGCACGGTTCAAGTCGATACCGGTGGCGCCGTTCAAACCCTCGTGCACGGATTTACCCGCATCTTCTTCCATGTGCGCACGGGTAACATTGATGGTTTTAACCTCATCGCCCACTACGATCTCCAGTTTGCCGTGTTCCACAATCGGCAAATCCAACTGGCTGATTTGATAGCCTTTTGGCAAATCAGGATAAAAATAGTTTTTACGGTCGAACACGTTTTTCTGATTGATTTTCGCATCCAAAGCCAAACCGAGTTTGATGGCTTTTTCGACGACTTCGCGGTTCATTACCGGCAATACGCCCGGCAACGCACACTCAACCACGCTGGCGTGGGCATTAGGCTCGGCACCGAATGCAGTGGATGCGCCGCTGAAGATTTTGGATTGGGTGTTGAGTTGGACGTGGATTTCCAGTCCGATTACGGTTTCCCAAGTCATAAGGGTCTTTCTGTCGAAAAAAAGTTAATCGGTTAAATGAGTGATTCGTTTTTCAGACGGCCTGAATAAGAAATCCATAATAGGCCGTCTGTAAGATAAGTTTATTTCCTGCGGCGTTGGAAACCGGGCAGCTGCCAATGGAAACGGTATGCAGTCAGGCGAAATAACAATCCACCAGCAAAGAGCAGGTTTAACGTAAAAATATTAATCCAGCCCAAATGCCCGAACAGATAAATCAGTCCGCCAATCAAAATGGCTACGCTGCCGTAAAGGTCGGTGCGCAAAATCATCGGCACATCATTGACCAAAATATCGCGCGCAATACCGCCACCAACGGCAGTCACAAAAGCCAAAGAAATAACGCCAAACAGATTAAGCTGCAAGGCCATACCGATTTGTGCACCGGTAATGCTGAACGCTGCCAAACCGATGGCATCGGCAATAATAAAAGCAGCGGCCAAATAGGTGCTGCGATAACGTTGCACCCTTATTAACCATGCGATGGCAAGCGTGGCAAACACAACAATCAGCGCATCGGTTTGCAAAAACACTTGCGGAATCCGGCCAACCAAGCCATCGCGTATCATGCCGCCGCCGACAGCCGTCAGTAACGCAGTAATGACGACACCGAGCACATCCAACCGCTTGTTGTAGCCGACCAAATAGCCAGAAATGGCAAACGCGGCTGTCCCAATGATTTGAATGAAGTCGGTGGCAGTCATGATTTTTAAATATCTACAATATGCAGCACCTCAATACATTCAGGCACTTTTATATGGTTTATTTTCAGACGGCCTTGAATCATCAAGGCCCTAAAAACATTATTCCGGCGCTTTAGTGTGCCAATCGCTGTTCAGTTGAACCTGATGTGCGGCACCCAAAATTTTGGCTTCGGAGAAATAGTTGCCGATAAATTGCACACCAATCGGCAGGCCGTTTGCGCTGAAACCGGCAGGCAGAGTCAGTGCAGGCAAACCGGCAAGATTCACGGCGATGGTGTAAATATCGGACAAGTACATTTGGACAGGGTCGTGGATGTCGCTACCGAGTTTCGGCGCGGCAGTCGGCGCAGTCGGCGCAAGAATAAAATCACATTGACCAAAGGCCGTCTGAAAATCATTGGCAACCAGACGACGCAGTTTTTGCGCTTTCAGATAATAAGCATCATAGTAACCATGACTCAATACATAAGTACCAATCATGATACGGCGTTTGACCTCGCTACCGAAACCTTCGGCACGAGTATTGCTGTACATTTCTTCCAAATCGCCGAATTGTGCTGCACGGTGGCCATAACGTACGCCATCGAAACGGGACAAGTTGGTACTTGCTTCCGCAGAGGCGAGAACGTAATAAGCAGGAATCGACAATGATGTTTGCGGCAGGGAAACTTCAACAGTCTCTGCGCCTTGGGCTTTGAGCAAATCGATAACGCTTTGTAAGGCCGTCTGAACATCGGCATCTGCGCCTTCGCCGAAATATTCTTTAGGCAAACCGATTTTCAAACCTTTGAGCGGCTTATCCAAATCACGGGTGTAGTCTTCTTTTTCGCGCTCCAAGCTGGTGGAATCTCGCTCGTCAAAGCTGACCATGGCGTTCAACAAAATCGCACAGTCTTCGGCCGTTTGTGCCATAGGACCGGCTTGGTCAAAGCTGGAAGCATAAGCAACCATACCGAAGCGTGAAACCGTACCGTAAGTCGGCTTGATGCCGGTAATACCGCAATGCGATGCAGGCTGACGGATAGAACCGCCGGTATCCGAACCCAAGGCAGCAGGCGCCAAACGCGCTGCAATCACGGCAGCTGAACCGCCTGACGAACCGCCGGGAACATGTTCAAGATTCCATGGATTTTTGGTTGCGCCGTAGAATGAAGTCTCATTGGTCGAACCCATGGCAAATTCGTCCATATTGGTACGGCCAAGAGTAACCATGCCGGCATCCAACAGGTTTTGCACCACAGTGGCAGTATAAGGAGACACAAAGTTATCCAACATTTTGGAGCTGCATGCACTGCGCCAACCTGTTTGGCAGAAAATATCTTTGTAAGCAACTGGCACACCGGTCAAAGCCGTTGCATTGCCGGCCGCGATACGCGCATCGGCTGCCTTGGCTTCAGCAAGGGTCTTATCTTGATCGATGGTAACGTAGCCGTTGATGGCAGGGTTTTTCGCAGCAATAGCGGCCAAATATTCGGTCGCCAATTCGACTGCGGAAATTTGTTTGGATTGCAGCAGGCTGCTGGCTTGTTTGAGCGTGTAAGCGGTCATTGTGCCGTACTTTCTATAAAACAGTTTTTGCTTTCAAAACAGATATTGAAAACATCCGTTTAAATCAATAAATCGGGCCGTCTGAACAGAATATCCTTTCAGACGGCCTTGCAATAGGGGCTTGCCGATAAGCAAAGGCCGTCTGAAACCTTATTCTTCAATCACTTGAGGAACGATATACAGTCGGTTGCGCACTTCTGGGGCAACAGCCTGATATTCGGCAGCGTGATCGGTTTCAGTCACTTTATCTTCGCGCAGGCGTAAAGCGGCTTCGTGCGGATGCGCCATGGGTTCGATGCCGTCGGTATTGACGCTTTGCATGTTTTCAACCATGGCGAAAATGTCGTTCAACTCGGCAAGCGTTTTGTTTTTTTCTTCGTCCGTTAAAGTGAGGCGCGAGAGTTTTGCGATTTTTTCCACATCATTTAAGCTTAAAGCCATAAAAAATCCTTGTCTGATAGCAATGCCTCTTGGGTTTGGGGTATCATTGCATTTCGTCTTCTATGAAGCGAAGAATTATAACCGAAAACTAAACAGGTTGGCATGGTGTTTTAATTCAGACGGCCTTTTAAAGTCGCATTTATCCGTCTAAAACCGTGTACCTGTTTTTCTTATTTTAAATAACGCTAAACCATCCGGGCTGGGCCGGAATTTCAGGAATCCTAATGTTTCGTCTTTTATCTCGTTTCCTCTCCAATGATATTGCCATCGACTTGGGCACGGCCAACACGCTGATTTTTGTACGCGGCAAAGGGATTGTTTTGGATGAGCCGTCCATGGTTGCGATTCAATCCGGCGCAGGCAATAAAAGTAAAATTATGGCCGTGGGCACGGAAGCAAAAAAAATGCAGGGCCGTGCGCCGCGCAATATTGAAATCGTCCGCCCGATGAGGGACGGCGTGATTGCTGATTTTGTGATTACCGAGCGTATGCTGGGTATGTTGATTAAAAAAGCCACCGAAGGACGGTCTTTGGTTCCGCCTCGTGTGGTTATCTGTGTTCCGGGTGGCTCTACCCAAGTGGAACGTAAAGCAATTTTGGATTCAGCGTTTGCTGCCGGCGCGGCAAGCGTGCATTTGATTGAAGAACCGATGGCCGCCGCTTTGGGAGCGGGCTTGCCGATTGAAGATGCGGCAGGTTCGATGATTGTCGATATTGGCGGCGGTACGACCGAAATCGGCATTCTTTCACTGGGCGGCATGGCCTATTCTGCTTCCGTCCGCGCAGCCGGCGATGAATTCGATAAAAGTATCATCCATTACCTGCGCCGTCATCGCGGTGTCTTGATTGGTGAAGCTACGGCAGAAGAATTGAAGAAACAAATCGGCTCTGCCTCGGGCTTTGAAACCGAAACAGCCATGCGCATTAAAGGCCGCGATCTGGCCGAAGGTACGCCTAAATCATTGGCGGTTACTTCAAATGAAATTCGTGAAGCATTGAGTGAAACGGTGAATCAAATCATCCGTGCCGTCCGTCTGGCTTTAGAACAGGCTCCGCCAGAACTGGCCGGCGACATTGCCGACCGCGGTATTATGCTGACCGGCGGCGGCGCACTTCTGCACGGTATCGATACCGTCTTGGCCGATGCAACCGGCCTGCCCGTCGGTATTGCCGACCAGCCTCTGAACTGCGTCGCCTATGGTGCCGGTAAGGCTTTGGACTATATCGGCAAATGGGATACCGTGTTTACGGAAAACCCATAAGGTAGATGGTTATGGAACGCTCTTCTTTGCGCTTTGACGAGGCAAAAGGCCCTAAGCTGTTGCCTCGTTTTGTCGTTTATATCGCTCTGGCTGCCGGACTGATGGTGGCTGATTACCGCTTTTCATTGATGCAGCCTGTACGTGCGGCAGTAATGCCCATGCTCTATCCTGTTCAATGGCTGGCCAATCAACCTGTTCAACTTTATCAATATTTTGCCGACCTCTCCCAGTCCAAATCCGAGCTCTTGGAACAGAACCGCCGGCTTTTGGAAGAAAATGGCCGTCTGAAAATCGATTTGCAGCGGGATAAAGTCAATACCGATGAATTGCGCGAATTGAAAAAACTGTACGGTTTGCAACAAAAAGGCATTCACAACGTTATCGGTGCGGAAGTCATTTCCAATGGCAAAGATCCGCTTTCCGAAAGACTGATTATCGGCAAGGGCAGCCAAGACGGTTTGAAAGTTGGCGATGCAGTCATCGATCAAAGCGGTTTGATTGGCCTGTTGACACAAGTTCACACACAAAGCGCGGAAATTGAACTGATCTCAAGCGGACAAAGCATTGTCCCCGTAGCCGTCAGCCGCACCGGTGAACGCAATTTGGCATACGGCAATGGCAACGGTTTGGATTTGCGCTATTTTCCAACCGGCTCAGACTTGAAACCCGGCGATATTCTGCTGACTTCCGGTTTGGACGGTACTTATCCGGCGGGGATTCCCGTTGCAACCGTCAGCAAGGTTGTCCGCGCATCGGGAACACCTTATTACGATACGCAACTGACGCCTTTGGCCGCTTTACGCAGCAGCCGTTTTGTCTTGGTACTTTCTTCCGGCCCTTCTTCCCCACGCTGATTTCATGAACGATTTTGACGATTCTTACCGTGCAGTACCGCTGCACATCATGGCGGCCAGTCTCATTGTGATGATGATACTGGACTTTATGCCATTTTCCTTTGACGGATTCTTTTGGCTGCCTGAAATGACGGCACTGATGTTGCTGTATTGGACATTGCACCAGCCGCAACGTGCAGGCATGGGACTGGCTTTTGCCATTGGTCTGATTGTCGATGCAGCAACCGCCGCGACTTTAGGATTACACGCCCTGTCTTACGTTGTGATGACTTATTTCATCTTAAACCGACGCCGCCAAATCATGCTGTACGGCCACATTATGCAATTGGCTGCTGTCTTGGCTGCCCTGCTTCTCAATCAGGCCGTTTTAACTGTTGCACGTCTGTTCCTCAATCATCAGGTCATCACTTTGCAAGGCTTTGTTGCCCCATTTGTCGGCGCACTGCTTTGGCCGATACTCAGCCAGCTGATGCTGATCGTGACCCGTATTTACCGCGCGCACTGAAAAGATGAAACCGATTCTTCCACACCGTCTTTCCGGTGGTCAACATACCAAAAAACCTTCCGCTCAGGCAGCACAAGCCGATGCTTTGTTGCGCCTGCTCGTTGCCTTTATCCTGATTGTCATCTTCTTTTCCATTTTGCTGGCGCGGTTCTTCTACCTGCAAGTAACTCAACACAATGAGTTTTCCGGTCAGGCATCGAGTAACCGCATCACCCTGATTCCAACTCCGCCCGTACGTGGCGAAATCGTCGATATCAACGGCGTTCCTTTGGCCAAAAACTATCCAGTCTTTTCGCTCGAAGTTATTCCCAGCCGCATCGAAGGTAAGATGGAAGATGTCATTGAAGCATTGAAAAAATACGTCGATATCACGCCGACAGATTTAAAACGCTTCAAAAAATACCGCGAAAGCTATCGAAAATTTGAAAATATCCCACTCAAGCTCAGGCTGACCGATGAAGAGGCAGCCCGTTTGTCCGTGCATCTGCGCGAATTCAAAGGCGTAGAGGTCAATTCACGCACATTTCGCGAATATCCTTACGGCAAGCTGACCTCCCATTTCTTAGGCTACATCGGCCGTATTAGCGATAAAGACAAAGAAATTCTGGAAGAAGAAGGCCTGACTGCCCTCTATCGCGGCAGTACGCATATCGGCAAATCAGGCTTGGAAAAATATTACGAACACCAGCTTCATGGCATCCCAGGCTATCAGGAAGTCGAAAAAGACGCTTACGGCAATATCGTCCGCATATTGAAAAATGTCCCGTCCAAAATGGGGCAAACCTTGCGCCTAGGCATGGATATCCGCATGCAGCAGGAAGCCGACCGCATCTTGGGCGACCGCCGTGGCGCATTGGTGGCCATCAATCCGCAAGACGGTACTGTTTTGGCATTTGTTTCCAAACCTTCCTTCGATCCCAACCTCTTTATTGATGGCATCGACAGCGACACTTGGAAAATGCTGAATGACGATTGGAAAAAGCCTTTGATCAACCGCGTTACCCAAGGCCTTTATCCGCCGGGTTCTACATTCAAACCCTTTATGGGCATGGCTTTGTTGGAAAGCGGCAAAATCACTCAAAACACCATCGTCCCCGCTCCCGGCGCATGGAGCATACCCGGCAGCCGCCATATCTTCCGCGACTCCGTCCGCAGCGGTCACGGCTCGGCCAACTTGAGCAAAGCCATTCAAGTATCCTCAGATACCTTCTTCTACCGTTTGGGTTACGAAATGGGTATCGATAAAGCCTCTCCGTATCTGGCGCAATTCGGTTTCGGTCAGAAAACCGGCATTGACCTGCCCAGCGAATACACAGGCGTTTTGCCCAGCCGCGAATGGAAAGCCAAACGCTTTGCCAAATCTTCCGACCCTACTGCCAAAGAATGGCGCGCCGGCGAGATGGTTTCCGTCAGTATCGGCCAAGGCTACAATGCCTACACGCCTTTGCAAATGGCACATGCGACAGCATCTCTGGCCAACAACGGTGTTGTCCATCAGCCGCATTTGGTCAAAGAAATATTGGATTTCGGCGCGCGCAAAATTACCCGTATCAACCCCAATCCTGAGCGTCAAATTCCGTTCAAAGCCGACAACTTCGAATACGTCAAACGCGCAATGGAAAAAGTATTGAAACCGGGTGGTACGGCGCACCGTATCGGTGGCGGACTCTCCTATACGATGGGCGGTAAAACCGGTACGGCCCAAGTCGTACAAATTAAACAAGGCGGCCGCTACAATGCCGCAGCCCTGCGCGAACAACACCGCGACCACGCATGGTTTATCTCGTTTGCGCCATTGGAAAAACCTGAAATCGCCATTGCCGTTATTTTGGAAAACGGCGGCTGGGGTGCGTATGCCGCGCCATTGGCCCGTGAAATGACTGATTTTTATATGCTTCACGTCAAGCCGCAACAGTTTTCAGATGGCCTTGAATCAGATTCGGCCAAAACCGAAACAACGGACAAACATCAGCCTATTACCAGCATTTTCCAATCTGCCTACGGACTGACGCCGACAAGCCCTGCCTCACAGCCGGAGGTTCATCATGAATAACACATCAGCGTGGAAAAATTTCAAATCCACCATTACAGCCCCGATTGACCCTTGGCTGTTTTTTGCCATGCTCGCCATCTACATCATGAGCCTGTTCCTGCTCTATTCTGCAGACGGGCAAGAGTTCGGCCAATTGGAAAACAAAACCATCCATACCGTTTTGGGCTTTGCCCTTTTATGGATTATTGCCGTATTCAAGCCGCAAACGGCTGCCAAAGTTGCCCTGCCTATTTACATTGTCGGCGTATTACTGTTGATTGGCGTCGAAGTCGCCGGCGTTACCGTCAACGGCTCGACCCGTTGGCTGAGTCTCGGCTTTACCCGTATCCAACCTTCCGAAATCATGAAAATCGGTATTCCCATGACTGTCGCGTGGTATTTCCAACGCTATGAAGGCCGTCTGAAATGGATACATTATATTGTCGCCCTCGTGCTGATTCTTGTTCCTGTCGCCCTAATTTTGAAGCAGCCCGACCTCGGTACAGCCGCGCTGATTATGGCTTCGGGCATTTTTGTCATCTTCTTTGCCGGATTGCCTTGGAAGGCCATTTTTGCCGCCATTATTGCCTTTGTGGCCGCTTTGCCGATCTTGTGGAACTACGGCATGCACGACTACCAGAAAACCCGCGTCCTCACCCTGCTCGACCCAACCAAAGACCCGTTGGGCGCAGGCTACCACATCATCCAATCCATGATTGCCATCGGCTCGGGTGGTGTATGGGGTAAAGGCTGGCTCAACGGTACGCAAACCCATTTGGACTATATTCCCGAATCAACGACTGACTTTATTTTCGCAGTATTCGGCGAAGAGTTCGGACTGATTGGCAATATCCTTTTACTGCTGGTTTACCTTATCATTCTGGCACGCGGATTGTGGATTGCCGCGCAAGCGCAATCCCTTTACAGCCGTACTCTAGCAGGCGCATTGACCATGACCTTTTTCTGCTACGCCTTTGTAAACATGGGCATGGTCAGCGGCATTTTGCCCGTCGTCGGCGTCCCCCTCCCCTTGGTCAGCTACGGCGGTACGGCTACGCTTTCCATCATGGTGGTACTCGCCCTGTTGATGGGTATTGCCAACGAACACAAAAACCGTCGCCGCCGTAATGCGGATAACGATGACCTAACTGAAAGCGAGGAATAATATGGAACTGGGTGTAGAAATCGGCAAGCTGCTTGTGGCATTTCTCGTGCTGATTAATCCTTTCAGCGCGCTCTCAATTTATCTTGATCTGACACAAAACCACAGCACCAAAGAAAAACGCAGAATTGCGCGTACTGCCGCACTAGCCGTTTTCATCGTGATTGTCGTCTTTGCGCTAGGCGGCGGTATCTTGTTGAAAGTACTCGGTATCAGCGTGGGCTCTTTCCAAGTCGGCGGCGGTATTCTGGTTTTGCTGATTGCCATCTCCTTAATGAACGGCAACGATAATCCTGCCAAACCCAAAATTGATTCCCATTCAGAAGAACATCAAAGTGCGCAACAAGTCCGCCGCAATGAAAAAGCCATTGCCGTCGTACCCATTGCCATTCCGATTACCATCGGCCCCGGTGGTATCTCTACCGTCATCATTTACTCCTCTGCCGCCAAAAATTACAGCGATATTGCCCTAATTATCATCTCCGGCTTTCTGGTCAGCCTGATTTGCTATCTCATCCTGATCGTTGCCGGGCGCATCAGTAAACGCTTGGGCACGACCGGCCTGACCATCCTCAACCGCATTATGGGCATGATGCTTGCTGCTATTTCCGTAGAGATTATTGTTGCCGGCTTAAAATCTATTTTTCCCCAACTGGTCGCTTGAAGTACAATTATCACAATAAAAGGCCGTCTGAAACATTTTCAGACGGCCTCATAAAAACATAAAAACAAAGGAGCCAACCATGTTTCACAGCACCCACGTTTTCACCGGAGAAACCATTTACAGCAGACCGGTGCAAAGCTATATCGAGTTCACCTACGAATTAAACCGCCTCCAAACCCTTCAGCAAACCTTCGCACAATCAAGCATTATCGAGCGTACCGCCCTCTTGCAGCAATTTGCCAACAGCCTCACCCAAAACCAAGAACGCCTCGCCGAAATGGTTTGCGAAGAAGTCGGCCGTTGCCTGCACGAATGTCGTGCCGAAATCAGCAAATCCATCGAGCTTATCCGCTACTACGTCCGCCTTGCCCCTGAACTACTTGCCCATAAAACCATCGCCACCCAAGCCAGCCTCAGCCAAGTCCGCTTCGAGCCTTTGGGCGTTGTTTTGGCAGTCATGCCGTGGAACTATCCTGTTTGGCAGATTTTACGATTTGCCATCCCTGCCCTATGTGCCGGCAATGCCTGCGCGGTCAAACCTGCGCCCAGTGTCGCCCGCGTCAGCGAAACCCTCTTCAGCCTCGTCCCCAAAGGTTTGCCGCTTATCGGCGCATGGTTAAACCATGAAGATACGCTTAAATCCATTGAAGATACCGATGCCATGGCATTTACCGGTTCAACCCATACCGGCCGCCTGCTGGCTGCTCACGCAGGCAAACATCTGAAAAAAACCGTCCTTGAACTAGGCGGCAGCAATCCGTTTATCATCCTGCCCGACGCCGATCTGCAACGCGCAGCCATCGATGCCTGCTATTCACGTTTCCGCGATGCCGGACAATCCTGCAATGCCGCCAAACGCATCATTGTTACCCAAGATATTGCCGATCAATTTATCCCGCTCTTCCTTGCCGAATGCACCAAACTGCAAACCGGCAACCCCAAAGATCCGAACACCACCCTTGCCCCGCTTCACCGTGAAGACTTGCGTCAAACCGTACACGAGCAGGTTCAAGATGCGGTTGCACACGGTGCGCAATGCTTGAGCGGCGGCTATATCCCTGATGGCGAAAGCTGGTTTTACCCTGCCACGGTATTGGATCAAGTCAATCCCAACTGCCGCGTTTGGCACGAAGAAGTCTTCGGCCCGGTTGCCATGATCTTACGCGCCGACAATCCTGATCACGCCGTCGTACTTGCCAATGACACACCTTTCGGCCTCGGCGCCTGTATCTACACAGCCGACACGGCAAACGCATGGCAATACGCCGAAAAAATCCAAGCAGGCTCTGTCTTTATCAACCGCCACACCAGCAGCGACTTGCGCCTCCCCTTTGGCGGCGTCAAAGCTTCAGGCTACGGACGGGAGCTATCCGAATTCGGACTGTACGAATTCGTCAACGTCAAAACCTATTGGCAAAAATAAACCGTTTCATTAACTCAGGCCGTCTGAAAACCCAATTTCAGACGGCCTGATGTTGTCTAAAAAACTGGCAAAAATATTGTATTTAATCCCATAAAAATTCTGCAAAATCAAAATACTTCAAAAATAAGAAACCTATCTTAGAAAGCAATCCATATGCCCACGTCTCCGTTGAATCAGCAGCTTATCGTGTTTTTCATTCCAATTGCTGCATTAAGCCATTTCTAAAATACCCAGTAAACAAAAAGGCCGTCTGAAATACAACTTTCAGACGGCCTTTTCAATCAAATACTACTTACCGGATTACAATTTCAAACCGGCCAGTTTAGCAGCATACGCATCCAAATCGGCGATTGGACGGGTAGCCACGCCGATTTCCATAGCTGCTTTAGCGGTAGCAGAAGCAACGCGCGGCAACAGGCGGGAGTCGAATGGAGTAGGAATCAGGTATTCCGCACCGAATTCAAATTTCTTACCGTAAGCAGCAATCACTTCTTCAGTTACCTCTTCCATTGCCAAGTCAGCCAAAGCGTATACGCAAGCGCGTTTCATTTCTTCGTTGATGGTGGTCGCGCCGACATCCAATGCGCCACGGAAGATGAATGGGAAGCACAATACGTTGTTCACTTGGTTCGGGAAGTCTGAACGGCCGGTACCGATGACCACATCCGGACGGGTTTCTTTTGCCAATGGAGGCAGGATTTCCGGATTCGGATTTGCCATGGCGAACACGATTGGTTTTTCGTTCATGGTGTTCAGCATTTCAGGCGTCAGCAGGTTTGCGCCGGACAGACCCAAGAAGATGTCTTTACCTTTAACGGCATCGGCCAATACGCGTTGGCCGTTATCTTCAATGGCGTAGAACTGTTTGGACTCGTCCATACGGTCTTTGTCTTCGCGGGTTTTGTAAATCACGCCTTTGGAGTCGCAGACAGTTACGTTTTCACGTTTCAGACCCAAATCCAGCAATTGGTTCAAGCAAGCAATCGCTGCGGCACCTGCGCCGGAGCACACCAAGGTCGCTTCCTCGATTTTACGGCCGGTATAACGCAAAGCGTTCAGTACAGCGGCAGCGGTAATGATGGCGGTACCGTGTTGGTCGTCGTGGAATACAGGGATTTTGCAACGTTTGCGCAATTCGCGTTCGATGTAGAAGCACTCAGGCGCTTTGATGTCTTCGAGGTTGATACCGCCGAAAGTCGGTTCCAAAGAAGCGATGATGTCTACCAGTTTTTGCGGGTCTTTTTCATCGATTTCGATATCGAATACGTCAACGCCGGCGAATTTTTTGAACAATACGCCTTTGCCTTCCATTACAGGTTTACCGGCCAATGCGCCGATGTTGCCCAAACCCAACACTGCGGTACCGTTGGAAATCACGGCAACCAAATTGCCTTTGGCAGTGTATTTATAGGCAGTTTGCGGATCGGCATGGATTTCCATACAAGGAGCGGCTACGCCCGGAGAGTACGCCAACGCCAAGTCTTTAGACGTAGCCAGAGATTTGGTTGGGGTAACGGAGATTTTGCCCGGCACGGGGAATTCGTGGAACTGCAGGGCGGCTTCTTTTAATGAATTTTCCATTTATCGATCCTGTTTGCGAGAGAGATTTTACAGCGAACAAGTCTGAAACAGGCTGCTTCAGACGTTTAAAATTTCTAAAGTCGGGTTGTTAACAGACCGGCTTTGTAAGGGACCGTAATTTTATCATGTTCTTTTGGTGGCGCATACCGATATTTATTACATTTGTTTTGATATTTCGTTTTATTTGGTTTTATGTCTAAAAACTTCTGTAATAATATTTCTTCGCCACACTACCCTTCTTTCAGACGGCATTTTATTTAAACTTAAACATTCAATCCAAAATGACTGTCTAGCGCGGTTTCAATCTGATTTTTTACCGCGTCCAGACTTTGTCTGCTGTCGATGACGGCATAGCGTTCCGGCTGTTCGTTAGCACGTTGCAGATATACTTCGCGTACCCGATGGAAAAACTCGGCTTCTTCTTGTTCAAAGCGATCTTTCTCACGCGTTTGGTTGATGCGCGCCATTGACACTTCCAAAGGCACATCCAACAGCAAGGTTAAATCTGGGCGGAAATCGCCCTGTACCCAATGCTCAAGCGTATCAATATCTTGCAGGGGAACGCCGCGTCCGCCGCCTTGATAGGCAAACGTTGCATCGGTAAAGCGGTCTGAAACCACATGCGTGCCGTTTTTCAGGGCAGGCAGAATGACTGTTTCCAAGTGTTGCTGTCTGGCTGCAAACATCAGCAGGGTTTCGGTACGCAGGCTGACTTGGGTGGCAGGATTGAGCAGGATTTCACGCAATGCTTCTCCGGCCGGAGTACCTCCCGGTTCCCGCGTAAACAATACGGGCAGTTTGTGTTTCTCAAACCATGCTTTCATTACGGCGAGGTTGGTGGATTTACCTGCGCCGTCTATGCCGTCAAGGGTAATAAATCTAGGTTTCATATGGATATCGTCAATTTAAAGGCCGTCTGAAACAGGATTATAAATGTTTCAGACGGCCTATTCGGTTTATTTCTTCAAAATATATTTGCGTACGGCAGCGTTGTGTTCAGAAAGGTTGTGGCTGAACTCGCTCAAGCCCGTACCATCCATTTTTGAGACGAAATACAGATATTTTTCATCAGACGGATGACCCGCCGCTTCAAGCGCGGCCTTGCCGGGAAGCGCAATCGGCGTCGGCGTCAAACCGCTGCGCGTATAGGTATTGTAAGGCGTATCGCGTTGCAGGTCGGCTTTGCGGATTCTGCCTTTATACGCATCGCCCATGCCATAGATAACGGTCGGGTCGGTTTGCAGGCGCATGCCGATATTCAGGCGGTTGACGAATACGGCGGCCACATGGGCGCGGTCGTCTTCGTGCGCGGTTTCTTTTTCAATCAGACTCGCCATAATCAGCATTTCGTACGGATTTTTATAAGGTAGGCCGCTTTGACGATCTTCCCATGCTTCTTTCAGGTTTTCCCGCATTTTACGGTAAGCGATTTTGTAAATTTGAAGATCGCTGCCGCCGGCATCAATTTCGTAACTATCCGGGAAAAACTGTCCTTCAGGATTGCTGCTCAAAGCATCGGGCGCTACTTCGGCCATCAGTTTTTCATCGCTCCAACCGCGCGTATCGTGGGCAATATCGGCAGTGTTGTCGATAATACGGCGCATTTGTGCAAACCGCGCGCCTTCCAAAATTTGCACGCTGACCGAGTCAGGACGGCCTTTTTTAATGCGTTTTAAAATGTCCCAAGCCGATACTTTGGCAGACAGGCGGTAAGAGCCGGCATTGAGTTGGTTGTGTACGCCCATCACATATGCGGCGGCTACCAGCACATAACGGTTATAAACAATGCCGTCTTGAGCCAGTTTACGGCTGACGGAAGAGATACCTTGATTCTTAGCAACGGTAATACGGTATGGTTTGCCGTTGTCTTTCGGAACAAACAACAATGCGGCAACCACGGCGGCAAATGCCGTCAAAAATACGGCCAGCCATTTCAACAATTTTTTCAGCATGGTAGGATTCTTGGTTTGTGAATGTGTCGGGCGACAGTATAACCGAAAACAAGCGCACCACGCCTGCCACCTTCCCCAACGTATGTTTTCCTATCCTGAAAGGCCGTCTGAAACCATGAATTCCCCTTCAAAAAACACTTGGCAAAACGGCCGTTGGCTGAATGCACGTCAAACTCATTCGCCCAATTTCAGCCCGCGAGAACCGGATGAAGACATCTCATTGGTTGTCCTCCATAATATTTCCCTTCCTCCTTTTGAGTACAACACAGGAGCAGTAGAAAAATTGTTTACCAACCAAATCAACCCTGACGAGCATCCTTTCTTCAGCATCATCCACACCCTGCGCGTCTCCAGCCATTTTTTCATCAGCCGTGAGGGCGAAACCGTCCAATTCGTTTCCTGCGACGACATGGCCTATCATGCCGGCGTATCGTCGTTTCAAGGCAGAGAAAAATGCAATGCTTTTTCCATCGGTATCGAATTGGAAGGCTGCGATTTCGAGCCTTTTACCGAAGCACAATACACCAGCCTGCAAGCCTTGCTGACCGCTATTTCCGAGCATTATCCGATTCAGACCGTTACCGGTCATCAGGACATCGCGCTGGACAGGAAAACCGATCCCGGACATTTCTTTGATTGGCCTCGCCTTCAAAAAGCAGGTTTCCCCATCCGGCGCGGATAACTTTCAAACGGACTGAACGATGATTGGCAGACATAATGCTGTCACAACCGTCTATTTTCGTTATAATTCAGCTATTCATTCGGACGCATAAAGTCCGGCTCCAACGAACTGCCCGCGCAGCAAGATTCCGCACCCTGAAAAAGACGGAATGCTGCCTTTTTAAAAAGTGATTACTCCATGATTTTCATCGTCTTAGCCCTCGCCGCCCTTTTGGCGGTCATCGGTTACAACATGTACCAGGAAAACCAATACCGCAAACAAGTGCGCGAACAATTCGGCCATTCCGATAAGGATGCACTTTTGACCAGCAAAACCAAGCACGTCCGCGACAGCAAAGAAACCGGCGGCCAAGGTTTGTTTATCAAGAAAAACAAAAAAACCGAAGAGGCATTGCGCAATCTGCAGGAACAAGATGAAATCTACGCAGCCAAAGCCAAACTGGCTCACCCTGCCCAACTTAAAACCGATGTCGAGCTGACTGTGGAAGACGACTTTTCCGCAGAAGAAAAAGTCCAACACACCGTTATCGGTTTGAACAACGAAATTACCGTAAGCCCTGCCGAAGCCGCTTCTGCTCCGGTTAGAACCGCAGCCGAGCCTGTGGCACAAGTACCATTGATCAGCTTGGACGAATTGTCTCAAGTCGAGTTGCCTTGGTTTGACCCGCGCTTCGACTACATGGCCTACATCTCCCTGAAACAAGCCCAAGAATTGCACGCCCTGCCGCGCCTTTCCAGCACACACCGCTTCCAAATCATCGGTTGCACCATGGACGACCATTTCCGCGTTGCCGAGCCGATTCCGGGCGTTTACTACCAAGGCTTCGTTATGGGCCTGCAAGCTGTCAGCCGCAACGGTTTGGCCGCGCGTGAAGAGCTGCAACACTTCGACCAACAGGTTGATGCTTTTGCCCAGCTGATGGACGGCAAAGTTTTGCATACCGACTTGGACGCGTTCACCGAAGTCGCGCAAGCCCTCGACCAATTCTGTGCGCGTGTTGACCAAACCATCGCCATTCACTTGGTTTCCCATTCCAATATCAGCGGCGTAGAGTTGCGTGCCGCCGTGGAAGATACAGGCTTCAAACTGGGCGAAGACGGCGCGTTCCATTTCGGTGACAACAACAATCCTCAATTGTTCTCCATCCATACTTTGGACAACAAACCATTTACCAACCCTCTGTTGGACAACCAAGCCTACCGCGGTTTCAGCATGCTTCTGGATATTCCGCATGTTCCTGCCGGCGAAAAAACTTTCGACAAATTCATGGACTTGGCAGTCAAACTCTCCGGCCAACTCAGCTTAGATTTGGTTAACGACCAAATGGAAGAAGTTTCCACCCAATGGCTCAAAGACGTACGCAACTACGTTTTGGCCCGTCAGGAAGAAATGCTTAAAGTCGGCATCAAACCCGGCAGCAAACAAGCCCTGCGCCTGTTCTCTTAAACTTCCCCAATCAAAAAGCGGATATGCAATGACGGCATATCCGCTTTTTTTCAGGTAAAATCCCTTCATCTTCAATATTCATCGATTTTCAGACGGCCTCTCTATCATCAGGCCGTCTGAAAACTCTATTTCGATTGCTCATGAATCCGACCGCACAACGTATCAAATACCTGACCGACCTCCTCAACCGCTACGCCTACGAATACTACACCCTAGATGCGCCCAGCGTACCCGACGCCGAATACGACAAATTGTTCCGCGAGCTCGAGGCATTGGAGCGAAACTACCCCGAGTTCAAACTGCCCGACAGCCCGACCCAACGTGTCGGTGGCGAGCCTTTAGCAGGCTTTGCCGAAGTACGCCACGAAATACCGATGCTGTCGCTGACCAACGCCTTCTCGCCACAAGACGAAAACGGCGTGTTCGACCATGCCGAAATGTATGCTTTTGATGAGCGCGTTCGTGGAGGATTAAACGGAGAAAAACCGGAATACGTTATCGAACCTAAATTTGACGGTCTGGCCATCAGTCTACTGTACCGCGATGGCGTATTGACTCAAGCGGCAACCCGTGGCGACGGCACAACAGGCGAAGACGTTACCCAAAACGTCAAAACCGTATCCAACATCCCCTTGCGCCTGCATGGAGAAAATATCCCCGAGCTTATCGAAATACGCGGCGAAGTACTGATGCTCAAAGCCGATTTTGCCGCTTTAAACGCACGACAAGCTGAAAACGGACAAAAACCTTTCGCCAATCCGCGCAATGCCGCCGCCGGTAGTTTGCGCCAACTTGATTCACGCATTACGGCACAGCGCAAACTACATTTCTTCCCCTATTCCATCGCCCGACAACAAGGCGGTTTTATCGCAGAAGAACACCTACAAGAGCTGAGCTACTGTAAAGAGCTTGGCTTCAGCCTGCCCGATGGTAATTTCGGCTGTTTCCCAAATATCAATGAAGTATTAGCGTTTTACGAGCAAATGCAGCAAAAACGCCCTACTTTGCCTTATGAAATCGACGGCATGGTGGTCAAAGTCAACAGCTTGGCGCAACAAGAAAAACTGGGTTTCATCTCACGCGCGCCGCGCTGGGCCATTGCCCACAAATTTCCTGCCGAAGAAGCATTGACCATTGTCGAAGCCATTGATGTACAAATCGGGCGCACCGGTGCAGTAACCCCTGTCGCCCGCCTGCAACCTGTATTCGTCGGCGGCGTTACCGTTACCAACGCCACCCTGCATAATCAGGACGAAGTATCGCGTAAAGACGTGCGCGTTGGTGACACAGTTGTTGTGCGCCGCGCCGGAGACGTGATTCCCGAGGTGGTACGCGTGATTTTTGAACGTCGCCCAATGCAGGAGAGCAATATTTCCGTTTCAGACGGCCTGCAAGACGATTTGTTTGCCGAAACACCTTCTGAAACCCGAGCCGAACCGCTTCACAAACCCTACCGCCTGCCTACCCATTGCCCTATCTGTCACAGCGAAATCGAACGCGAAGAAGGCGAAGCGGTTGCCCGATGCAGCGGCGGTATGCTTTGCCAAGCACAACGCGCGCAAGGTTTAATCCACTTCGCCTCACGCAAAGCCATGGACATTGACGGACTTGGTCAAAAACAAATCGAGCAGCTGGTAGCGCAAGATTTGGTTCGTCATTTCGCCGACCTCTACCGCCTCGATATCCCAACCCTGCAAAAAATGAAGGAAACGGCGGATAAAGCGTCAGCTAGTGAAGAAGAACCATCAAACAGTGAAATTGGAGACTTTGAAGGCGAGACCGGCAATACTCTGCTTACCAAAAACAATAAAAAACAGCCGACAAAATGGGCGGAAAACATCCTTGCAGGCATAGAAGCCAGCAAAACACCCGAACTTGCCCGCTTCCTTTTTGCCCTCGGCATCCGTCACGTTGGCGAACGCACCGCCAAAACGTTGGCACAGGCATTCGGTACGCTCGAACATGTCCGCCATGCACCCGAACCCATCCTCGCCTGCCTGCCCGATATCGGCACGGTGGTTGCCCACTCCATCGCCCACTTTTTTGCCCAAGAAGCACAACAGGCGATGATAGACGAGCTGCTGGCTGTAGGTGTTGCCCCGCAAAGCCAAGCTGTCACTATCCCGCCGTTACGCCATGCCGAACCGCAACGCTGGATTGCCCGCTTACCCGATTTTAAAATCAGCGAAACCAAAGCACTGGCCTTGTGGGAGCTTGCCGGACAAAGCATAGAAGGTTTGCAAACCGACAAAGCGTTGCCTGCCGATTGGCAGACATGGCGCAGTAAACCGCAAAACGCAGCCCTGCTTGAAAATATGAAAACTTTCTTTGCTCAAACGCTGTCTAAACTTCAAGATGAAACGATTTCAGACGGCATTAATGAAGCCGTGGCAGGTAAAACCTTTGTATTAACAGGGACTTTACCCACACTCAAACGCGACCAAGCCCAAGCCATGATTGAGGCTGCTGGCGGTAAAGTTTCCGGCAGCGTATCCAAAAAAACCGACTACGTTGTCGCCGGAGAAGCTGCAGGTAGTAAATTGGAAAAAGCTCAAACTTTGGGCGTAGCCATCTTGAGCGAAGAGGAATTGCTGTCGTTGCTGGGATAAGGCAGTATATACAGTCTTTTTCGAGCCGCCTGATACTTTATCATGTGGTATTATCGTTACACACAATTACACTTTCGGGGGCTAATCCCTCAGACAAAATAGGATACCAATATGAAACCCATTAAAAAATGCGTCTTCCCCGTTGCCGGTATGGGCACCCGTTTCTTGCCTGCGACCAAAGCCAGCCCCAAAGAAATGCTGCCTATTGTGGACAAACCTCTGATTCAATATGCAGTTGAAGAAGCGGTTGAAGCCGGCTGTACCGAAATGGTGTTCATCACTGGCCGTAACAAACGCAGCATCGAAGATCACTTCGACAAGGCATACGAGTTGGAAACCGAATTGGAATTGCGTCAAAAAGACAAGCTGTTGGCACACGTTCGCGATATCCTTCCTCCGAATATTACCTGCTTGTACATACGTCAAACTGAAGCATTGGGTTTGGGTCATGCCGTGTTATGCGCTCAAGCTGCCGTTGGCGATGAGCCTTTTGCTGTTATTTTGGCAGACGATTTGATTGATGCGCCTAAAGGTGCATTAAAACAAATGGTCAATGTGTACAACCAAAGCGGTAACAGCGTTTTAGGCGTTGAAACCATTGATCCTTCCCAAACAGGCTCTTACGGTATCGTTGAAGTTGAAAAACTGAAAAGCTATCAACGTATCACCAATATCATTGAAAAACCAAAACCGGAAGAAGCGCCTTCCAACCTTGCTGTTGTCGGCCGCTACATCCTGACTCCGCGTATTTTTGACTTGTTGACCAACCTGCCCCGAGGCGCCGGTAACGAAATCCAACTGACAGACGGTATCGCCCGCCTGCTCGACCATGAGTTTGTATTGGCTCATGCTTTTGATGGCAAACGCTACGACTGCGGCAGCAAATTGGGTTACCTTGAAGCAACCGTGGCTTATGGTTTGAAACACCCTGAAACTGGCGAACAATTCAAAGAATTGCTCAAACAATACGCTTAAGCCCAGCCATTATAAAAAGGCCGTCTGAAATTTCAGACGGCCTTTTTCTCAAACTTATTTCTTCCAATATGCCGGAGTCAGCAAAATCAGAACGGTAAAAATCTCCAAACGTCCCAACAACATCACCGCCGTACACAGCCACTTCTGTACATCGCTCAGCGCGGCATAATTATGCGACGGACCAACTGCACCTAAACCCGGTCCTGCATTGGTAATACAGGCAATGACTGCCGTAAAGGCGGATAAAAAGTCCAAGCCTGCCGCCATCAGTAAAAAGCTGAATACGATGACCGTCATAAAATAAATAAAGATGAACGACATGACGGTCAGCGCCATGCGATCCGGAATGGAGCGGTTGTTGACCTTTACCGTACGAACCGCACGCGGGTGCAGCAAAATCAGCATTTCGCGCAAGCTGAATTTGAACAACACTAACGCACGCACATTTTTAATACCGCCACCCATAGAGCCTGAGCTTGCCAATACGTTCGACAGGAAAAACATCCACAGCGACACAATCAGCGGCCATTGGGCAAAGTCAGCATTGGAGAAACCGCTGGCCAATCCGATGGACACAAAGTTGAAGCTGACAAAGCGCAAAGCTTCGCCAAGGCTTTGATAAACGTCCTGTTGCCATAAATACAATGCCGAAATCAAAATACTGCCCGACAAAACTAACAACATGGAACGGCATTCTTCATCTTTCCAATACACCTGCAAAGAGCGGTTGCCCAGTGCAGTAAAGTGGCTGGCAAAATTGATACCGCCCCATACAGTAAAAAACATCAACGTCCATTCGACTGCTACGGAATCAAAATAGGCAACGCTGTCATCATGTGTCGAAAAACCGCCCAAGGCCACTGCCGACATCGCATGGCACAAGGCATCAAACCAACCCATACCGGCAATATGCAAGGATACAAAGGCGGCAGCAGTTGTCAGCGCATAAGCAAACCACAGCCGTTTGGCCACTTGCGAAATACGGGGAGCCATCTTGCTTTCCTTATCCATACCCGGAATTTCCGCTTTGAAAAGCTGCGTCCCCCCCACGCCCAACATCGGCAAAATCGCCACAGCCAGCACGATAATACCCATACCGCCGAGCCAGTTGAGCATGTGCCGCCAAAAATTCACCGACGGCGCCAGCGTATCCAAGCCGGAAATCACTGTTGCCCCCGTTGTCGTCAGCCCCGACATCGCTTCAAAAAACGCATCGGTGAAACTCATGGACGGCATATAGAAATAAATCGGCATCGCCGCCACGACAGCAAAAGCCAGCCACAGCATCAGTACCAGGGTGAATCCGTCACGCGGCCGCAACTCACGGTTGAAACGCAAAGTCAGCACCCAAGTAACGCACGATACCAGCAATACCGTCAAAGCCGTATAGGCAAACACGAAAAATGCGCTGTCGTGATAAAAATACGACATCAGTGTCGGCACGGCCAACAGCAATGAAAACAACAGCCCCAGCTTGGACAATACATGGACAATCGGCATTACCTTGCTTACCGCACCGCCCAATCTGAAACCCTTATGCAGATACATCATATTCCTATCATCAGAAAACAAAATGTTTCAGACGGCCTCATGAAAAAAAGGCCGTCTGAAACCGCATATTTTATCAAAATGCCGCAATCCCGTGATAAAGAAAAACAAAAAACACTTGCCTGCTCTTTTTCTAGGAGTATAATGTTATACCATAACACTCACTGGAGAAAAAAATGAAACCCGATATCCACCCGGACAACTATCGTACCGTCCTGTTTTACGACAGCGGCGCAGACCAAGGATGGCTCATCCGTTCATGTGCCAATACACACGGAAAAACCATGGTTTGGAAAGACGGCATAGAGTATCCCCTCTTTTCGCTTGATACTTCTTCCGCGTCCCACCCCGTGTACACAGGCAAACAACGCAATGTCAATGTCGAAGGCCGCGCCAGCAAGTTCAACCAACGTTACCAATCCATGATGTCTTCTTTCAGAAAGGATAAATGATGCAAGTCCTCTCATCCCTAAAAACTGCAAAAAAACGACACCGCGACTGCCAAATTGTCCGCCGAAAAGGCAAAGTGTACGTTATTTGCAAGAGCAACCCCCGCTTTAAAGCACGCCAACGTTAAACGGCCAACCCATATTTCAATGTAACTCTCTGAATTTTCCGCACTTTCGTTTACCTCTAGCGCAAGTGCGGCTTTTTTTCAAACGGCATTAATCATTCATATCAAAACTACAAAAAATCCTGCCATACTCCCGGAAACAGGAAGAAAAGTAAATAATGGTTATCTCTATTGTGAAGCCATAAAGATATTTATAACATGCCGCTACATTCTTCCTTCAACACTGACCATAGGAGTCAAAAATGAAAGTAAAAGCCCTGCTCGCAATTGCCGCCGCCATGAGCCTCGCTGCCTGTGCCGCACCCGAAGCCCATCAACATGACCATGGTCACCGTCACGAGCACAATCATGACCACGGCCGTGCACACGATCATGATGCCCGTGTTCAATCATTCAGCTGCGAAAACGGTCTGTCTGTACAAGTCCGCAACCTGAGCACCGATCAAGTTGAATTACGCCTTGACGACAAAGTTGCCACCCTGTCTTCTGCCGTTGCAGGTTCAGGCGAACGCTATGTTGCCAACCAAGGCCTGTTCGGCAAAGGCGCTGAATGGCATCAAAAAGGCAGCGAAGCATTCTTCGGCTTCACTGACCCATACGGCAACAAAGTAGAAACTTCTTGCTCTGCACGCTAATTTCTACTTAGCAATAGAATAGCTGAAGGCCGTCTGAAAACTTGTTTCAGACGGCCTTTTATATTGGATAAAACGAAAGAGAAATATAGTTTCCGTTTAATGAGAAAATGCAAATATGAGGCTATTTGAAGGTTCAAAATACGTCCATACTCCACGGATAAGTAAGACCCTTTGAAAAGTGCTTTCTACGAGAATATATTTCTCAATATACGTCAAATCCACTATACCTATACTGACTATCTCTATTTATCAAAACTACAAATCCCAATTACCCTTCAAAATCTATTCGCTATACGAAACAGATTCAATAAACAAAGGCCGTCTGAAAACCTATTACCAAAGTTTTCAGACGGCCTTTATTTAGACCAAACAATTATGCGTAATGTCTGTCTTCGCCTTTGCCGTCAACGTTGTCGGCACAACGTTTACAGATGGTTTCATGGCCTGCAACCGTGCCCACATCGTGGGTGTAGTGCCAGCAGCGTTCGCATTTTTCACCATCGCTGGCTTTAGCGGTCACAGCAAGTTCATTACCGACTTTCACTTCAGCTTTAGACACCAGCAAAGCAAAGCGTAATTCTTCGCCCAAAGTGTTCAGATAGTCGGCAATTTCTTCCGGAGCCGTAATTTCGGTTTCGGCTTGCAATGAAGAACCGACGGTTTTATCCGTACGCAGAGGCTCGATGGCGGCAGTTACCGCTTCGCGTGCTTCGCGGATTGCCGTCCATTTTTTCACCAATTCGGCTTCGGCTTTTTCATTGATAGACGGGAACTCATGCCAGGTATGGAAGAGGACGCTGTCTTCTTCGCCGCCACCGATGATGTCCCATGCTTCCTCGCCGGTAAAGCACAAAATCGGAGCAATCAGCAGAACCAAACTGCGTGTGATGTGATACAGGGCAGTTTGCGCGCTGCGGCGTGCATGGCTGTCTGCTTTGGTGGTGTAGAGGCGGTCTTTCAGGATATCGAGGTAGAACGCGCCCAAGTCTTCCGAGCAGAAAGAAACAATGTCTTTTACGGCGAAGTGGAAGGCGTAGCGCGGATAGTAATCGCCTGCCAGACGCTCTTGCAGCTGACGTGCCAATACCACGGCGTAGCGGTCGATTTCCACCATGTCTGCCTGTTGCACGGCATCTTCAATAGGATTGAAGTCGTTGAGGTTGGCAAACAGGAAGCTCAAGGTATTGCGGATACGGCGG
The DNA here is from genome assembly GCF_051962915.1 of Neisseria sp. P0006.S009. Classification (NCBI taxonomy): domain Bacteria; kingdom Pseudomonadati; phylum Pseudomonadota; class Betaproteobacteria; order Neisseriales; family Neisseriaceae; genus Neisseria; species Neisseria sp. P0006.S009. Next base: position 156,395 of record NZ_JBQCUV010000004.1, on the reverse strand, counting down.
TAGCTTTCGGTTACGCGCTTGAGGATTTCTTTGGAAATCGCCAATTCGCCGCTGTAATCGGTGGATGCCGCCCACAGACGCAGGATGTCTGCGCCGAATTCGTTGTAAACTTCTTGTGGTGCAACGACATTGCCGATGGATTTCGACATTTTGCGGCCGTTTTGGTCAACCACAAAACCGTGGGTCAGCAGCTGTTTGTATGGCGCACGACACATGGATGAGGCACAACCAGTCAACATAGACGATTGGAACCAGCCGCGGTGTTGGTCGCTGCCTTCAAGGTACAAGTCAGCCGGCCATTCCAATTCTTCGCGTTGTTTCAAGACGGAATAATGGGTCGAGCCGGAGTCGAACCATACGTCCATCGTGTCGGAAAGTTTGTCGTAATTTTCGCAATCTTCCGCGCTCAAGAGTTCGCTCTTATCAAGAGAGAACCATGCTTCGATGCCTTTTTCTTCGATGCGTTGTGCTACTTTCTCCAAAAGCTCAGCAGAGTTCGGATGCAGCTCACCGGTTTCTTTGTGAACAAAGAAAGTCATCGGCGTGCCCCAGTAGCGTTGGCGCGAAACCACCCAGTCAGGACGGCCTTCAATCATGGCTTCCAAACGCGCACGACCCCATGACGGGAAGAATTCAGTGTCATCAACGGCTTTGATGGCTTTGTCGCGCAGGGTTTTACCGTCAGCACCTGCTTTGTCCATACCGACAAACCATTGGCCGGTCGCACGGTAAATCAACGGCGTTTTGTGGCGCCAGCAGTGGGCGTAGCTGTGTTCGATTTTGCTGCTTGCCAAGAGGTTACCGGTTTCTTCCAACCATTGCAGGATAACGGGATTGGCTTCCCAAACGCGCATACCAGCGACACGAGGTGTTTCGCTGATGTATTTGCCTTCGGCGTTGACAGGGTTGTAAAGCTCGATGCCGTATTTATTGCAGACAGCGTAGTCTTCCAGACCATGCGCAGGCGCAGTATGCACCAAACCGGTACCGGCATCGGTGGTCACATGTTCGCCGTTGAGCATGGGAATATCGCGTTCGAGGAACGGATGATTCATATGCAGGTTTTCCAGCTTGTCGCCTGTGGTTTCTGCCAATACTTTCAGGTCGTCTGAAGTGAAGCCGTAACGTTTAAGCGCGTCTTCTGCCAAATCTTTGGCCAACACCAATTTGCCTTTAGGCGTATCAATCAATTGATACACCACGTCTGCGCCAGCTGACACAGCTTGGCTCGCAGGCAAAGTCCAAGGCGTGGTTGTCCAGATAACGGCAAACGCTTTGCCTTCGATACTTGCCAAACCGAATGCGGCGGCAAGCGCGGCAGTGTTTTTAAACGGATAGGCAACGTCAATCGCAGGCGATACTTTGTCTTTATATTCCACTTCCGCTTCAGCCAAGGAAGAGCCGCAGTCCAAGCAGAATTGAACTGGTTTCGCGCCGCGGTAGAGATAGCCGGATTTGTAGATTTCACCGAGCATACGCACGGTATCGGCTTCGGTTTTGAAATCCATGGTCAGGTAAGGATTATCCCAGTCGCCCAACACGCCCAAGCGGATAAAGTCTTTTTTCTGACGGGCAATCTGTTCGGCGGCATATTCGCGGCACAATTCGCGGAAACGGGCTTTAGGCATGTCTTTACCATGCAGTTTTTCCACCATTACTTCAATAGGCAAACCGTGGCAGTCCCAACCCGGTACATAAGGCGCGTCAAAACCGGCTTGGGTTTTGCTGCGGATAATGATGTCTTTGAGGATTTTATTGACGGCATGACCGATGTGGATGTCACCGTTGGCATACGGAGGACCGTCGTGCAGAATAAATTTCGGACGGCCTTTAGCGATTTCGCGCAGTTTTTGGTAGCGTTTTTGCTCGTACCAACTTTTCAGCCATGCAGGCTCGCGCTTGGCAAGATTACCGCGCATTGGAAACGGGCTCTCGAGCAGGTTTACGGTTTTACTGTAATCGGTCATTTTCTAATCTCTATTGTTGCGGTATTTCGGTTTCAGACGGCCTGATTGCTCATTTTGAAAAGAACAGGCCGTCTGAAAGAATCAAAGGACTTATTGTAGCCCAATTGTCTTGATTTTATAAGCGTATAGAAGCGTTTCTATGCTTCCCAAACCCTCGCATCTTCCATATCTTGCAAAATTTGGGTTTTCAATGCTTCGATACTTTCAAATTTTTTCTCGTCACGCAGTTTGTGCAGGAAGCGGACGAAGATGCGTTGTCCGTACAAATCGCCGCTGAAATCGAACAGGTGGACTTCCAACTTTTGCGAGCGGTTGTTGCTGACAGTGGGGTTAAAACCAAAGCTGGCCACGCCTCGGCGCGTACCGAATGTGCCGTCTGCCTCAACGACAAATACGCCGCTTAGCGCATAATGATACGGGGGAAGCTGGACGTTGGCGGTAGGCGCGTTGATGGTGCGGCCGAGCTTTTGCCCGTGCTTGACCTTGCCGCTTAACACGTAATCGTGCCCCAACAGTTTTTTGGCGTATTCCAACTTGCCGTCTGAAAGGGCTTGGCGGACGGCGGTACTGCTGGTGCGGATGTCTTCAACGATAACGGACGGTGTGCACTCGGTTTGCATATCGGGCTGTTGTGCCAAAAGTTCAAAACAGCCTTCCCGACCCGCACCGAAACGGAAATCGTCGCCAATCAGCAGATAACGCGTATTGAGCGTTTTTCGCAAAAGCCGGTCGATAAACACTTGCGCGCTCATCTCGGAGAAAGTTTGGTTAAAGCGCAAAACCCAAACGGCATCCACGCAGCCGGTTTCACGCAAAAGGCGCAATTTGGTACGCAGCGGACTGATGCGGTAAGGCAACTTTTTCCCGGCTTTGCGCGCAAAAAATTCTTTGGGCTGAGGCTCAAAAACAACAACGACAACAGGCAGACCGCGCTGGTCTGCCTCTCGTTTGAGTTTTTGTAGAATGTGTTTGTGCCCGAGGTGTACGCCATCGAAGTTGCCGATGGTTACGGCGGCTCCTTGCGGAAATTTGGGCGCGTGTCGCTGTCCAAGCCAGATGTTCATGGGTGGTGGGTATTGTGTTTGAATAGGCGGCTATTGTAAACGTTATTGCCGTTTCAATAAACCTTAGGCCGTCTGAAACCAATAAATATATGCTTTCAGACGGCCCTAAAGTTTGTTAATACCTTACCACCACCAAGGATAACGGCCAAACGGATATCCCCAATCGTCGTAATAGCGATAGTAACGTGCTTCGCGCAGCTGCTCTTGGGAAATATAGTTTTGCCATGCCATTTTGTAGCAGGCTTGGAACATCGGGTCGGAAACTTTGTCGATATATTTGAGGCGGAAGGCTTTTTGTTCCGCGGTTGCTACACCGGGTTTGCCTTCTTCGTCAAATTTGCGGCGGATCAGTGCGGCAGTTTCCTGATCGCATTGGGCAGCAAGATTGACTTGAAGATCCTGTTCATAGCGTTTCTGCGCTTGGGCGCGTGCAGCTTTTTGCTCAGGCGTGGTGGCACAGGCGGCAAGCAATGCAACGGCGCCAAACAATAAGGTCAGACGGATAGGATTCATCGGATGTTTCCTTATGTTTATATCTTTCTATTAATGTACGCCCTCATCTTGCAATGAGCAAGTGTAGCAACTTAGGAACACTTTATATTATTTGTTCTTGGTAGCAGACAGTTGCATATAAAATACACCCTGTATGAATGTTTAACTCCAAACCCACTCAATGAACACTGACAAACCGCCCCACTCCTACCGATTGCGCCACCACAGGCAACACACGCCGCCGTTTTGGCAGGCGGATCGCCCGTATCTGCACGAACACAATATTTCCGATGCCCGTTTCAGACGGCTGGGCTACATCATGGCCTTTCTTGCCGGAGCGATTAATGCCGGCGGTTACTTCGCATTCTCACGTTATACCTCCCATGTTACCGGCTCAATGTCGCTGTTGGCAGATGTTTTGTATCTTCAAGAGTGGAGTGTGGCCATTATTGCCACAATCAGCGTGTTGTGTTTTGTTGCCGGTGCCGCGCATTCGGGCTGGGTGATTTTATGGACGCAGCAGATGCGTTTCCGTGGCAGCTTTGGGTTTTCCATGTGGCTGGAAGCAGTTTATCTGTTGATATTCGGTTGGTTCGGTATTGCCGCGATGGAATGGGATTTTGGCGGCTCTGATTTTATTATGCCGTCTTTGGCATTGTTTTTATTGTGTTTTATCATGGGTATGCACAATACGGTTATCACGCTTCTTTCCGGCGGTGCCATCCGCTCCACCCACATGACCGGCACGGCGACCGACTTGGGCATTGAAATTTCACGCGCGCTTTACTACTCCAAACAACATCATCCGCGCCTGCCGCACGTCCGCGTCAACAAACCGAAAATGTGGCTTTTAAGCGGCTTGATGCTGTCGTTTTTGCTGGGCGGCGTGGTTGGTGTATGGGGTTATCATTTGGTCGGCCATCATTTCGCCCTGCCCGTTTCCGCCGTTTTGTTCATACTGGGTGCAGGCTCGGTGGGATACGATGTCAAAGTCAGATTGAAATGGGCATTTGTCAGCTGGTATCGCCGTAAAAAGAAAAACCGGAAAAAATCGTAAAGAAACTTACTTTTCATCTGACTGCAAAACAACCAAACGGTCAGAAAAATGCAGAAATGTTTCAGTATTATGTTAACTGGCAAATATTTGCGTAATATCGGGTTAAACCCGTTCTTTTACGTTTCGGATATTCGGTATCATTAATTCGTAATGACCCACGCGGTTTTTATTCATTTTTTTCAGACGGCCCGTGCCGTCATCTAAAAAGAGGATACGACATGAAATTCTTGAAACCCCTGACCGTTATTGCTACTGCAATTCCTTTGGCACTCACCGGCTGTGTGACCGATCCTGCTACCGGCCAACAATCTGCCAGCAAAACCGCTATGTATGGTTTGGGCGGTGCGGCTGTTTGCGGCATCGTTGGTGCGCTGACCCATGGTGGTAAAGGCGCGCGTAACTCCGCATTGGCTTGTGGTGCAGTAGGTGCCGGTATCGGCGGTTACATGGACTACCAAGAGAAAAAACTGCGTCAAAGCCTGGCCAACACCAACATCGAAGTTGAACGTCAAGGCAACCAAATCAAACTGGTTATGCCTGAAAACGTAACCTTCGCTACCGGCAGCGCTGCCTTGAGCGGCCATGCTCAAAGCGCCTTGTCTGCCGCTGCGCAAACTTTGGTTCAATATCCTGACACGACTTTGACCATCAACGGCCACACAGACAACACCGGTAACGACGCCATCAACGAGCCATTGTCTCGTAACCGCGCCGAATCTGTTGCCATCTTCCTGCAATCCCGTGGCGTAAGCAGCACCCGGTTGAGCACTTTCGGTTACGGCTCCCGTCAACCCATCGCCTCCAACGCTACTGTTGAAGGCCGCGCACAAAACCGCCGCGTTGAAATCTTGATCAACCCAGACCAACGCGCCATCGATGCCGCTAAAAAACAAATGTAATCCGACATCTGTCTGATTCCCATACTTAAGGCCGTCTGAAATTTCAGACGGTCTTTTTCTTTGTAGATTTTGTTTGCAATTTCTCCCCCTCAATCCAACCCATCATAAAATTTATTCCTTTATTAACAAGACTTTTCAATTTTTCCTTCAAAAAAACTGTATTAATACTCTAATTTTTACACTAACTTAGAGTATAATTCCTAAAATTTTAAAAACACGCCCCATGCCGTCTGAAAAACGGCGGCGAAAAACACACTTATTTATATACACATCAGTCCGTTATCCAATCCATTTCATAGGATTTCAGACGGCACCATCCAGAATCTATGAAGGAGCATTCATGCAAAACAACTTTGACCCATTGATTATCCGTGGCAAATCACTGATTCCCGTTGTACAAGGCGGTATGGGTGTAGGCGTTTCCGCATCAAAACTCTCCAGCGCTGTTGCGCGCGAAAACGGCGTAGGCACCATCGCCAGCGTCGATTTGCGCCACTTGCACGAAGATTTGCTGGCCGAATCAAAAATCGACTCCAGCGAAGAAAAATACACCCGCCTAAACTGCATCGCGCTTGACCGTGAAATCAAAAAAGCCAAAGCCGATTCAGAAGGCAAAGGCATGATTGCCGTCAACGTCATGAAAGCCGTAAAAGACCATGCCGCCTACGTCCGTCAGGCCTGCGAATCCGGCGCAGACGCGATTGTGATGGGTGCAGGTTTGCCTTTGGATCTGCCTGAAATGGCCGAGGGCTACCACAAAGATGTCGCCCTTTTCCCTATTTTGTCCGAGTCACGCGGTATCAATATCGTTTTGAGACGTTGGATGAAAAAAGGCATCTTGCCCGATGCCATCGTTATCGAACACCCTGCCCACGCAGCCGGCCACTTGGGTGCGGCAACCGTTGACGGCGTGAACGATGCCAAATTCGAGTTCAAACGCGTTATTGAAGAAACATTTGAAGTATTCAAAAACTTGGGCTTGGAAAGCGAAAAAATCCCGTTGGTACTCGCCGGCGGCATGGCAAACTTTGAAAAAGTCAAAACAGCCTTGAAAAACTGGGGCGCATCCGCCGTCCAAATCGGTACCGCGTTTGCCGTGACCGAAGAAGGCGATGCCCACATCAACTTCAAGAAAACACTGGCCGGTGCGGAAACCGAAAAAGTGGTTGAATTCATGTCTGTTGCCGGTTTGCCTGCACGCGGCGTGCGCACAAAATTCCTCGACAACTACATCAAACGCGAGGCCAAATTGCAAGCCAATGCCAAAAACGATCCGCGCCGCTGCACCCAAGGCCTGAACTGCCTGACCAGCTGCGGCTTGCGCGACGGTTTGGCCAAAGCCGGTCAATTCTGTATCGACATCCAACTTTCCGCGGCATTCCGCGGCGAAGTCGATAAAGGCCTGTTTTTCCGTGGTAAAGACCCGCTGCCGTTTGGCAACGCCATCCGTACGGTTCAAGAAACCATTCATTATCTCTTGAACGGTTCCCTGCCCGTCGTCCCTGCCAAATAAACGCACCAACACTCAAAAGGCCGTCTGAAAAACATTTAAACCCTGTTTTCAGACGGCCTTTTTGTCCCAATCCATCTAAAAAATGCTAAGATTATTGCCTTAATTTATCGGCAGAAACATCATGAACCCATTATTGAACCATCTCAAACCCTATCCTTTCGCCCGCCTGCGTGAAGCTATGCAAGGCATTGATGCACCCGAGGGCGTAACGCCCATTCATCTGCAAATCGGCGAGCCGAAACACCCGACGCCCAAAGTCATCACCGACGCGCTGACCGCCTCCCTGCACGAACTGGAAAAATATCCGCTGACCGCAGGCCTGCCCGAACTGCGCCAAGCCTGCGCCGAATGGGTGGCCCGCCGTTATGATGGTTTGAGCCTCAATCCCGATAATGAAATCCTGCCGGTATTGGGCAGCCGGGAAGCTTTGTTCTCTTTTATCCAAACCGTTTTAAATCCGGCTTCAGACGGCCCTAAACCAGTCGTTATCAGCCCCAATCCTTTCTATCAAATTTACGAAGGCGCGACTATTTTGGGCGGCGGCGAAATCCATTTTGCCAACTGTCCTGCGCCCAGCTTCAACCCCGATTGGAGCAGCCTGCCCGAAGACGTATGGCAGCGCACCAAAGTCCTGATTATCTGCTCGCCCAACAATCCGAGCGGCAGCGTCCTGCAATTAGAAGACTGGAAAGAAATTTTTGATTTGCAAGACAAATACGGCTTCGTTATTGCCTCTGACGAATGCTATTCCGAAATTTATTTTGACGACAATAAACCGATCGGCGGCTTGCAGGCTGCGGCGCAATTAGGACGCGGCACGCGCAACATTATTATGTTCACCAGCCTGTCCAAACGCTCCAACGTCCCCGGTTTGCGTTCCGGCTTTGTCGCAGGCGATTCCGAGTTACTCAAAAACTTCCTGCTCTACCGCACCTACCACGGCAGCGCGATGAGCATTCCCGTCCAACGCGCCAGCATTGCCGCTTGGAACGATGAAGAACACGTCATTGACAACCGCCGCCTCTACCAAGAAAAATTCGACCGCGTTATCCCCATTTTGCAACAGGCATTCGATGTCAAACTGCCTGACGCGTCGTTCTACATTTGGCTGAAAGTTCCCGATGGCGACGACTTGGCATTTACGCGCAACCTGTGGCAGAAAGCCGCTATCCAAGTGTTGCCCGGCCGATTCCTCGCCCGCGATACCGAACAAGGCAATCCGGGCGAAGGCTACGTCCGCATCGCTCTGGTTGCCGATGTGGAAAGCTGCGTCAAAGCGGCTGAAACCATAGTTGCTTTATACCGCCGATAAAACAAAGGCCGTCTGAAATTTCAGACGGCCTTTTTAAATCAACCAAGTTATATCACGAAATCCAACAGATAAAAATCTTCTTTGCCTACGCCGCACTCAGGGCATTTCCAGTCGTCGGGAATATCCTCAAACTTGGTTCCGGCAGGCAGGCCGTGCTCGGGATCGCCGAGGTCTTCGTCGTAAATCCAGCCGCAAGGGCCGCACATATATTGAGCCATTTTGTGTTCCTTCTATTTTAAAAGGCCGTCTGAAACCGTATTTTCAGACGGCCTTTCGTGTGTCTTATTGTTGATATTTTGAATTTATTGCGCTGCTTCCAAAGCGGCGATTTCTTTGCGTAGGTGTTTGATGGCCGGTGTTACGATGGCGACGAACATGGCCTCGCGGACGCGGCGTTGTGCCGGGCTGCGCATCAGATAACCTTTCGCGCCTGCATGCAATGCGGCAGATTGAGTGGCGTTCAATGCCAATACAGCAGCCGCTTCACGCAGTTTCAAGGTTGCCAGCGTGTCAGGTTTATTGTTCCATGCATCATCGGCAAGGCGTTCGGTTTCCGCCCATGCGCCGTCCAACGCAGCTTTCAACTCATCGTAGCTGTGGTCAAGGTAAGCGTTCACTTCCGCGTTCACTACATTGGCCATACGGATAATACCGAGCGCACCGTCAATCACACCGGCGCCGATACCCATTTGCAGCAAGATAAAACCGGCTTTAATGGTCGGGATATAAGACTGGAACTGCTCAGGCGCAGCAATCACATCTTCATCGGGAATAAACACATCTTTAAAATTCAGGCTGTAAGTGCGCGTGCCTTCCAAACCGCAAAACTCAGGGCAATCTTGCAGGGTAACGCCTTCCCATTGACCGCCGGTAATAAACATCACATAGCTGTCGCCGATTTGGGCGGTATTTGCCCAAATGTGGTCTTCGCCGATATTAGATACCCAAGGTAAAGCGCCGTTGATTTTGTAGCCGCCTTCGACACTTTCGGCTTGCAGATTGTGTTTTTCGATACTGGCAAGGTGTTTGACGGTATTGGACATGCCCGTACCGGCCAAAACTTTGCCCTGCAGAATATCGGCCAAATATTTGGCTTTAACCGCTTGGTTGGGAGATTGATGCAGATACCACGCGCAAGCTGCCTGACACCATGCGCTGAACGAAGTCGCGCCGCATTCTTTACCGATTTCGCGCAATACGGCGATTTGCGTTGCCAAACCCAAACCGTTACCGCCTTCTTCAACCGTACCGGTCGCGGCAAAACCGCCGATTTTGCCCAATTCCAGCATAAATTCTTTCGGGTACAGGCCTTTGCGGTCGATGTCGTCTACCAATGGTTTTAATTTGCTTTTAACGAGTTCGGCAACATTGTTCAGTAAAGCTTCGCGTGTCATGATTTTTTCCTCTGAATAAGGTTTGAAGCGTAGATGGTTCTACTCATGAATTATTCTTGGCAACAAGGATATCCTTGCTTTTTACTAAAAGGCCGTCTGAATTTTCAGACGGCCTTTGATGAGATTAGGCAAATGCCTGCAATTCAGGGTTGATTTCAGTTTTGGCAAGGTTGTTGACATAGTTGCACAAAGTTGCCAAAGCAACGCCCATGACGACTTCAACGGCTTGCTGTTGGTTATAACCGGCATCGAAGAAAGCTTTCAGCTCGTCGTCGGATACCGCGCCTTTTTTCGCCATAACGGCTTGGGTGAATGTCGCCAAAGCACTCAGTTTGGCATTGTCAAACTCACCCGCAGCCAACGCGCGTGCGGCTTTGATGGATTGTTCGGACAGCAGTTTTTTCAGGGTAGCCAGTTTGGTGTGGCCGGCAACGCAGAAACCGCATTCGTTGGTACGGGCGGCGATGATTTGGACAACTTCGACTTCACCGTCAGTCAGGCTGTTGGCCGCATTCAGCTTGCCAACTTCTTGATAAAACGCCAAAGCTTCAGGCGCATTGGCCAAAACGCCGATCAGGTTAGGAATAAAGCCGTTGTTTTTCAATACGGCTTCAATGCGTGGTTTAGCAGCTTCAGGAGCGGTTTCAACTGTGTGTATGGTCAAGCGGGACATGTGTATAACCTTCTTATCTGGTGAAATGAAGTGCACATCATAAGTCATCCGTCTCCATCAGAAAAAGACTTATTGGTTATTTACCGCGAACCAAAAGTTATAAGGCCGTCTGAACGGATTCGGACGGCCTTATCATAACGATTCAACTCATTATTTTATAAAGTTTTTCAGCAGCATAGAAGCGATGTCGTCCACGCCGAAGCCATCCGCATCTTGAGCCGTGCCATTAGGCGTCGCTTTATCGACCAAGTCTGGCAACACTTTTGCCAACAAATCGCCTGCTTGGCCGGCATCCACGCCGAACTTTTGCGCGATTTGGTTTACCGTATCGCTGCCCAAAGCATTTTGCAGGTCGGTGCCGGACACAGGCAGATTGCTGGATTGGTTGGAAACCCAGCTGCTCAGGGTATCGCCCAAACCGCCTTGTTGCAGTTGGTTGATCAGGTTGCCCACGCCGCCTTGCTGTTTCACCAAATCCATCGCCATATCGGTCAGAGAACCTTGTGCGCCGTTTTCGCTGTTGCCACCTAACATTTGAGTAGCCGCATTCAAAAGATTGTCCATGAGTGCCATGACTTTTTCCTTGTATTTGTGTCTAAAAAAGAGAACGGAGTGTAGCAAAATTTGCACTGAAAAAAATCAGGCTTAACCAAACTAAACTTCTTTTATCCCAAAGCCGTAACAAAACAAAGGCCGTCTGAAACCCAGTTTCAGACGGCCTTTATAATGAATAATGCTATTCTTCGCGGCCATTGAAATACTCGGCCGCGCCACCTTCAAAAAAACCTTGCAAAATCGCCTGCGCCGCTACTTGGTCAAGCACGGATTTTTGTTTTCGGCCAAATACTTGCGCTTCAGCAAGCAGGCTTTCCGCGTATAAGGAAGACATCCTTTCGTCCACCCAATAAACCGGCAAGTTAAAACGTCCGTGCAAACGGCGACCAAACTTGCGGCTCAAACGGGTCAGCTCATGCTCCGTGCCATCGGTATGCGTCGGCAGGCCGACCACAAAATACTTGGGCTGCCATTCTTTGACCAGCTTGGCAATGGCCTCGAATTTTTCATCATTACTGTTGCCGGTTACCGTCGCCAGCGGATGGGTCATGCCCAACTCGGCATCCCCCTGCGCCACGCCGATACGCGCCTCGCCGAAGTCAAAGGCCAAAACCGTGCCTTTTGTTGCATCAGGCATGGCCGACTCCTGAAACCAAGGCGTTCGGATTGATGCCTAATTTTTCAAAAGCGGCGGCATAACGGAGTTCGTAAGGCACATCAAAAAGAATATGCTCGTCCGCAGGCACGGTCAGCCAAACATTTTCCGCCAGCTCGCGTTCCAACTGCCCTTTGCCCCATTTTGAATAACCAATACTGATTAAAGCCTTGTCCACCGCACCTTCTTTAGACAAGTTTTCAATCACATCGCGCGAAGAAGTTAGCGCCACATTATCAGTTACCACCATGCTGTTTTGCCAACGGCCGATCGGCGTATGCACGACATAGCCACGCTCAATCTGAACCGGCCCGCCCATCATCACGTTTTCATGTTGCAGGCGCAACGGGATATTGCGGTCGGCGGCGGCGAAAATCATGTCCATGGTAATCGGCGAAGGTTTGTTGATGATGATGCCCAGCGCACCTTCTTCATCGTGTTCGCACACATAAATGACCGTATCCGTAAAAAACGGATCGTCCATATGAGGCATGGCAATCAGGAAATGGTTGGCTAAATTCATATTCTTTTAATCTATAAGCTGATTTTATTATTTTTGTCCGTCGGCAACCGGCGCATCCACCACGCACGCACCGTAAACCGCACCGCCTGCCGGTACCGGCGTATCGGTTTTCGCATGGGCAAAACACGATACTGCGCTCAAAGAGTTTTTCGGCGAACCTTGAACGATTTTATCGCTGTACACCAAATAAGCGAAAGACTTACGTTTCGGATCGTAGTAGCGGATAATCTGTTGGCTCTTAAATGCTATGCTGGCACTGCGTTTGAACACTTGTCGCGGTTTCAAAACCGCAGCCTCGTTATAACGGATGACTTCCGCACTTTGCACGCAGGAAACCGATGCGTCGCTGGCATCTTCTTCCAGATTGACCGTTTCTTTCAAACCGCCTTTTTTCGCATACGAAATATAGCAGGCAACCCCCTGCACATCAGGATCGTCAAAACCTTCCACTTCAATACGGTCGTTTTTACCCAGCATATGAAACACCGTACTGGCGCGTCCGATTTTATCGGTATTGTCACCGCAAGCCGCCAAAACCATGGCGCCCAACACTACTAATAAATATTTTTTCATAATATCCCGTCGATGCAGACTGTCAATTTCCAAGCAGACTAAAGCCCGTCCGCCTACTCTATCGTTACTATATAAGACCGTTCGTCCATATTGCAACCCGATATTATTTTCAGACGGCCTGACAGACAGTATAATCCGTCCTATTGTTCCTACTTTGATAGCAAGATCGAACCATGCGTTACAAACCCCTCATTCTCGCCCTGTTGCTCAGTTTCTCCCTGCCAACCTATGCTGCCAAAGACGCGCCGAAAGAAAAAGCGGCCGCCGTCAAAAAAGCTGCGCCCGTAAAAAAAGAGAAAGAAGCCACTAAGGCAGATGTCAAAAAAGAAACCTCAAAAAAACAAGCGGTAAAAGAAAAAGAGGAAGACAAAAAAGCGGTTAGAGCCAAAGCTGCCAAAGAGAAGGAAACCGCCGACAAAAATGAACGCGCTTCAGCCAAAAACAAAACAGCTAAAACCTCCGAAGCCGCTGCCGACAATAAAAAGGCCAACCGTAAAGCCGAAGAGCCTAAAGAAACAGCAAAAGACAAAAAAGCCGCAGCCGCAAAATCTGGCAAAGCCAAAGAACAAGACAAAAAAACTGCTGAAGATAAAAAAGACAGTAAAGCTAAAGAACCTGTAAAAAAAGCAGACCCTAAGGAAACCAAAGCCAAAGAGCCTGCTAAAAAAGCGGTTGAGGATAAAAAAGACGGCAAAAAAACCAAAGAGTCCGTAAAAAAAGCAGCCGAAGACAAAAAGGCCGAAGCCAAAGAACCTGCCAAAAAAGCTGTTGAAGACAAAAAAGACGCTAAAAAAGACACTAAAGCCAAAGAGCAAAACAAAAAAGACGAGCCTAAAGCTGAGCCTAAAGCCGTCTCTTCAGCCGACAACGATTTCAAAGCAGCCGTAACTGCCGCCGCCAACGACATGGAAACCAAAAAATCCTTTGCCAAACGCAACGAGGGTTTCATTATCCATGTCAATGCCACGCTCAAACAGCTGCAACAAACGCGCAACAACCTCTCCGGCATCAACCGCAAGCAACGCGACGCATGGGAAAAATTCCAAAAGCTAAATGCCGAGGCCAACCAGTTGAAAGCCGAAGTTTCCAATACGCGCGCCCAAATTTCGCGTTTTGTGTCCGGCAACTATAAAAACAGCCAGCCTAACGCGGTTGCCCTCTTCCTGAAAAACGCCGATGCCGGTCAAAAAACCCGCTTCCTGCGTTACACGCGTTATATCAACAACGCCAACGACCAAGTCATGAGAGACTTGGAAAAACAACAAAAAGAGCTGGCAACGCAAGAGCAAAAAATCAACAATGAATTGGCTTACCTGAAAAAACTGCAAGCCAATATCCAAGCTTCATTGCGTCAACAAGGCGTAACCAATACTGCCGAACAAGCCGAAAGCCGCCGTCAAAACGCGCAAATGGCCAAAGAAGCGCAAAAGAAAATCAACCACAGAGAAAACGAGCAACGCCTCAACAATCTCTTGAAAGATTTAGAAAAACGCAAAGCCGAGCAACGCAAAGCCGAGGCCGAAGCGCGTAAAAAAGCCGCCGAAGCCCGCTTGGCCGCCGCCGAAAAAGCCCGCAAAGAGCAGGCTGCCGCCCAACAAAAAGCCGAAGCCGAACGCGCCGCCATGTCCACGCTGACTGACGAAGACATGAAACTTCAAGCCCCGAACACCCAAGGCTTTACCGTCAGCAACGCCAACAGCTTCAGCCGTATGCAAGGCCGTCTGAAAAAACCGGTCAACGGCACATTGGCAGGCCTGTTCGGTCAAGACCGCGGCGATGGTGAAGTTTGGAAAGGCGTGTTCTACAATACTGTTCCTGCTCCGGTCAGCAGCATTGCCTCAGGCACGGTTACTTTTGCCGGCGAGCTTGAAGGCTACGGCAAAGTAGTCGTTCTCGACCACGGCGACGGCTATGTCAGCATTTACTCCGGCCTGAGCGAAATCGACATTGCCCAAAACTACGCCGTCAATGCCGGCAGTAAAATTGGTACCAGCGGCACTTTGCCGTCGGGCGAAACCGGCCTTTACCTTGAAGTTCGCTACAACGGACAAGTCATGAATCCGCTTTCATGGATTAACTGATCTTTCAGACGGCCTGAGTGAATTTTCCCTTCAGGCCGTCTGAATTTTCATCATAAACTACAATAAAACACGATTTTCACGCCTGTTCAGCACATTAAACAACAAACTTTTACCTTAAACTTATTGTTCCAAGCGTTTAAATCACATAAAGTCAACGGGTTCAGAGAAAACAAAAACCACTTTGCTTACCGTACACAAAAAGAAAGTCAAACGAATGTCAACAAAATCCACTTTGAAAAAAGTTGCAATCTACACTCTCGGCGCATTTAGCGGCATCGCCCTCAGTCTGAGTGTACAAAGTTTTGCCGCCGAAAAAGACAAAAAAGACAACGAGGCCCTGCCCGTGCAAACCATCCGCACCATGGCAGAAGTGTACGGTCAAATCAAAGCCAACTATTACCAAGACAAACCCGATGCCGAGCTTTTTGAAGGCGCAATGAAAGGCATGGTGTCCGATCTCGATCCGCATTCCGAGTATATGGACAAAAAAGGCTATGCCGAAATGAAAGAATCCACCAGCGGCGAATTCGGCGGTCTGGGCATGGAAATCGGACAAGAAGACGGCTTCGTCAAAGTCGTTGCCCCGATTGAAGACACACCTGCAGAACGCGCAGGCGTAAAAAGCGGCGACTTCATCGTCAAAATCGACAATACCTCTACCCGCGGCCTGACCGTCAGCGAAGCCGTCAAAAAAATGCGCGGCAAACCGGGTACCAAAATCACCCTGACCCTTTCACGCAAAAATGCCGACAAACCCATCGTCGTCAACCTGACCCGCGCCATCATCAAAGTCAAAAGCGTGCGCCATCACCTGCTTGAAAAAGACTACGGCTACATCCGCGTCTCCCAATTCCAAGAGCGCACCGTTGCCGCGCTCAACGAAGCCGCACAAGCCCTCGTCAAAGAAAACAAAGGCCCGCTCAAAGGCATCATCCTCGACTTACGCGACGACCCGGGCGGCCTGCTCAATGGCGCAGTCGGCGTATCCGCAGCCTTCCTGCAGCCTGACGTAACCGTTGTCAGCACCAAAGGCCGCAACAAAAAAGAAGGCATGGTTCTCAAAGCAACTGCCGAAGACTACATCACCACCAGCGGCAAAGACCCGTTGGCCGGATTGCCTGCCGAGCTGAAAACCATTCCGATGACCGTCCTGATTAACGCAGGTTCGGCCTCCGCTTCCGAAATCGTTGCCGGCGCATTGCAAGACCACAAACGCGCCGTCGTCGTCGGCACACAAAGTTTCGGCAAAGGCTCAGTGCAAACCCTGATTCCGCTTTCCGGCGGCAGCGCAGTCAAACTGACCACCGCCCTTTACTACACACCAAACGACCGCTCGATTCAAGCGCAAGGCATTGTTCCTGACGTTGAAGTCAAAGACAAAGACCGCGCCTTTGAAAGTCGCGAAGCCGATTTGGTCGGCCATATCGGCAATCCGTTGGGCGGCCAAGACGTCAACAGCAGCACTGAAACGCCTGCCGACGCCGAAACCAAAGCCGATAAAGACAAGTCTAAAAAAGACAAAGACGAAGACATCTCCAGCCGCCGCATTCCAAATCCGGCCAAAGATGATCAACTCCGTAAAGCCTTGGACTTGGTGAAAAATCCAGCCGAATGGCAAAAATCTTTGGGTTTGGCGGCGAAAAAACCTGCACCGAAAAAAGATGCGGATAAAGACAGCAAAAAATAAACCTGTTATTTCTCAATAAAAAAGGTCGTCTGAAAACGATATGATTGTTTTCAGACGACCTTTTCACACATCAAATATTCCACAGGGAAAACATCATGGCAAAAGCCCCCAAAACCATCTACCAATGTTCCGAATGCGGCGGCACTTCCCCGAAATGGCAAGGCAAATGCCCGCATTGCGGCGAGTGGAACACGCTTCAGGAAAGCCTGGCCGCGCCCGAACCGAAAAACGCCCGTTTCCAATCTTGGGCGGCGGATACCTCGACCGTCCAATCCCTCTCCGCCGTTACCGCCACCGAAGTGCCGCGCAATCCGACCGGCATGGGTGAGCTTGACCGCGTATTGGGCGGCGGCCTGGTCGATGGTGCAGTCATCCTACTCGGCGGCGACCCCGGCATCGGCAAATCTACATTACTGTTGCAAACTATCGCCAAAATGGCGCAAAGCCGCAAAGTGCTGTACGTTTCCGGTGAAGAATCCGCCCAACAAGTCGCCCTGCGTGCGCAACGTTTGGAGCTGCCCACCGAAGGCGTGAACCTGCTTGCTGAAATCCGCATGGAAGCGATTCAGACGGCCTTGAAACAGCACCAGCCCGAAGTTGTCGTCATTGACTCCATCCAAACCATGTATTCCGACCAAATCACTTCCGCCCCTGGTTCTGTGTCGCAGGTGCGTGAATGCGCCGCCCAACTGACGCGCATGGCGAAACAGATGGGCATTGCCATGATACTGGTCGGACACGTTACCAAAGACGGTGCGATTGCCGGCCCGCGCGTACTGGAGCACATGGTCGATACCGTGCTGTATTTCGAGGGCGACCAACATTCCAACTACCGCATGATACGCGCCATCAAAAACCGTTTTGGTGCGGCAAACGAATTGGGCGTATTCGCCATGACCGAAAATGGTTTGAAAGGCGTATCCAACCCGTCCGCCATCTTCCTTGCCAGCTACCGCGACGACACGCCCGGTTCGTGCGTTTTGGTCACACAGGAAGGCAGCCGCCCGCTTTTGGTCGAAATTCAGGCATTGGTCGATGATGCACACGGTTTTACCCCCAAACGACTCACCGTCGGCCTCGAACAAAACCGCCTCGCCATGCTGCTCGCTGTCCTCAACCGCCACGGCGGCATTGCCTGCTTCGACCAAGACGTGTTCCTCAACGCCGTCGGCGGCGTCAAAATCGGCGAACCTGCCGCCGACCTCGCCGTCATCCTCGCTATGCTCTCCAGCTTCCGCAACCGCCCGCTGCCCGAAAAAATGGTCGCATTCGGCGAAATCGGTTTGAGCGGCGAAGTCCGCCCCGTCGCACGCGGACAAGAACGGCTCAAAGAAGCGGAAAAACTCGGCTTCAAACGCGCCATCGTCCCCAAAGCTAATATGCCGCGCAATGCCAAAGAGTTTCCGAACCTGAAAATCTACGGCGTCAGCAGTTTGCAAGAAGCGATTGATGTTTGTCGTGACGGGGACTAAACCGTTTCGATAATCTGATTCAAAAAACAATCATCTAAAAGGCCGTCTAAAAGTTTTCAGACGGCCTCTCTTTAAATTTAAATAATTTTGTTATATTATAACGAACGACTTTATTCTATCTTTTCTACACATCGAAAATCGGAGAGAAATCATGAAAAAAACCGCTTTGCTTATCGCATCAGCCTTCCTATTCAGCACTGCCGCACACGCCCATCGCGTTTGGGTTGAAACCGCCCACACGCATGGCGGCGAATACCTTGAAGCCGAATTGGGCTATGGCGAATTCCCGGAGCTTGAGCCCATCGCCAAAGACCGCCTGCACATTTTCAGCAAACCCATGCAACTGGTGACTGAAAAAGGCAAAGAAAACATGATTCAAAAAGGCACATACAATTACCAATACCGCAGCAAATTGCCGGTCAAAGACGGTAGCTACTTGGTAACAGCCGAATACCAACCTACTTTCTGGTCAAAAAACAGCGCAGGCTGGAAGCAGGCAAGCATCAAAGAAATGCCTGATGCAAGCTATTGCGAACAAACCCGTATGTTCGGCAAAAACATCGTCAATGTCGGCCATGAAAGCGCAGATACCGCCATCATTACCAAGCAAGTCGGCCAACATCTGGAAATCGTACCTTTGGACAACCCAGCCAACGTCCACGTCGGCGAACGCCTCAAAGTCCGCGTCCTCTTCAATGGCGAGCCGCTGCCTAACGCCACCGTTACCGCCACATTTGACGGCTTCGACACCAGCGACCGCAGCAAAACCCATAAAACCGAAGCCCAAGCCTTCTCCGACACCACCGATGACAAAGGCGAAGTCAGCATCATTCCATTGCGCCAAGGTTTCTGGAAAGCCAGCGTAGAACACAAAGCCGATTTCCCTGATCAAAGCGTGTGCCAAAAACAGGCGAACTACACCACTTTGACCTTCCAAATCGGTCATTCACATCATTAATTTTTCCATAACAAAAGGCCGTCTGAATATTTCAGACGGCCTTTATTCATCCTATTTAAGGACGATGCGGCGCAAACTGCCATTGTCCCAATTCCAAATTCAAATCAAACAGATTCAGACGGCCTATTGCCACACGGACCAAGCGCAAACATGGAAAGCCTGCTTTCGCCGTCATCCTTCGCACTTGGCGGTTTTTCCCTTCCGAAATTTTGATTTCCACCCAAAAATCAGGCACGGACTTACGCACGCGAATCGGCGGCACGCGTGGCCATAAAACATCCGCTTCGCCTTCTTCCAATACCCTGACCTCGGCCGGACGGGTGACAAAATCGCCCAAATCTACGCCACGGCGCAACAAATCCAATTTGGCTTCATCAGGAGAACCCTCCACCTGCGCCCAATAAGTTTTAACCTGCTTAAATTTCGGGTCAGCAATCTGCGCCTGCAAACGGCCATTATTGGTCAACAGCAGCAAACCCTCGCTGTCCGTATCCAAACGGCCGGCTGGATAAAATCCCGGTTTCTCGACAAAATCCTTAAGGCATTGATGTTTTTCATGTGCAGAAAACTGGCAAATCACGCCATAAGGCTTGTTTAGAATAATCAAATCGTTCATTTCACACTTTCAGACGGCCTTAGATTTCAAGCAATTCCGGATAATAAAAAAGACACCGTATAAACGGTGTCTTTCATATTTGGCGGAGTAAGAGGGATTCGAACCCTCGATGCAGGTTGACCCCACATGCTTCCTTAGCAGGGAAGTGCCTTCAGCCTCTCAGCCATTACTCCTAAGGAAGTCCGCAATATACGCTTTCTCCCTTCCCTCGTCAAGCATTACCGCCCCAAACTTTCTTAACGCCATGAAA
This sequence comes from Neisseria sp. P0006.S009, assembly GCF_051962915.1. Taxonomy (NCBI): domain Bacteria; kingdom Pseudomonadati; phylum Pseudomonadota; class Betaproteobacteria; order Neisseriales; family Neisseriaceae; genus Neisseria; species Neisseria sp. P0006.S009. The sequence continues at coordinate 136,654 of NZ_JBQCUV010000004.1, read as the reverse complement.
TCATTTAAATAAAAATATAATATTTTTTACATCATCCTATTTTTATACTTCTTTCATATATGTTAAAATGATTCTGTTTTCTGTAAACCTTTTTTCACACCCCTTATTACAAAGGAGTTCGTATGTTACGTTTTTCTGCTTTGGTTGCCGTATCCGCCCTGATGCTTGCCGCTTGCTCACAATCCGGCGATTCCCAACCATCTACTTCCTCCTCTCAAACTTCTACTCAAAAAACAACTGCCGCCGGCTCTGCCTGCCGCAGCATGGGTGAAGGCCATAAAGTCAATGGCAAAGGTCAAAACGACATTTATATGTGTAAAGTCGATGTAGCTTTGAACTCTGCCGAAGCCAAATCCGCTTTAGATCCTAGCATCCGTGTTCACTACGGCAGCACATCCGGAGCGACTTTGACTTCCCGTCAAATCTCCAACTCAGTCGGCAAAACCCCTGATGAAACCTGCCAACGCGCATTCCTGAGCGCGGTTAAACGCTTCCAAAGCACTGCACTTCGTAAAAAAGCCAAATCCGTTCACCTGGTTAGCTACTTTGACAAAGTAACCAAAGGCGGTAACGAGTACGAATGCCACATCGCTACATTCAACAGCCGTGTGGTTTTGAAAGGCAGCTTCCACTAAGCAATGTCAAAAATGCCGGACTTCAATATGAAGTTTGGCATTTTTCTATTTTATGGATACAACACCCCTTCACTGCCTACTGGCCGATCCGTCTTTTGCCGTCTGCTACGACCATGCGTCTCTAAACACAGCCGATTCACAACGTTTGGCTGCCACGCCGCAACTGGCGCAGCGTCAAGACTGGCAAGTCAGCCGCGCATTAAAACAGAAAACCGATTTACCGGCTGTATCGCTGAGCCACAGCCAAGGCTTTGCCGCTTTATTGTGTGCGCCTCAGCCCTTAACAGCCGGAGTCGATATCGAATTTATCCGCCCGCGTGATTTCAAAGCGCTATCGGCTTTGGTCTACACACAGGAAGAACAAGACTACTTGGAAACGGTAAACTGGCCGTCTGAAACGTTTTACCGATTATGGTGTTTCAAAGAAGCATTGATTAAAGCGGCGAATTTGGATTTCCCGTCAGACATGAAATCGGTCGGCTATGTTTTCGATTCAGGACAACCCGTCGGTTTACGCACTGGAAAGCAAACCGATTGGCACGGCACAAGCGCAATTTTGGCGGATACGATGGCACTTTCCTGCGTTTGGAAGGAAAAAGCCGTCACTCTGCAATGGCAGTTTTTCGGTTCGCTCAAACCCAATGATTTAACCGACCGGCAAACTATCTAACAACTGACAAAATAATAATAATCTGATTTAATTTACTGCACTTTTACTTATTCCACACACCAACAGCAGCATTTGCAAAAGGCCGTCTGAACGATGAATCTTCGCCTCCTAAACCGCCTCTATACTGCCCTTATCCTGTTTCTGACCCTGTTTTTGGTTTATGCCTTTGCTTCACAAGCGCGCATCCAAACCGACTTGACCGCATTGTTGCCAAGCGAGCAGCAACACGATGCCTTACTGACGGTCGCGGATAAAGCCGCAGAAGCGCAGCTCAATTCGCAAGTCATTTTGCTTGCCGGCAGTACCGATGCCGAAACTGCTTTTCAGACGGCCTCACAAATTGCCGATGCATGGCGCAAAAGTGGCGTATTTGAACAAGTCGATAGCAGCATGACGCCGAATTTGGACAAAGTACGTGTGGATATGCAAAAACTGAGTTTGGCAGTTTTGCCCCAAGACGAAATACGCCTGTTGTTTGAGCAGCCGCAAGCCTATTTTCAAGCGCGTGCAGAAGCCGCGGCCAATCCGTTTGCAGCCCCCTCGCCTTTGTCTTTAGAACAAGACTGGCTGGGCTTCGGACGCTTTGTTGCCGACAAGGCCAATCCGCAAAGCCGTTTACAGTGGGACATGGACAACGGCATGCTGTTTGCCGAAGACAAAGGCAAAACTTGGGTATTCTTGCGCGGACGGCTTGCCGGCGGCGATCAATTTTCCGGCAACGACGCCCTCTTACCGCTGATGGCGCAAAGCCGTCAAATCGCTTCGGAAAACGGCGCGGAAACCTTAAGCGCAGGTGGCGCATTGTTCGCCGCCGTATCCAAAGCAGCCGCAGAAAAAGAAAGTCGGCTGATGAGCATAGTCGGACTTGGGCTGACCTTTGCGCTGCTGTTGTGGGTCTTCCGCAGCGGCCGGGTATTTTTGCTGTCATTGCCGCTGGCAGCCGGTATGTTGACCGGATTGGCAGTTGCTTTATTGGTGTTCGGCGAAGTGCATATCCTGACCATCGTCATCGGCACCAGCCTGGTGGGTATGTTGGTGGATTTCCCGTTGCACTGGCTTGCTCCGTCGGTATTCGGACCGTCTGAAAAGACCGTTTGGCAGGCTGATTCAGCAATGAAACATGTCTTGCCGAGTTTTGCCGTCAGCCTGACGATTACCGTCTTGGGCTACGCGCTGCTGTGGTTTACCCCTTTGCCTGTACTGCGCCAAACCGCGGTATTTTCAGGCTTTGCCTTATTTGGCGCGTTTGGTGCCACCGTTTTATGGCTGCCGCCGCTGTTTCGCCACTACCGTGCCAAAACCGTGCCTTTTGCCGCATTAACCGAAAAGCTCTATTCCTTGTCAGGCCGTCTGAAAAATCGCCTGCACAAACGCGGCTGGTTAATCGTGGGCGGAGTTTTGCTGGCAGTCGGACTGTGGCGCAGCGACTGGCGTGACGACATCCGTCAATGGGTCAATATGCCGACCGCGATGTTGACCGAGGTACAACAAATCGGCCAGTTGAGCGGCACGGATTTTGGCGGCAAATATTTGGTGGCCGAAGCACAAAGCGAAGATGCCCTGTTGAAGAAAACTGCCGAACTCGGCCGCGCCCTGCAACCCTTAATTGCGCAAGGCAAACTGTCCGGCATCCAATCGCCCGACCAATTCATCCTGCCGACAACGGAACAGCAAAAACTCCAAAACCGCCTGCGCGAATTGACCAAGTTGCCTGATAGCTGGAAACCGCTCACAGAAATCGGTATTCCGCGCAAAACCGTGCGCGATGCCCTGCTGCAAGCTGCCGATACGCAATCATTGTCGCTTTCAGACGGCCTGAATACCGATTTGGCAGAGGCTTGGCGTTCCTTGTATTTGGGCGAAGTAGAACCAGGCCGTTTTGCTGCCGTCGTGCGTTTGAACGGCATGACCGATGAAGCCGCCGTACGTGCCGTGGCGCAACACGTCTCCGGCGTACATTGGGCAGACAAGCGCGCCCACTTAAACGAGCTTTTCCACCACACGCGCAATCAGACCGCATGGTTGAAACTGGCTTCCTATGCGTTGGCATGGCTGCTTTTGTGGAAAATGTTTGGTTTCAAACGCGGCAGCAAAATTCTTGCCGTGCCGCTGGCCGCCGCCATCTGTACCGTTGCCGTACTCGGTTTGGCCGGCATTCCCGTCAGCCTGTTTGCCATGTTCGGCCTGCTTCTAGTGTCCGCCATCGGCGTGGACTATGCCGTCTATGCCGCCACCGCACATCACAGCGCGCCGGCAAAATTAGGCGGTATGCTGCTTGCCGCTGCGACAACAGCCATTTCCTTTGCCCTGCTCGCCATCAGCAGCACGCCCGCTGTTGCCGCGTTCGGCATGACGGTTACCATCGGTGTGGCATTCAATATTTGGCTGGCAGGCACATTGTTGAAAAATTAGACACAAGATGAAGACGATTGAAATTGAAGCGATATTTTGTTTCGACTTCTATCGTCACGTTGTAAGAGGCCGTCTGAAAAACTTCAGACGCTAGTTTAAACATTTTTTTATCATTAAAATCAAAGGTATTTTCAAATGTCTGTAGAATTTGACGTTGCCGTTATCGGCGCAGGCCCTTCAGGTTCGGTTGCTTCCGCTTTGCTGAACAAACAAGGCTTTAAAGTTTGCGTATTGGAAAAACAACATTTCCCGCGCTTTGTCATCGGCGAAAGCCTGTTGCCGCATTGCATGGAAATGTTGGAAGAAGCCGGTTTTGCCGATGCAGTGCATGCCGAACCCAGCTTTCAATTTAAAGACGGTGCTGCGTTTTCATGGGGCAGCCGTTACACAGATTTCAACTTTACTGAAAAATTTTCAGACGGCCCCGGCACCATTTATCAAGTGCGCCGTGGCATCTTCGACAAAATCCTGATTGATGAAGCAGCAAAACAAGGCGTCGATGTCCGCTTCGGACATGGCGTAACCGCGTTTGACAACAGCGGCGATGTGGCACGTTTGAGCATTGCGACCGATACAGGCGAAAACTATGAACTGACCGCCAAATTTGTTTTGGATGCCAGCGGTTACGGCCGCGTCCTGCCTCGCCTTTTGGGCTTGGAAAGCCCGTCCGATCTGCCTCCGCGCCAAGCCCACTTCACGCATATCGACGACAACATCACCAGCCCGAAATTCGACCGCAACAAAATCCTGATCAACACGCATCCTGAACATCGCGATGTCTGGATTTGGCTGATTCCTTTCGGCGACAACCGCTGCTCCATCGGCGTTGTCGGCACGCCCGACAAACTGGCCGGCGAATCAGAAGCCGTGTTGAAAAAATTTGTGTACGAATGCCCGATGCTGGCGGAAATTTTGGATAAAGCCGTTTGGGAAAACGACTTCCCATTCCGCTCTATCCAAGGCTACTCCGCCAACGTAAAAACCTTATACGGCAAACATTTCGCCCTTTTGGGCAACGCCGCCGAATTCCTCGACCCAGTCTTCTCCTCCGGTGTAACCATTGCCCTGCACTCTGCCAAACTGGCTGCCGATTTGTTGGGCAAACAGCTCAAAGGCGAAGCCGTCGATTGGCAAACCGAATTTGCCGACCAACTGATGATCGGCGTGAACGCATTCCGCACTTATGTAAACGGCTGGTACGATTTCCGCTTCCAAAACGCCATCTATGCGCCCAACCGCAGCCCTGAAATCAGCCGCATGATTTCATCTATTCTGGCAGGCTACGCTTGGGACACGAACAATCCATTCGTGGAAAAATCCGAGCAACGCTTGTCCACACTTGCCGCATTGGTGGGCGATTTGAAGGTAGAATAATGACGAATGCCTTTCAGACGGCCAAGCCTGAGAACAGAACAGGCCGTCTGAAACTTCATCCACACCATTAAATATTTTGACCGATAGATAAAACCTTATGCGATTTATCCCTTTGCTTGCCGCACTGCTGCTTTCCGCATGCGCAACTTCGCTCCCCCATCCGCAAACGCTGCTGCCGCTTTCTAAAGAAGGCCAATGGTTCAAACTCGAGCAGACTAATGCGGCAGGGCAAACCGTTCAAACCAATCTCTTGGCAGTCGAGCCTCATTCAGACGGCATCCGCTTTGTCCAAACCGATGCACTGGGTGCGCCAGTATCGCGTCAATCGGTCAACACCAAAGGCTGGAAAAATGATGGTTTTGTGATGCCCAATGCCAGTTCGCGCCGATTGTTTGCCGCCTTGTTGCCGCTTTTGGCCGCCGAACAAGCCACTACACTTTACCCTGAAGCCCGCCAACAAAACGCCACCCATCAAGGCTTCTGCCCTGACGGCAAAGGCGCGGTGTTCAGCTACCGCGAGCGTGATTTGTGGTGTGTCGCCCACCATTCCGAACAATTCCTCATCGGCTTCCCCGACCAAACTTTCTGGACGGTCAGCCCGATTGCAGAAGACTAATTCATGAATACTCCTGTTTATCTCAGCCGCCCGGCACTGACCAGCGCATTGGGCAGCGGCTTGCAAGTTCATGCCGATTCCTTACTCACGCCGTCTGAAAACACGCCCCTGACTTTTTCAGACCAATGGGTAAAAGGCAAAACGCATGCTTTCGGTGCAGTCAAAGAAACCCTGATGCCTCTGCCCGACAGCATTCCCGAAGCGCATCGCAGCCGCAACAACCAGCTTATCCTGCACGCGCTTTCGCAAATAGACGGACTGATTCAGACGGCCATTGCCCGTTACGGCAAAGAAAGGATTGCTGTCGTTACCGGTACGTCAACTAGTGGCGCAGATGAAAATATCCCTGTGTTCCAACACGTTGTCGAAGGCGGTGAATGGACAGATGTTCCATTCAAGCAGCTGCAACACACCATGGCTTCGCCCTCCGAATTTATCGCCCAAGTGTACGGTTTGGACGGCTTGCGCTATACCGTCTCCACCGCCTGCACTTCCGGCGCACGCGCCCTCATCAGCGCAGCCCGGCTGCTTCGTGCGGGATTGTGTGATGTCGTAATTTGCGGCGGCGCGGATACGCTTTCTCCGCTGACGATTAATGGTTTTGCCTCTTTGGAAGTACTTTCAGACGGCATCGCCAAGCCTTTTTCCGCCAACCGCAACGGCATCAATATCGGCGAAGCGGCCGCATTTTTCGTGATGACGCGCGATGCAGATTTTGACGGTGAAATGCAATTGTTGGGCTATGGTGCAAGCAGTGATGCCTACCATATGTCTTCGCCCCGCCCCGACGGTTTGGGTGCAGCCCAATCCTTTCAGGCTGCTTTGGATAAAGCCGGTTTGAAAGCAGAAGACATCGGCTGGATCAATCTGCACGGCACCGGCACTCAACACAACGACAGCATGGAAAGCCGAGCCGTTGCCGAAGTGTTTGGTTGCCATACCCTTTGCACTTCAACCAAGCCGTCCACCGGTCATACCTTAGGCGCAGCCGGTGCGATTGAAGCCGCGTTTGCTTGGTTGATGGCCAACCACCAATACAATCCGGAAGGCAAACTGCCGCCGCAACAATGGGACAACATACCCGATTCCGAGCTGCCCAACATTGCTTTGACCGACGAAAACAGCCGCTGGTCGTCTGAAAAACGCATTGCCGCCAGCTCATCATTCGCTTTCGGCGGCAGCAATGCCGTTTTGATTATCGGATAAGTCCTTATATTTAGGCTGTCTTTTCAGACGGCCTTTTTCTTTTCCGCAACTTAAAAAACAATAACATCAAAACAACAACCAAATCCGCCGAAATATGCCATAATAGGCTTAGCACATTTCTTCTCGCGATGTGCCCGAAAAGAAAAACTTAACCTACATAGAGAATAATCCCATGACTAAATCCACCATTATCTATACCTACACCGACGAAGCTCCTGCATTGGCCACTCAATCCCTGTTGCCAATCGTGCAGGCGTTTACCCGCCACGCCGATATTGATGTCAAAACCAGCGACATCTCTCTCTCCGGCCGTATTTTGGCGGCGTTTCCAGAATACCTGACCGAAGCGCAACGCGTACCTGATGCGCTTGCCGAATTGGGCGAACTGGTGAAACAACCCGATGCAAACGTAATCAAACTGCCGAACATCAGCGCATCCGTACCTCAACTGACTGCCGCGATTAAAGAATTGCAGTCTAAAGGCTTTGCCGTTCCCGACTATCCTGCCGACCCTCAAACCAATGAAGAAAAAGCCGTACGCGAACGCTACGACCGCATCAAAGGCAGCGCAGTAAACCCTGTCCTGCGTGAAGGCAACTCCGATCGTCGCGCGCCTAAAGCAGTGAAAAACTTTGCGAAAAAACATCCGCACAGCATGGGCGCATGGACCAAAGACTCCAAAACCCACGTTGCCACCATGCAAAGCGGCGACTTTTTCCATAACGAACAATCCGTTACCATACCTGAAGCAACTTCCGTATCCATCGTGTTCACCGACAAACAAGGCAACAAAAAAGAGCTGCGCGAGCCTGTTGTCCTGAAAGCCGGCGAAATCATCGACGCGACCGTGATGAGCAAAAAAGCCCTGCTCGCCTTCCTTGCCGAACAAGTGAAAGACGCAAAAGCTAAAGGCGTATTGTTCTCGCTGCACATGAAAGCCACCATGATGAAAGTGTCCGACCCGATTATCTTCGGACACGCCGTCAAAGTATTCTTTGCGCCTGTATTTGAAAAATTCGGCGACAAACTGGCTGCCGCCGGCGTCAACGTCAACAACGGCTTCGGCAACCTGCTTGCCAATCTGGACAAACTGGATGCGGACACCCGCGCAGCCGTTGAAGCTGAAATCGCCGCCGTTTACGCAGCCAACCCTGATTTGGCGATGGTTGATTCCGACAAAGGCATCACCAACCTGCACGTTCCTAGCGATGTCATCGTCGATGCTTCTATGCCTGCGATGATTCGTAATTCCGGTCGTATGTGGGATAAAGACGGCAAAGCGCAAGACACCAAAGCCGTCATTCCTGACAGCAGCTATGCTGGTGTTTACCAAGCAACCATCGACTTCTGCCGCGAACACGGCGCGTTTGACCCGACAACCATGGGTACCGTTCCTAACGTCGGCCTGATGGCGCAAGCAGCCGAAGAATACGGTTCGCACAACAAAACTTTCGAAATCGAAGCTGACGGCCAAGTTCAAGTCATTGATGCAGCAGGTAATGTCCTGATGCAACACGACGTTGAAGCCGGCGACATCTGGCGTATGTGCCAAACCAAAGACGCTCCAGTTAAAGACTGGGTACAACTCGCCGTCAACCGCGCCCGTCTGAGCAATACACCAGCCGTGTTCTGGCTCGATGAAAACCGTCCACACGACAAGAGCCTGCTCGCCAAGGTTAAAGCTTACCTTGCCGAACTGGATACAAACGGCCTCGACATCCGCGTCCTCGCTCCTGAAGAAGCCGCTAAATTCAGCTTAGGCCGTCTGAAAAACGGCGAAGACACCATCTCCGTAACCGGTAACGTCCTGCGTGACTACCTGACCGACTTGTTCCCAATTTTGGAACTGGGTACCAGTGCGAAAATGCTGTCTATCGTTCCATTGATGAATGGCGGCGGTATGTTTGAAACCGGCGCGGGTGGTTCTGCACCGAAACATGTTCAACAATTCCTCGAAGAAAACCACTTACGTTGGGACTCTTTGGGCGAATTCCTCGCACTCGCCGTATCGTTTGAACATCTGGCGCAAAAAACCGGCAATACCAAAGCCCAAGTCCTCGCCGACACTTTGGATGCAGCCACCGAAAAACTGCTGTTGAACGACAAATCGCCTAAACGCAAAGCAGGCGAACTCGACAACCGCGGCAGCCATTTCTACCTTACCCTCTACTGGGCGCAAGAATTGGCAGCGCAAGACAAAGATGCCGAACTGAAAGCCGCATTTGCGCCATTGGCAGCCGCTTTGACTGCCGACGAAGCCAAAATCGTTGAAGAACTCTCTGCCGTACAAGGCAAAGCGGTCGACATCGGCGGCTACTACGCAGCCAATCCTGAAAAAGCTGCACAAGCAATGCGTCCGAGCGCAACCTTTAATCAGGCCTTGTCAGCCTTATAATTAAAGCAATTAAAGGCCGTCTGAACTTTCAGACGGCCTCAAACCTTATGGAAACACAATGAAAAAAACCATTCTTTCTCTTACTCTCCTCATCAGCGCTCCGGCTTTATGGGCATTTTCCCCTGCCGAATTGGCACAAACCCTGCAAAAACCGCAAAACGTGCAAGGCAATTTTGTCCAACAACGCCAGCTCAAATCCCTCAGCAAACCCATGACCACCAGCGGCAGCTTTACCCTTGTGCCACAAAAAGGCCTGCTCTGGAAAATGCAAAAACCATTTGAAACTACCCTGCGCGTTCGTTCAGACGGCATCATGCAATGGAACGGCAGCCAATGGGTCAACCCAAATGCCAGCAAGCTCAACGGCCAAAGCCGCCAAATCAAACTCTTCCTCGACCTTTTGGGCGGCAATACCCAAGGTTTGGAAAAACAATTTGATTTGAAATTAAACGGCAACGAGAAAAAATGGACGTTGACCCTGACCCCGAAAACCGCCATTACCCGCCAAATCTTCAACCGTATCGAAATCAACGGCGATACGCTAGTACGAAAAATCGAATTGGACGAAAAACAAGGCGACAAAACCATCATGCAGTTCAACCAAATCCAAACCGATAAAGCTCTGGACAGCTTCAGCCGTACCGCCCTCTAAATTGTCTATTCCAACAAAAGGCCGTCTGAAAATAGATTTCAGACGGCCTTTTATATTAATCGGCTGAAGGCTACTGCCCTTTTCTTTCCGCCTTTCTGGCTTCGCGAATGGCTTTAAGTTCGGCCTCTTTCTGTCTGGCTTTTTTCAGCCAAGTTTCCCATTGATTTGGCGTTTCCAGCGTGATTCTGCCGATTTTGCCTTCGCGGAAATCAGTCAGGATATTTTCAGCGGCCTTTTGGTAGTTGACCCGTCCGCCGCTCAAAACCGCACCGCGTTTTTTGGCAATCCACTCAAGCCAAGAAGTATCGTCCCAATGGCTGCTTGGATCTTTGTCGGCCTGATAGCGCTCTTGCAACAGGGCCAGATAATGGCGGCGGAGGTAATCCAAAAGCTCAAGTGCCACTTCTTCTTCATCCAGCGCGTTGCGTCCAACTGCACCGCCAGCTGCAAGGTTGTAACCGCCTTCTTCAACGATAATTTTCGGCCACAACATACCGGGGGTATCGTACAGCCAGAAATCGTCGGCAAGGAAAAGGCGCTGTTCGGCTTTGGTAATACCGGGTTCGTTGCCGGTTTTGGCAGATTTTTTGCCGATCATGCCGTTAATCAAGGTGGATTTGCCAACGTTGGGGATACCGCAAATCAGGACACGCAGCGGCTTCTCGATACCTTGGCGATGCGGAATCATGGCACGGCAGGCTTGGGTAATTTTGCCATGTGCGCCGGTTTCGGAAGAATCAAGCGCAATGGCACGGGTATCTTGGCGGCTGTTGTAGTGTTCGAGCCAAACTTTGGTACGCTCGGGATCGGCAAGATCTTGCTTGTTTAAAATTTTCAGTTTGGGCTTGCCTTTGGACAACTGGGCAAGCAAAGGGTTTTCGCTGGAAGCAGGCATACGCGCGTCCAGCATCTCAATCACCATATCAACGCTTTTAATGCGTTCGGCGATGGCTTTTTTTGCCTTGTTCATGTGGCCGGGAAACCATTGGATAGCCATGTCTTTTTATTCTTTCTATTCGTATCTGAGGCCGTCTGAAAAATCATTGTTTTTCAGACGGCCTCGGTATTGGGATAATCGGTCAATCAGGATTTAGAGGTTGCCATGTTCATAGCTGTAATAACCTGCTTCATCCATACATTGCTCAAACGTTTTGGATGTATTGCCACGTTTGGTTCCATTTTGAACTTGTGATTTGCAGGTATTGATTTGGCGGGAAACTTCAGCTTCGCTCGCACCGGTACGGTGCCAACGGTAAGCAGTAACAGGCTCTGTTGCACAGGCGGTCAAGATAAGCAGAGATAATGCGGTCAGACTGATTTTTTTCATGGTTTCTTCCTTTGAGGCCGTCTGAAACGGCAAGTTAGCGTCCTGCCAAGCTTTGTGCCTGACGATGGCGGACAAGGAGTTCGTAACGGCCTTTGAGGCGTTCGGCCAGTTTTTCCACAACATAAACGGAGCGGTGCTGACCGCCGGTACAACCGATGGCAATCGTTACATAACTGCGGCTCTCTTGTTGCAGGCGCGGCAACCAGCGGCTAATAAAATGGTCGATGTCATCAACCATTTCTTGAGCCAACGGCTGCTGGCCCAAATAATCTTGAATAGGCTTATCCATGCCGGTAAAGGGGCGCAATTCCGGATCGTAATACGGATTGGGCAAGCTGCGCATATCAAACATAAAGTCGGCATTGTTGGGAACGCCGTATTTGAAACCAAAGGATTCAAGAATGACCAGCAAACCGACACGTTCAATATTGAGCCATTGTTGCACGGCATAACGCAGCTGCTGTGCGTTCATTTTGGACGTATCGATGCAATATGCGATGTCTCTAAGCGGAAAGAGCCATTCGCGTTCTTTTTGCAGGCTTTCCAACAAGGTCAGATTATGGCCGGACAAAGGATGGCCGCGGCGGGTTTCTGAGAAGCGGCGAACCAACACGCCCTCTTCTGCTTCAATAAAGAGGACTTCGACTTGATGCCCTTCATTACGCAAATATTGGATTTGCTCTTGCGCTTCCTGAATATTGATACCGGAACGGATGTCAACACTGACACCGAGTTTGGTTTCATCGGCACGTTCGATATGGAGCGAGACCAACGACGGAAGCATTTCCAAAGGAAGGTTATCGACACAGTAATAGCCCAAATCTTCAAGCTGCTTGAGGGCTACGGATTTTCCTGAGCCGGATAAGCCGCTAATCAGGACGATTTTCATGGTTTTGTTCGTTTTCTTTGAGTTGTGTTTGATGGCGTTCGAGGAATTCTTTGGTGCTGTCCTTACCGCGCAATTGAAGGATGTAATTGCGCACTGCAGCTTCAACCAATACTGCTAAGTTTCGACCGATTGCAACAGGCAGGGTAACGGAACGGATGCTGACGTTGAGGATAGATTCAGTTTCGGTACGGATGCTCAATCGATCGAGTTGTTTCATGTATCCGTCGTCGGCCGGAACCAAATTGATAATCAGCTGGAGGATTTTTTTCGGACGGATGGAGGTTTCGCCAAAAATATGGCGGATATTGAGTATGCCCAAGCCACGTACTTCGAGGAAATCACGCAGCATCGGCGGGCAACGACCTTCCAGCATTTCTGGACCGGTACGGAAAAGTTCGACTGCATCATCGGCAATCAGGCTGTGGCCGCGCGAAATCAGCTCCAATGCCAATTCACTCTTACCCAAGCCGGATTGCCCGGTAATGAGTACGCCCACTTCAAATACATCCAAAAATACGCCGTGCTTGATGGTGGAAGTCGCCAATGTGCGTTGCAGATAAATCCGCAAAACGTCCATCAAGTGCGGGCTTTCCTGTTTGGAAGTCAGCAGAGGGATACTGTTGGTATGGCAATAATCGCGTAATTTGGGCGAAACCGGCAAACCGTTGGCGACGATGACCAAAGACATGGGGATGTCGAAAAGCTCACCGAAATCATAGTTAAGTTCGCCCGATTCCAGACGGCGTAAATATTCGGCTTCGGCTACGCCGACAACTTGAATTTGGTTGGGATGGATAAAGTTTAAGTGGCCGACCAAGGCCAAGACGGGTTTATCGGCTTCGACACCGATACGGTTGTCCGCGCCGGAATTGCCGGCAGCCCAAGCGAGTTCGAGTTTGTGCTGATTGTCGGAAAACAGGCGGCGGACGGATATGCTGGGCATGAATTACTCTTCGCTCAGGAGTGTGCGTACTTCTTCGGCAGAAGTCGCGGCCATCAACGCTTCACGGATGGCTTTTTGAGAGAATCTGCCGGCCAGTTTGGACAAGACTTCCAAATGTTCGCCGGTAGCGTTTTCAGGCACAAGCAGAATGAAAATCAGGGAAACGGGTTTACCGTCAGGCGCATCAAAGGCAACCGGCTCTTTGGTGCGGATAAACGCACCGGTGGCTTTTTTCACGCATGCGTGACGACCGTGAGGAATCGCCACCCCCTGCCCCAAACCGGTCGAACCAAGTTTTTCACGGGCAAACAGGCAGTCGAACACATTGGTATTCGGTAATTCTGCTTCATTCTCCAGCAGCTGTGCAGCCTCTTCAAACAGACGCTTTTTGCTGCTGACTTCCAAATCCAAAACGATATGGGACAAAGGTAAAATTTCGCCGATCAGGCTCATGTGTATCTCTTTTAAATGTCGCAAAACAATGGGATTGTACCGATTGTCGGTGCAAATCTCAATCCTGAAGGCGTAATTTACACTCGCCCTGCTAACATTTTCCATGTTGTTTTTGATATTTTTTAACGAGCTAAAAATAATCCAACTGTTTGCTTATATTGAATTTAAAGTAAAAATTCTATCATTAGACAAACTATGATTCAAATAAAAAGGGGTATGTCCGGCATACCCCTTTTCCCTTCCTTTTCAGACGGCCTCAACCTAGTTTTTTAAAACAATTTGGAAACCAAAAACAACCAGAAATAATGGCAGACCAATCCGCAAAACCACGCCAAGCCGATGCGGTTGTTGGCCAAAAACGTTTGGAAGCACAACTGACGGTCGCGAGTACGGATGGCCGCATATTGTTGGCACTGCCAATACGCGGTTATCGGCAATACCAGCCAATACGGCCAAGTTGCGCCGATTTTGATACCCAACACTACCATCAATACCGTAAACCAAAAATGGCAAAGCATGGTTGCGCTAATGTCGTGTTCGCCAAATGTGATTGCCGAAGTTTTAATGCCGATTTTCAAATCATCTTCTTTGTCCGCCATGGCATAAATCGTGTCGTAAGCCAGCGTCCATAAGGCATTGGCGGTAAACATCAGCCATGCTTCGGGAGGCACTCGGCCTTGCACGGCGGCAAAGGCCATGGGAATGCCGAACGAAAATGCCAGCCCCAAATAAAACTGCGGCAATGGGAAAAAGCGTTTGGTAAAAGGATATGTAACGGCCAGGAACAAGGCCGGAAGGCTCATCAGCCAAGTAAAACGGTTGAGCGGTACCAAGCATAAAGCGGCCATCAGACACAGCATGACAGTCAAAAGCAGCGCTTCAGTTTTGGAAACCAAGCCTTTGGCAAACGGGCGGTTTTTGGTGCGCTCTACTGCACCGTCAAAATTGCGGTCGGCAAAGTCATTCACGACGCAACCTGCGCTGCGCATCAGAAATGTACCTGCGGTAAAGGCAATAAAAATATCCGCGTCGGGAACACCTTTAGACGCAATCCACAATGCCCAATAAGTCGGCCACAGCAAAAGCAGGGTGCCGATGGGTTTGTCGATGCGCATCAGTTTGGCGTATATCACCATCCGTCCGACAGCGTAACGCGGTAAAAATTGTAGGAAAAAGCGCCGTATGTTCATTGGTGTAATGTGTCGTTGTATATGTATTGATGCTGAATGAAAGGCATTTTAGAGCCTTAGCTCTTATTATAATTTATTGCCGTCTAAAATCAAACAAATCTTAACAATTTAATTTATTGTATTATAACAGAATTATGACAAACATCGGTAATCGGTTTTATTTTCAGACAGCCTTATCGGTATAAATCCATTAATTTCAATAAGAAATATTCTGTTAATTCCAATGTTTCGCCGTTCCAATCGAAATACGAGCGGCGCGCGGTAACAGGCCGTCTGAAAGATGGATGGTCGGAATCTTCAAAACGAAGAAACTCAAAATCCGAACGTTTCAACGGCAATGTACCGTCAAACAGGCGCTCGCCCAAAGGCTGCGTTCCGCAATCCAATAATTCTGTCCATAGACGGCTATCCGGTCTGCACGCGCTTCTAGCTTGTATCACTGTTTCGCCGTCCAGTTTCAGCAAAACATCGCGCACAAAGATTTCGTCTCCGTTTTCTGCTCCCTTCGTCAAACCCAAATACACGGGCTCGACTGAAAAATCCTTGCCTGATGCGCGCAGAGCGGCGGTTAGCGAAGAAACAGTCAGTAGATGTTCGGCCTTAGACGGCAAAAGACTTGAAGCTTCGGCATGTGAACAAAGCGTGCCACGCGGTATATCAAGCTCCATCTGACACCCCTGTCTTGGCCAACTCCTGCCATTTGGCTTCGGGAAACTCATCTTTCAGACGGCCTTTAAGATATTCCAAAGTATCGCCGGCAACGGTTTCATCTTTGCTGTCGTGAATATGGTTGAAAATCAGGCTGTACAGGCTGATGCCGTATTGTTTGAGCGCGGTGAAGCTGAGCAGGGTGTGGTTGATACTGCCGAGCCGTCCGCTGGTAACGAGGATGACGGGATAATCTTGTTGCTGAATATAATCAATGGTTAATAGATTTTCCGTCAGCGGAACCATCAATCCACCCGCGCCTTCGACCAAGACGATTTCGTATTGCGTCGCCAACTCTTGAGTGGTGGTACGGATTTTGTCCAAATCCAAAGCCCTGCCGCCAAGACGGGCGGCGAGATGGGGCGAGGCGGGATAGCTGAAGATTTCGGGCATGGTCAGCCCTTGCTTGTCGGCTTCCTGCATGGGTATGCCCATGATTTTACGGTGGACGGCGATGTCTTCAGCGATGTCTTGGCAACCAGTTTGCACAGGCTTTTGCGTGATTACGCTTTTGCCTTGCTGCAATAATTGTTTTGCCAACATGCCGGTGGCGACGGTTTTGCCAATGTCCGTATCAATGCCGCTGACGAAGTAAACGCCTTTCATTTGTTGTGTTCCTTCAAAATGTGCACGGTTTTGTCGGCAAGTTCGGTTAAGAGGCCGTCTGAAATAATGTAAGGCGGCATGAGGTACACCAGCCTGCCGAATGGACGCACCCAAATGCCCTGCATCACGCAATCCGCTTGAAAACGCGCCATATCCACACCTTTTTCCAGCTCGATCACCCCGATAGCACCCAAAACGCGCACGTCTTTCACGCCGCGAATGTCCCATGCAGCTTTCAAACGGCCTTTTAAGATGCTTTCGATGCGGCGGATATTTGCCTGCCAATCTTGGGACAAAAGCAGTTTGACCGAAGCGCAGGCAACGGCACACGCCAGCGGGTTTGCCATAAATGTCGGGCCGTGCATGAACACACCCGCTTCGCCGCGCGAAATTGTTTCGGTAACTTTTTGCGAAGTGATTGCCGCCGCCAGCGTCATATAGCCGCCGCTCAAGCCCTTGCCGATACACATAATATCCGGCACGACCTCCGCGTGTTCGCAGGCAAACATCTTGCCCGTGCGCCCGAATCCGGTGGCAATTTCGTCAAAAATCAACACGATATCAAATTCGTCGCATAAATCGCGCAATCCGCGAAGATATTGCGGATGATAAAAATACATGCCGCCCGCGCCCTGCACGACCGGTTCCAAAATAAAGGCGGCAATATCCGCATGATGTGCTTCAAACAAGGCGCGGACAGGCTGCAAATCCGCCCCGTCCCATTCATCGTCGAAACGGCTTTTCGGATTATCGACAAAATAACGCTGCGGCAGAGCGCTGCCGAAAATATGGTGCATCCCCGTTTCCGGATCGCAGACCGACATCGCGTTCCAAGTATCGCCGTGATACCCGCGCCGTACCGTCGTAATATTCTGCTTCGCGGTCAAACCCCGCGCCTGCTGGTATTGCACTGCCATCTTCAACGCGACTTCCACCGAAACCGAACCCGAATCCGCATAAAAAATACGGTCCAGCCCCTGCGGCAAAATCCCGACCAACAATTTGCCTAGCTCCACCGCAGGCTCATGCGTCAAACCGCCGAACATCACATGCGACATCTGCTTAATCTGCGCCTCAACCGCCTGATTCAAAACGGGATGATTGTAGCCGTGTATCGCACACCACCAAGACGACATCCCGTCAATCAGCCGCGTGCCGTCCGCCAATTCGATGTGTACACCTTCCGCTCGGCGCACCGGATAAACAGGCAATGGGTCGGTCATGGAAGTATAGGGATGGAGCAGATGGGTACGGTCGAAATCGAGCAGGGAGGAATGTTCAGACATGTTGAAAACAATGGTTTGATCAGTTTCATTATTATATAACATATTTACCTTTTCAGACGGCACGTCTTCCGTACTGCATCAACGCCAATCCGCTCACCGCCGCCAAACAGCCGACAACCAAGGAAACATGCAATGCCTCGCCCAAAAACCAAGCGGAACACAAAATGCCGAATACCGGCACCAAAGTGATGTACGCCGCCGCGCTGCCGGCACCCAAAGTCTTCACGCCTTCAAAATACCACGCATAGCTCAAGACCGTTGCCCCGACAGACAACCCAATCAAAGCAAACCAGCCCCTGCCGTCCATTTCGGCAAGCATACCAAACGGCAGGCCGTCTGAAATCAGCGCAGGCGGCAGCAACATCATTGCACCCAGCCAAGCGGTAGCCACGGTGACCGTCAGCGCATCAATCCCCTGCAACACCGCCCTACCTATCATCGTATAAGTAACCAAGCAGCAAAGGCTGAAAAACACCAGCACTTCGCCCCACCCTATGCCGCCGCCCGACAAAAATGCCGCAATCTCGCCATGCGTGACCGCCCATATCGAACCTGCCACTGCCAACAACATGCCCGACACAATCTTGCCGTTGAGCTTCTCGCCAAACAGCAAAGCCGCAAAAAACATCGTCAACACAGGATTGAACGTGACCAACACCGTCGCCCTTGAAGCAGGAATCCGCTGCAAACCCAGCATAGACAACACAGTAAAACCAAATACGCCGAATGCCGCCGCCAGTGCCAATCCAAGCCATTGTTTGCGCGACAAAACTGCCAAAGTACGCAATCGATACCGTGCAAACAGCCAGCCCAAAAGCAAGATTGCCGCCGTCAAAAAGCGCAGCATACCGCCCGTTAAAGGCGGCAACGCCTGTCCCAGCATCCGCCCCATCGGCCAAGATGCGCCCCAAAACGCCGCCATGCCCAATAGTTTTAGATGGATTGCTAAATGTTTCATGGTGATGGATAACTTGAATAATCGGTTTAGAAAGCGTACAAGCTCGGTTTGGAAGGATAAATTTCCTTAGCCGCCGATACTTAATAGAGTTTGCGCGGATAAAATACTACGCTAATCATTACGGAAACAAAGGCCGTCTGAAAGACTGAAATCCAGCTTTTTCAGACGGCCTTTGCTGCTCAATCAATAAGGCTTACAACTCAATGCCTTTGAGTTTCGCCACGGTATTAATGTCTTTATCGCCACGACCAGAGAGGTTGACCAAAATCACTTGGTCTTTGCTCATTTTAGGCGCGTTTTTCACCGCCCAAGCAACGGCATGGCTGGACTCCAGCGCAGGAATAATGCCCTCAAAACGGCAGAGCAAATCAAAGGCTTCAAGTGCTTCGTCGTCTTTGGCAACGGTGTATTCCACACGGTTGATGTCGTTCAAATGGCTGTGTTCCGGGCCGATGCCTGGGTAGTCCAATCCTGCGGAAACAGAGTGCGTACCCAAAACTTGGCCGTTTTCGTCCTGCATCAAATAGCTGCGGAAACCGTGCAATACGCCGATAGGGGCTTTGCTGGTAATCGGTGCGGCGTGATCGGGCGTATCCACACCCAAACCGCCTGCTTCTACGCCGACCAAACGTACGTTTTCTTCTTCGATATAGGGATGGAACAAACCGATGGCGTTCGAGCCGCCGCCTACGCAGGCAACGGCAACATCAGGTTGGCGGCCGATGGCTTCCAACATTTGCTCTTTGGCTTCATTGCCGATCACGCATTGGAAATCGCGTACCATTTCAGGATACGGCGCAGGGCCTGCGGCAGTGCCGATGATGTAGAACGTATCATCCACACGCGCCACCCATTCGCGCATGGCTTCGTTCATCGCGTCTTTCAATGTACGGCTGCCGCTGTCAACACTGACCACGTTCGCACCAAGCAGCTTCATACGGAACACATTGGGCATTTGACGTTGGATATCGTCCGCGCCCATGTACACATCGCAAGTCATGCCGAAGCGTGCGGCGACGGTGGCAGAAGCCACGCCGTGCTGACCCGCGCCGGTTTCGGCAATCACGCGTTTTTTACCCATGCGGCGGGCGAGCAATGCCTGACCGATGGTGTTGTTCACTTTGTGTGCGCCGGTGTGGTTCAAATCTTCACGCTTCAGCCAGATTTGCGCGCCGCCCAAATGCTCGGACAATCGCGCGGCATGGTAAACAGGGCTGGGTCGGCCGACATAGTGTTTCAAATCATGGCGGAACTCTTCCCAAAATGAAGGATCTTCTTTCGCTGCTTTATAGGCTTCTGCCAATTCTTGCAAAGCAGGAATCAGGGTTTCGGAAACGTACAGGCCGCCGTGTTCGCCGAAAAAGCCGTTCTCGTCGGGAGCGTGATAATTTTTCATGGGATTTTTCCTTGTTCGTTTTATGGTTTCAGACGGCCTGATTCAGTAAAAGGCCGTCTGAAAGTAAAAATTGTCAGCAATTATAGCTGTTTTCCATTCATCTTGTCGGCAACTAATTGAATAATAATATCAGCAGACAAAATAGGAACAACAGCGTACAGCTCGATGTTGCAATCAATGCCGTACCCAACGGCGGCGCAATATATTTTTCTTTGTTTTTGTTTCTCATGCATAGTTTTAATACCAACATCCCCAGCCACAGCGCCAGCAACCAACAACCCAAAAAGTTAAGCACAAGCAAAGCAATAATCAACTCATTGGTATTTATAGTGCTTACGTTCAAAAATATCCAATTAAGGCCGTTAACAGACATAATGACTGCAGATATTTGTATCACATACAAAAGCGTTCCGCCCAACAATACCTTGATATGCCATTGTTTGGCCTTCAGCCACACTGAGACGACATTAAAAAGCCACCACAAAGCCATAAACGTCATTAAAGAAATTTCATAACGGTCCATCGCCTTACTCCTGAAAAACAGTCAATCCAGCCGTTTCAAAAAAAGCCCGATACGCCGCCGCTTTTTTCGCCAAACTCAAAGGATAGGCACGCGAAGTCGAGGGCAGGCGCGTCAGGGTTAACTCACGTCCAGCATAGGGGAACAGTACTGTTTCACCGGTCTTCGGCATTTTCATGCCGCTGCCTTGAATCTCCAACAAAACTTCGGTTGCCTTGCCGCCAGTGGTGCAAAGATGGCGGCACTCGGGCATTTGTGCCAATACTGCCGCTAAATCGACGGTTTCTATCACTTTTAAAAACTTATCCGAAGCATTACCATGTTCGCGTATTGCCTTCAACACGGTCGGACAGGATGCAATCCCCTTCTCACTCAAAAACGCTTTGATTTTATCGGCATCAAACGCCTTTTCGCCCTGCTTTTGAAAATGCGTCGCATCACCAAAAAACACCAACCCATACACACGCCACATATCGTTTTGAAAATTCGGATAATGAAACTGCATCGCGTGTTTTTCTTCTTTAGGCGGAAACGTCCCCATCATCATGACTGTTGCCTGCGGTGGCAACAAGGCTGCAAAGGGGTGGGACTCGACGATTGGCTCTTGCATATCTGTATTCCGGTTGTTTTTCATTCAAACAAAATTTCAGACGGCCTTTACTGCCTGAATAAACGCCGCCATTTTATCCCTGCTCTTAACCCCACCGGAGATTTCTACGCCGCCGGACACATCTACCGCCGCAGCGCCACTGATTTTTACCGCTTCGGCAACGTTTTCCGCAGTCAATCCTCCGGCAAGTATCCACGGTTTGCCGATATTGCCGTGCAACATGGTCCAATCGAAACTTTGTCCCGTACCGCCGTATTCGGTCGGATGATAAGCATCAAACAGCAAGGCGCGGGCATTCGGAAATTTGGCACAGGCCGTCTGAATATCGGCAGCTGACTGTACACGCACGGCCTTCAAATACGGGCGGTCAAACCGACGGCAAAAATCATCGTCTTCATCGCCGTGAAACTGAATCACATCTATCGGCACCTGACACAAAATCTTACGGATGGTTTGCTCGTTTTCATTCACAAACAAGGCCACCACCGATACAAACGGCGGCAGGTTTTTCACAACCGCCTGCGCCTGCTCAATATTCACTGCCCGTTTGCTCTTGGCGTAAAACACCAGCCCGATGGCATCCGCGCCCAATTCGGCCGCGGCCAGCGCGTCTTCAGGTCGGGTAATACCGCAAATTTTGGTGCGTATGGTGTTCATGGGGATTGCCTTTTTAAACAGATGGGTCGGATATTATATAGTTAACAAACACAAAGTTTAAGGCCGTCTGAACATGAAATATCAGGTTCAGACGGCCTTAAACTTTAAAACAACCATCAGCCGATATTACTAATAACTTTGTGATTATTCCCCTATTTCTAAACTGCCTATTTTTTCATCACGATTAATTTATTCTTTATTATCAAATATCAAACCAACCTATCCACAATTGGATTCACACAAAATTTGGATAACGCCCGTCAATAAAAAATATTAAGGCCGTCTGAAAAGTCTTTCAGACGGCCTTTTATCCTTTTTACTCAAACGGTTTCTTCTGCCAATAAAACTTATCCTTTTTCAAACGGCCTTGAAATATATCGCCCTGTCCCAAAGCAAACACCAACGCGCCTGACAAATCCGTTCTCAACAAAGTAATGCCGTGCGCGCGGACACGATTTTGTACGGCAACGGTCGGATGTTTGTAGGCATTGGCATAGCCGCTGGATGCCACGGCATATTGCGGCGAAACCGTATGCAGAAAGCTGCCCGACGAAGCCGTGCTGCTGCCGTGATGGCCCAATACCAACACTTGGCTATACAGCGCATTGCCGTATTTCTCAATCAAACCGGCCTCGCCCTTCACGCCTAAATCGCCGGTTATCAACAAGGCTTTGCCGTTTGCCACGACACGCAATACGCAGCTTTGGTCGTTATCTTCCTTGCCCGTATTTTCAGACGGCCTGAGCAACTCAAAATCTACGCCGTCCCATTGCCATTTGTCTTCTTGGCAAAACTCTGCATTCGGATAAAACTCAGGTTGTCCGGCAAGCAATTTATCGGTACCGACAGCCGCTACACTTTGAAAACCACCGTCATGATCAATATCATGGTGCGACAAAATCAGGCTGTCCAAACGGCGCACACCCATAGCATTCAAACTCGGCACAATACCTGTTTGCGCCACTTGCTCCGTTCCTGTATCAAACAAAAGATTGCGGTTGCGCGTTTGCACCAACACCGACAAACCTTGTCCTGCATCCATCACCGTAACTCTTGCCATCCCTTCCTCCAGCTTGGCAGGACGGTAAAACACAAAACCCAATAAAACCAGACATGCCCAAGGTTTCAAGCCCATTCCTTTGGGCAGCAATAACAGCAAAGCCGCCATCATCGCCAACACCAGCGAAGGCACAGGCGCCGCTGCGACGGCAAATTCAGGCGATACCGTAGCCAGCCATACCAAACCGCGTAAAGTATATTCCGCCAAAAATGCCGCTACCAACTGAACAAGTTCAAACGGAAAAACCGAACCCAGCAAAGCCAACGGCGTCAACACCCAAGAAAACCAAGGAATAGCCAGCGCATTAACCAACGGACTGAGCAAAGGTAACGAAGCAAACAAATAGCCCAGCAATACCACCGACAACACCGTTGCCGCCCATTGCCCCCGTACAGCCAAACGCCAGCCCGACTCTTTCAGACGACCTGATGAAGCCCAAATCAAAGCAGCAACCAAGCCGAAAGACAACCAAGTTCCCACGCCCAATACTGCCAACGGGTCCAACAGCAAAACAACGGCCAAGGCCTGCCACCACGCCGTCCAGCCCGAGCCGCCACTGCCGCGCCACCATGCCCACGCAAACGCAGCCAACATCAACACACTGCGTTGCGTCGGTACAGAAAAACCGGCCAAAAGCGCATAAAACAAAGCACCAGCAAAACCGCCAGCCAATATCCACACACGCGGTTTTGCCGGAATCCACAGCAAATAACGGAAAATTCGCTTAATCAGCCAGGCAAACAATACCGCCACCATCGTCACATGCAAGCCCGAAATGCTGACCAAGTGCGTCAACCCCAAAGGACGGAATGCCTGCCACAAAGGCGGCCGCAACGCCGATTGCTCGCCAATACTCAAAGCACGCATCAGCCCTATGCCGTCTGAAAACTCAGGATATTTGTCCGCCGTTCTCTGCCAACTCCGGCTTACCGCATCACGCATATCAGCCAAACCAAAACCACCACCTTGCCGCACGAGTTTCCTGTCGCGCCCCAAAGTACCCATGCCATCGATACCATTGGCCAAAGCCCATGTTTCACGGTTCAAACCGCGCACATTCACTTCACCGATTACCGGCCTTACCCGAGCCGATACAGACCACCTGCTGCCCACCACCCAATCGCGCCGCTGATAATCCGACAACATCAAATCAAAAACCTGCCCACGCTCATCCCAAGCCCTTGCCGCAAACTGCACGCGCCGACCATCATCACGCGGCATATCCGCCACTTCAACCATCAAAACTTTAGCCGCAGCCTCCCCCACAGGCCATTGACCAGCCAAAACCAGCCCAGTCCGCCACACACCAAACGCCATGCCCACGCAAACAGCCAGCACCAACCAAGCCACAGCAAATCTTCGACACAACGCAAGCGCGCCAATAATTACAGCCAACCAAACCCACCATGGCGGCACAAACGGCAACGCAAACGAAAGCACTACCCCAACCACCCAAGCAGGCAACACAAACCACCACGCCATGAACGTTTTCCCTTAAATTATGATTATTAGATATGTAATAATAAATGCTTTTAGTATATTATGACAAATACCAACCAGCGTTAACTGATAAAAAGAGAGGTTCAAATCATTTCAAAACTGATAGACGCAAAAAAGCGCAATCCGAAACAGATTGCGCTTTTTTATAAACTGGCACGCCCACGGGGAATCGAACCCCGGTTACCGCCGTGAAAGGGCGATGTCCTAACCGCTAGACGATGGGCGCGGAGATTCTCTGTGGCGCACCCGGAGCGATTCGAACGCCCGACCCTCTGGTTCGTAGCCAGATACTCTATCCAACTGAGCTACGGGTGCATCAAGAAAGATTTGAATTATAAAGAGAGGGCTGTTTACTGTCAAGCGTTTAATTTGGAAAACTTGCAGACAGCGTGTAAAATGCGCATTTGCTA
This sequence comes from Neisseria sp. P0006.S009, assembly GCF_051962915.1. Lineage (NCBI taxonomy): Bacteria > Pseudomonadati > Pseudomonadota > Betaproteobacteria > Neisseriales > Neisseriaceae > Neisseria > Neisseria sp. P0006.S009. The sequence continues at coordinate 112,181 of NZ_JBQCUV010000004.1, read as the reverse complement.
TTGAATTTACAGAGAATAAAATGTCAGATTTCGCACGCTGGCCGCTCTTATCCGAAGCATTTTCCCGTTTGGGACGACCTGTGGTCGTGGTGGATTTGGAGACGACCGGTGGAAATTTCTATCAAGACAGGATAACGGAAGTCGCCCTTGTTCGTTTTGAGCAAGGACGCGCCACACATTACGAGCAATTGGTCAATCCTTGCCGCAGCATTCCCGAATTTGTTGCCAGACTGACCGGAATTCATGATGAAACGGTGAAAAACGCGCCTGTCTTTGCCGATATTGCAGCCGATTTGTTGCCGCTGTTGCAAGGTGCAGTGGTTGTTGCACACAACAGCCGCTTTGACTACACCTTCCTGCGCCACGAGTTTGCCCGTATCCATACTGACTTTGCCGCACCCTCGCTCTGTACAGTTCAACTGTCGCGCCGCCTGTATCCTGAGTTTTACAAACACAGCCTCGACAGCATTATCGAACGCACCGGCATTCAGACGGCCAACCGCCACCGCGCCATGACCGATGTTACCGCATTGTGTGATTATCTCGAATTAAGTCTGGCAGAAAAAAATCATCAACAATGGGACGAACACGTCCGTGTATTGATGAATCCGAAAATGTTGCCCACTTGGCTGCCTGATTCGCTTGCCCAACAGCTCTATGCCCTGCCCGACAGTTACGGCGTATTGGTTTGGTTTGACCATTTCGGCAAAGCCCAAGCCATTGAAGCACATGAACGCGCATACAGTGAAACCGCTACCCTGCTGCACAGCAAAAAACTGCCGCCGCACATCAAAGCCGCAACCTCCATCCGTTTTATTCCTGCAGTCGGACAGCTCCATACATTATGGCTCAAAGCCCAGACCATGCAGGAATACCAACTGATGCCGTCTGAAAAGTCCACATCGTTTTCTACCGTCCGCTTTATCGCTGACGAACACGGCAGCCTTCAAGCACGCATTGTCTTGTTAAACAGCGGCACCAGAAATTGGCGCCCTTACGGTTTGTTTGCCCACAAAAAAGCAGCCAAACGCGCTTTGACGCAATGGTCGCAAGAACACAGACTCTGCCCGGATTCGCTCAATATTTTGCCGACCAGCTACGCAAAAGGCGAACCCTGCCCTGTCGAGGCCGTCGGAAAATGCAATGGTAACTGCCGCCAGTCAAACGGCATCAAACATCAAAATCAACGCATTACCGAGCTGGCCGCCCTACTCCCCGTAACCGATTGGGGCAAAGCGCACGAAATTGAAATTACCGAAACCGATCCCCTGACCGGAAACAGCATTACTCTGCTCTGCGCCGGCGGCGCGTTGGCATTGCCTGATGGAAGCTGGTATTTCGACAGCAGTCTGCCTCTTGTGATTAAAAACAAATTCAGGCAAGACAAGGAAAATATCCGTTTGATTGCTTAAAACAAGGCCGTCTGAAAACCAAATCTTCAGACGGCCTATTGTGAATAACTTTCCACTTTATTCTCAAAATAAAAATCTGCCTAAAATTTAATCAGAACTTATTTTTATAATAGCAATCAAATACTAAACCAATTTATACACAAGCTGTTCACACAATTTTCAATGAAAGCTGTGTATACCCAGCCCAACGAGTAAACCATGAACAACCCTGAAATCATCTTCTTTGACATCGACGACACCCTCTACCGAAAATACACGGATACCTTACGTCCTTCGGTTGCCCAAGCCATGCGCGCATTAAAAGCCAAAGGCATTTTAACTGCCATTGCCACCGGCCGTCCGGAAGCCGCCATTCCCGCCAAAGTCAAAGCCTTGATTCAAGAATGCGGTATCGACATGCTCGTTACCATCAACGGCCAATATATTTCCTTTCGCGGCAAACCCCTGCAAAGCTACCCATTGGACATTGCCGACATAGAAACCGCCATCAACCTGCTTGAACAACACAAAATAGACTACGCATTCGTCAACAACCAAGAAATTGCCGTTTCCTCCCATTCGCCGCGCGTTGTCGAAGGCTTATCGCATATCCTGCCCAACTTCCTGACGGACAAAGAATATTTCCGCAAACAGCCTGTTTATCAAATGTTGGTCTTTGTGGATAAGGAAGAAGAAAAAATCCTGCAACCCCTGACCCAACAACACGGCTTCAAATCCGTCCGCTGGCATGAATATGCTGTGGACCTGCTGCGCAAAGAAGGTTCAAAAGCACGGGGCATCGCCCACGCAGTGGAAAAACTGGGCATTGATATGAGCAAAGTAATGGCATTCGGCGACAGCTTCAACGACTTGGAAATGCTGTCAACCGTCGGCTTTGGCGTTGCCATGGGCAATGGCGAAGAAGCAGCCAAAGCTGCCGCACAATTCGTCTGCCCAAGTATCGATGAAGACGGCGTACTGCGCGGCTTGCAAGAATTGGGCGTCATTTAAACCATCAAATCAAAAGGCCGTCTGAACATTTTCAGACGGCCTTGTACGTTTTCCAGCAAGGTAATGCTTACTTCGGCAATACCAAAAAGCTAATCAGCAATTCTTTAAATACGAATCCAAACACACCCAAGCCCAAAACCAAGAAGAGCATGGCAATGCCGAATTTGCCGGCTTTGGATTCTTTACCCAAGTTCCAAACGATAAAGCCCAAAAAGATAATCAGGCCGGTGAGGAGGATTTTCATTGCCCATGAGGCGAATTCTGCTTCAGACATTATTTTTTTCCTTTTATTCTTAAGATGTGTGTTTAATTGCTTTCAGACGGCCTATTAAAATTTAAGGCCGTCTGAAATTTGTTTTTAGATTATTTGTTCAATGCTTGTTGCAAATCATCAATCAAATCGTCGATGTGTTCCAAACCGACAGAGAGACGGATCAAGCCCGGGCGGATATTGGCGGCGAGTTTTTCTTCAGGCTGCATCCGGCCGTGCGTGGTTGTCCACGGATGGGTGATGGTTGAACGCACATCGCCGAGGTTGGCAGTACGGGAGAAAAGCTCCACGCCGTCCACGACTTTCCATGCGGATTCTTGGTCGGCGACTTCAAAGCCGATGACGATGCCGCCACCGTTTTGTTGCTTGCGGATAAGCTCTGCCTGCGGATGGTCGGGCAAACCGGTGTAATATACGGCTTGGACTTGCGGCTGTTGTTGCAGCCATTGGGCGATTTTTAATGCATTGTCGAACTGTTTTTCCATACGCAGCGATAAGGTTTCTACACCGCTCAACAACTGCCATGCGTTAAACGGAGACATTGCCAAACCGCAAGAGTTGCAATACATGGCAACTTGCGTCATCAATTCTTCCGAACCGGCCAACACGCCACCCATCACGCGGCCGTGGCCGTCGATGGCTTTGGTTGCGGAAGAAACGGAAATATCCGCACCGTGTTTCAAAGGCTGAGAACCGACGGGCGATAAGAGGCTATTGTCCACCACCAAAAGCGCGCCGATGCTGTGCGCCAGTTCAGCCAGCACTTCCAAATCGGCAACTTCGCCCAATGGATTGGACGGAGTTTCCAAGAAAAACAGTTTGGTATTGGGCTTGATGGCAGCTTTCCATTCATCTACATCAACCGGCGATACATGGCTGACTTCGATGCCGAACTTGGTAACGATGTTATTGATGAAACCGACAGTTGTACCAAACAGGCTGCGGCTGGAAATAACATGATCACCGGCTTGCAAGAAGGTAAAAAACGCTGCCTGAATCGCGGACATACCGGTCGAAGTGGCTACCGCACGCTCTGCGCCTTCCAATGCGGCAATGCGTTTTTCAAAAGCGGCAGTAGTCGGATTGGCTGTACGGGTATAGGTAAAACCTTTAATTTTTTTGGAAAACAAATCTGCCGCATGTTGCGCGCTTTCCCACATGAAGCTGCTGGTCAAAAACAGCGCCTGATTGTGTTCGCGATATTCGGTCTGCTCTTTGCCGCCCCGGATGGCCAGCGTTTGCGGATGAAGTTTTTTGTTCATTTATTCTCCAATCTACTGTGTATTCCAATGGACGAAACAATATTTTCCGTCTGTTTAACTTGTTAACATTTTGCGCCGATTTCTACCATCTTTCAAGCCGAAGGCCGTGTTTCGGGCCGTCTGAAAAAACAGGAAAACCGTTTTTACTGATAAAGGCGGCCATCGTGTTTCAACCAGCCGTCAGTATGCCGGCCTGCCGGATCATGATGCGTCCAATGGATAACGCCGCCCTGCTCCGACCATTCATATTCACCGTAAAACGCTACTTTATCACCTTTTTTCAAGCCTTTGATTTTATCGGCCAAATCGATATTATGCGCCACCAAAAGCGTTTGACCGCTGGAAAGCTTCAAGATAAAGCGTTGATGGCGCGTGCCTTTGTTGTCATCCGGGAGGGTTTTCCATACCGTACCCTCGCCCTCAACCTGAATATCGCTTTGCTCGTTTTCAAACGCCTGTTTCAAAACCGCTTCGGCTGATTCTTTGCCTGAACCGATTTGCTGCTGAGCCGTATCGGCATTCTTTTTACCCGCATTATTTTGTTTTTGAACAGCTTCTATTTTCTGCTGATTCTGCGATTGTACCGGCTGCTTGTTTTGCATTTTGTTATAGGCAAATACGGCAACCAAAGCAATCAGCAATACAATGATTTTATTTTTATTCATAACAATCTCAAAAAAAATGCCCGATTCTGCATCGGGCATATCAACTATTTAGAAAGGATATTTATCACGAAAACGTGAGCCGCCATTATACACGCTTCGCAAAATTTTAAGGGAAATTTATGCCAAAGGCCGTCTGAAACTTTTCAGACGGCCCAGATACTCAACGGCGGTATTTCATTTCAGTCTTCATATCGTCCAAAATACGTTTGACGTTGTGTTCCAATACATCCTCCACCAAGCCCGGCGCCTGCTCGTTCAGCATTTGCTGCAACTGGTAAGTGAACAAGGCCATTTGTTTTTGCACGGCAATCCGAATCATGCCGTTGACTGCATCGGCCACATGGGGGCGCAAACGCTTAATCAGACGCTCGGTCAAATCTTTTTCAGAAACGCAGAATACTTCCCGACGGCCAATCGCCTGCGGGTTCAATACATTGATATGGACATTAATGGCCGGTTCTTTTTCAAGTCCGTCTGAAACCGCCTCTTCAGCCGCTTCCGTATCATCATTTTCCGGTTTTTCAGTTTCTTCCACTTCAGGCACATCAAAATCTACGGCACCTGATTTCGGATTCAGTCTGACGGTGCGGGTCGATTCGATATGACGCTCTGAAGCCGCGGCCTGCAATGCCGATTGCGCGCTCAACCAGTTATCCTGCAAAACCACCATTGCATCGGTTTCCACTGCTTCGCCATCGTCAGCCAAAGCAGTATTGTGTTCCAACTGCCAACGGTACAAATATTCTTCCAGCACTTTTTCACGATTGCCCGCATCCAATTTATATTCTTTTTTAGCCGCGGTTTTGGGCGCAGCTTCGACAGCGTCGTCCGATTTTTTGACCAATGGGGCATGAGTCGGCACGGTATTGAATTGTCGTGCCTGACGCAATCTTTCCAAGCGTTTTTCCCAATTCAGGTCTTCTTCCTCGAGGGCTGTGGGGTCAAGACGGTTGTTTTCCATAATAATCTCGTTTTTTCATTTTTATTGTGAACCGCATTCAAACAAAAAACGCTTGAACTGCGGCCGATGGTTGGACATATCCGGCAAGCCGGCGCAAGCGTCACATTTTAATATTAATTCACTATATAATCACTATTTTATTTAATACTCAAGGATACATCATGAGCAGCATCGAACAACGCCTCGAATATCTGGAAGAGGCCAACGACGCTTTGCGTATGCAAAACCACGTCCTCGCCACCGCACTCAAAGGCCTCATCCGCTCCCTGCCCTCCGACATGGCCAACGATGCCGTAGAATCCATCCAGCTTGCCTTTGAAGACGCGTTGGCGGAATTGAGCTATGAAGACAGTCCGCACACCGACCTCTTCCATGACGTAACCTACGCATTTTTCCGAGAAAAAGACCACTAATTTCAGCTAGTTTGTTCACAAAATTATGCTAAACTAAGATTTTATCCGTTAACATTTTATTAAGAAAGCACATATCATGAACATGAAAAAATGGCTGGCCACTGCCCTCGCTTGTTCCGCCCTTGCCCTGACTGCCTGCGGCGGTCAAAGCAACAATGCCTCTGCTCCTGCCGATAAAGTGTACCGTGTCGGCTCTAACGCCGAGTTTGCCCCATTTGAATCTTTGGATTCTGCCGGCAAAGTAGAAGGTTTTGACGTAGATTTGATGAATGCCATGGCCAAAGCCGGCAACTTCAAAGTCGAATTCAAACACCAGCCATGGGAAAGCCTCTTCCCTTCGCTGAACAACGGCGACGTGGACATCGTAATGTCCGGCGTAACCATCACTGACGACCGCAAACAAAGCATGCTCTTCAGCGACCCATACTTTGAAATCACCCAAGTCGTCCTCGTTCCGAAAGGCAAAAAAGTATCTTCTTCCGAAGACCTGAAAAACATGGCCAAAGTCGGCGTGGTAACCGGCTACACCGGCGACTTCTCCGTTTCCAAACTCTTGGGCAACGACAATCCGAAAATCGCCCGCTTTGAAAGCGTTCCCCTGATTATCAAAGAATTGGAAAACGGCGGTTTGGATTCCGTCGTCAGCGACAGCGCGGTTATTGCCAACTATGTGAAAAACAACCCGACTAAAGGCTTGGATTTCATCTCCCTGCCTGACTTCACCATCGAAAACTACGGTATCGCTGCACGCAAAGGCGACGAAGCAACCATCAAAATGTTGAACGATGCGCTGAAAAAAGTACGCGAAAGCGGCGAATACGATAAAATTTACGCCAAATACTTTGCTAAAGAAGGCGAAAAAACCGAAGCAGCCAAATAATCCGGTTTGACTTCTTAAACTAAAGGCCGTCTGAAAACTTTTCAGACGGCCTTTAATCTGGTTAACGCCATTAAACGCAAGCGTCCCCTATAATCCGCTTGTTTTTATCTTTCAAATGAAAGACACACCATGATCAAACCCATCATCCTCAGCCTCGCTGCCGCAACCGCTTTGGCCGCCTGCTCCGCTTCTGAAAAACAAGAATCTCCTAACCTCGGCGCAGCCAATCCGGCTTCCGAATTCTGCGTCAAACAAGGCGGCAAATCCGAAATCAAAAGAGACAAAGACGGCAACGAATACGGCGTGTGCCACTTGCCTGATGGTAAAGTCGTTGAAGAATGGGAATATTTCCGTCAACACAACAAATAATTACTCAATCATAGAAAAGGCCGTCTGAACCCAAGTTTCAGACGGCCTTTTCTTTTAAACAGCGATTATTTTACTTCCAATTTGGTCACGCCACCCATATACGGTTGCAACGCAGCAGGAACATTAATGCTGCCGTCGGCATTTTGATGGTTTTCCAATACCGCCACCAAAGTACGGCCGACAGCCAAGCCTGAGCCGTTCAAAGTATGTACCAAACGGTTTTTACCGTTTTCATCTTTGAAACGCGCTTTCATGCGGCGAGCTTGGAAATCTTCGCAGTTGGAGCAGCTGGAAATCTCACGATAAGTATTTTGCGCCGGAACCCAAACTTCCAAGTCGTAGGTTTTAGTTGCGCCGAAACCCATGTCGCCGGTACACAAAGTGATCACGCGGTATGGCAGTTCCAACGCTTTCAAAATATTTTCAGCGTGGCCGACCATTTCTTCCAGCGCTTCGTATGATTTTTCCGGGTGAACGATTTGCACCATTTCCACTTTGTCGAATTGGTGCTGGCGAATCAAACCGCGCACGTCTTTACCGTATGCGCCCGCTTCGGAGCGGAAACATGGGGAATGCGCAGTTAATTTCAACGGCAAATCACTGCCGGCCACGATGCTGTCGGCAACAGTATTCGTCAGCGTTACTTCGGCGGTCGGAATCAGATATTGCGTTTTTTTGCTCTCGTCGCCGCCGCGGGTAACGTGGAACAAATCTTCTGCAAATTTAGGCAGTTGACCCGTACCTTGCAGGGTCAGGTCATCCACAATGTAAGGCGTGTAATGTTCGGTATAGCCGTGTTTCAGCGTGTGCGTGTCCAGCATGAACTGAGCCAAAGCGCGATGCAGACGGGCGATTTGACCTTTCATCACGGTAAAGCGCGCGCCGGACAGTTTCGCACCGCCTTCAAAATCCAAGCCCAAAGGCTCACCCAAATCAACATGGTCTTTGATTTCAAAGTCAAATTCTCGCGGCGTGCCAACTTTGCGGACCTCAATGTTTTCAGTTTCGTCTTTACCGACAGGCACACTTTCGTGCGGCAGGTTCGGAATGGTCAACAACCATGCATCCAATTCTTTCTGAACCGCATCCAAATCAGCGGCAGCCTGCTCCAAATCCGCCTTGATTTGGGCAACCTGATCCATCGCAGCTTGAGCTTCTTCGTGTTTGCCTTGACCTTTCAACGCGCCGATTTGTTTGGAAATACTGTTGCGTGAAGCCTGCAACTCTTCTGTTTTCACTTGAACGGCTTTGCGTTGCTCTTCCAAAGCATTAAAACGTGCGATATCAAACTCGTAACCGCGGGCGGCCAAACGTTCGGCAACTGCGGCGGTATTGCTGCGGAGCAATTGGATGTCTAACATTGTTTTCTCTCGTTAAGATTCAGAATGGCATTATTGTAAACCAATTTAAAGATATTTTCACAGCGACAGGCCGTCTGAAAACAAAAAACGCCCCTACAAAAAGCAGGAGCGTTTTTTAAGAATTTTGGCACGCCCACGGGGATTCGAACCCCGGTTGCCGCCGTGAAAGGGCAGTGTCCTAGGCCTCTAGACGATGGGCGCGTAACCGAAGCGCGAACTATACAGAAAGCCTTTTCTTCTGTCAACGCCTTTACTGCTTTTTTAAAGATACTGCCGATTTCCGTATGTTATTTTCCCTGTATAATGCCGGTTTTAATAAAAAGGAAAACTCGCCATGTGGTTTAAGCAAATCAGTTTTTATCCGCTCAACAAAGACAAGTTGCCCGAATTGGAAGTCCTTGCCGACAAATTGGCGCAATCCGAATTTGCCCATTGTCAGGGTTTGGACTGGTTTAGCGAAGGCTTTGCCACGCCGGTTTCCTTTTCGCCCGAGCTGGTTTTCCCTGCCGATTACACTTGGCGCATTGCTTTGAAAAAAGAAGAAAAAGTCCTGCCTGCCGGCGTGATCCGCGATATTTTGGATGAAAAGGTTTTGGAAATCCAAAACAACGAAGCGCGCAATGTCGGCCGTAAGGAAAAACAAGAACTAAAAGAACAGATTACTGACGACCTGCTGCCCCGTGCCTTTACGCGCAGCAGCCGCACACAGGCGATTTTCGACACGCGCCACGGGTATCTTTTGGTCAACAATGCCGCATCTGCCAAAGCGGAAAATATCCTGACCAAACTGCGCGAAGCGTTGGGTGGTTTGGAAGCCGCCCTGCCCAACACCAAACAATCGCCCTCCTTCCTGATGACCAGCTGGCTGCTGCAAGGACACTGCGAAGGCGGTTTTGAATTGGACAGTGATTGCGAACTCAAAGGCGTAGGCGATGTTGTTCCGGTCGTCAAAGTTTCCAAACAAGATCTGACCGCCGATGAAGTGGTGCAACACGTCAAAAACGGCAAAACCGTTACCCAGCTGGGCTTGGTATGGCGTGAACAAATCGCGTTCATCCTCACTCAAGACTTTACGCTCAAACGCATCCAGTATCTGGACGTTTTGCAAGAAGAAGCCGAAAGCAACGGCGACGATGCCGCCAGCCTCGCCTTTGCCTCGCAAATCCTGATGACCGAAGCCATCAGCACCATGTTGGAAGAACTGGTTTCTTATTTAGGCGGCTGGCAAGAGTAATTTTTCAGACGGCCTTTTGATTGGGAAATATCAAAGGCCGTCTGAAATATAAATAGAAGTATCAGAAAGGATGTCATGATGTTGGGCGCAGTCATTGGCGATATTGCCGGATCACGATTCGAGTTTGACAACTACCGTCACACCGATTTTGACATTTTCAACCGCTACAGCGACTTTACCGACGACACGATTTGCACTGTTGCCATTGCCGATTGGGTTTTACAAGGCTGCATCGATAATTTGGCCTCTATTTTGCAAGGATGGTGTAGGGCATATCCCTGCCCTAAAGGCGCATATGGCGGCCGCTTTTCACAATGGATAGAATGGGAAGATCCAGAACCTTATAATAGCTGGGGCAACGGCTCGGCCATGCGTGTTTCTGCCGTTGGTTGGGCATTTGCCACATTGGAAGAAACCCTGCATTTTGCCGAACAATCCGCCGCCGTAACGCACAACCACCCGGAAGGTATTAAAGGCGCGCAAGCCGTAGCTGCCGCCATTTTTTGGGCGCGTATCGGTATAGGCAAAGCGCAAATCAAAGAAAACATTACACGACAATTCGGCTACGACTTTAGCCAAAGTTGCGACCAAATCCGCCCGCATTATCATTTCAACGAAAGCTGTCAGGAAACCGTACCTCAAGCGGTTACCGCCTTTCTTGAAAGCGATGATTTTGAACACGCCATCCGACTGGCAGTTTCCTTGGGCGGAGACAGTGATACCTTGGCGGCCATTACCGGCAGTATTGCCGAAGCCTGCTATGGTATCCCTACATCTATGCGCGAACACGCTTTAGCCATATTGCCACGCCGTATTGCTGAAACCCTGCTGACTTTTGAATCCCAATATCAGGCCGTCTGAAACTGCCTGCAAAAAGGAATGAATGATGAAATACCTCGCCCTACTCCCTATCGCCTTCATGCTGGGTACGCCTGCCATTGCTGAAACCATCAATCCTTATCAGGAAAAAGGTTGCGCTTATGATGGCGATGTCGGCAAAGATGGTAAACCATCCGGCAAAGGTACATGGAAATGCCAAGACGGCCGCAGCTATGTCGGAGCCTTTAAAGACGGCAAATTTGACGGTAAAGGCGTATATACCGTTTCCAGCAACAGCGAAACCTTTATCGAACCTTTCTCCTCCAACAGCGCCAAATTACGTAATATGACGCTGGAAGGCATGTTCAAAAAAGGTAGGGCGCACGGAAACTTTACCGCCTCCCAAAACGGCACACCCGTCTTCATCATGAAATGCGAAGACGGTATGATTAAAGAAGTCAAACTGCCTAAGAAATCTGCTTCCAAAACCAAATAAACAGCCTTTCAGACGGCCTTATCCAGCTTTTAGGCCGTCTGAAACATCAATGAACAAGCCCGCCTAAAGGCTGTCGTGTTGATTTTAAAGAATTTCCAAACAACCCTTACCCCAGGACAACCACCATGAGCATTAAATCCGACAAATGGATACGCCGCATGGCCGAAGAACACGGCATGATTGAGCCGTTCGAGCCCAACCAAATCAAAGAGGCCAACGGCCAACGCATCATTTCCTACGGCACATCCAGCTACGGCTACGACATCCGTTGTGCTAATGAATTTAAAATCTTCACCAATATCAACAGCACCATCGTTGATCCAAAAAACTTCGACCCAAAAAACTTCGTTACAGTCGAAGACGACTGTTGCATCATTCCGCCCAACTCCTTTGCACTGGCGCGCACAGTCGAATATTTCCGCATCCCGCGCAACGTCCTGACCGTCTGCTTGGGCAAATCCACCTACGCACGCTGCGGCATCATCGTTAACGTTACCCCGTTCGAGCCTGAGTGGGAAGGCTACGTTACGCTTGAGTTTTCCAACACTACCCCCCTGCCTGCCAAAATCTATGCCGGCGAAGGCGTGGCTCAAGTCTTGTTCTTTGAAAGCGATGAAGTCTGCGAAACTTCATACAAAGACCGCAACGGCAAATACATGGGACAAACCGGTGTTACCCTGCCTAAGACTTAATACACAAAATAAAAAAAGGCCGTCTGAAATTTCAGACGGCCTTTTATCATTTCATTTAGAAACGGCGTTTCAACTTACATGCCTGCAAGATATGAACGGCGAGTTCTTCCACAGATTTATCCGTTGTATTGGTAAACGGCACTCCGTGGCGTTTGAACATATTTTGCGCATCGGCAATCTCGCTGCGGCAAGTATCGATTTTGGCATAAGTCGAATTAGGACGGCGCTCATGACGGATAGCCTGCAGACGCTCAGGCTGAATGGTCAAGCCGAACAGCTTGTCTTTATAAGGTTTGACCATACGCGGCAAATCAGTCGATTCCAAATCATCGGGAATCAATGGATAGTTTGCGGCGCGGATACCGTATTGCAGGGCCAGATAGAGACAGGTCGGCGTTTTGCCCGAACGGGACACGCCCATCAAAATCACATCCGCCTCCTGCAGGTTTTTATCGCTGACACCGTCATCATGATTCAGTGAAAAATTGACCGCCTCCATACGCGCATCATAGCGTTGGGTATTGCCGATACTGTGGTGCCCCTGCCGGGCGGCAACCGCCTCCGTATTGAGTTCCTTTTCCAAAAGACCGAGAAAGGTTTCAAAGAAATTAATATGGAACGCATTGGCTTTCTTGATGATTTCACGGATTTCGTCATTGACCACACTGACAAAAGCAATCGGACGCACGCCGAATTTTTCAGCTGACTGGTTGACTTTGTCTACAACAGCACGCGCTTTTTCAGGCGTATCGATAAACGGATAAGTATGGCGTTTGAACTCAACATTGCCAAATTGGTTCAGCAAGGCTTCACCGATATTTTCAGCGGTCAGGCCGGTTCGGTCGGAAATATAGAAGACTTGGCGTGGATCAGTCATAATGAATCCTCTTGAGGGTAACGTTTCAGACGGCAATCATAGCAGTTACAGCCTTTGCAATAAAGCGATTCCCGACAGATTACACAGGATTACAACAAATTTGAACAATTTTTAAATTGGCACAAAATTTTATTTTTTGCTATTTTGTAGAATTTTATTCTAAAATTGTAAAATAAATCTTGTTTATCAAATTTATTAACTTATTTTGTTTTCCATATTTAACAAGAAGATAACACGTAAAAACATGAATCTGATATTCACATTTCAGAAGGCTACACGCCTGAAAAGCACAATATCACAGACGAATTTGTGATTTTTAAAAAGATAAAACACATGACAGCCATCAAACGAATGGCTACAATAAGCAGGCGGATTTGTTTCTTTTTTAACATTTTTTGGATTGGATTGGACACACAAATGGCCGAAAACTACGTTATTTGGTTTGAAAACCTGCGTATGACTGACGTTGAGCGAGTGGGCGGTAAAAATGCCTCTTTGGGCGAAATGATCAGCCAACTGACTGAAAAAGGCGTGCGCGTTCCCGGCGGTTTTGCAACCACAGCCGAAGCTTATCGTGCTTTCCTGGCTCACAATGGTCTGAGCGAGCGTATTTCCGAAGCCCTGAAACAACTGGATGTTGAAGACGTTGCTGAATTGGCACGCGTGGGTAAAGAAATCCGTCAATGGATTTTGGATACCCCGTTCCCTGAGCAGCTGGATGCTGAAATCGAAACAGCTTGGAACAAAATGGTTGCCGATGCCGGCGGTGCGGACATTTCCGTTGCCGTACGTTCTTCCGCAACAGCAGAAGACTTGCCGGACGCTTCTTTTGCCGGCCAACAAGAAACCTTCCTGAATATCAACGGCTTGGATAACGTTAAAGAAGCAATGCACCATGTATTCGCTTCCCTGTACAACGACCGTGCCATTTCTTACCGTGTCCACAAAGGCTTCGAACACGACATCGTTGCCCTTTCTGCCGGCGTACAACGCATGGTGCGCTCTGACAGCGGTGCCTCCGGTGTGATGTTCACCATCGATACCGAATCCGGTTACGACCAAGTCGTTTTCGTTACCTCTTCTTACGGCTTGGGCGAAAACGTCGTACAAGGCGCGGTAAACCCTGACGAATTCTATGTATTCAAACCTACTTTGAAAGCAGGCAAACCGGCTATCCTGCGCAAAACCATGGGTTCGAAACAAATCAAAATGATCTTTACCGATAAAGCCGAAGCCGGTAAATCTGTAACCAACGTTGATGTACCTGCAGAAGACCGTCAACGCTTCTCTATTACCGACGCCGAAGTAACCGAGTTGGCTCATTACGCGCTGACCATCGAAAAACACTACGGCCGCCCAATGGACATCGAATGGGGCCGCGACGGTTTGGACGGCAAACTCTACATCCTGCAAGCCCGTCCTGAGACCGTTAAATCCCAAGAAGACAGCAGCCGCAACCTGCGCCGCTTCTCTATCAACGGCGAAAAAGTTGTCTTGTGCGAAGGCCGTGCCATCGGTCAAAAAGTCGGCCAAGGCAAAGTACGCCTGGTGAAAGATGCTTCCGAGATGGATTCCGTTGAAGCAGGCGACGTACTCGTTACCGACATGACCGACCCGGATTGGGAACCGGTGATGAAACGTGCTTCTGCCATCGTGACCAACCGTGGCGGCCGTACCTGCCACGCAGCGATTATCGCGCGTGAATTGGGTATTCCGGCTGTTGTAGGTTGTGGCGATGCTACCGATCTGCTTTCAGACGGCCAAGAAGTTACCGTATCTTGTGCCGAAGGCGATACCGGCTTCATCTACTCCGGCCTGCTGGACGTACAAGTTACCGATGTTGCTTTGGACAACATGCCTAAAGCCCCTGTCAAAGTGATGATGAACGTTGGTAACCCTGAATTGGCATTCAGCTTCGCCAACCTGCCTAGCGAAGGTATCGGCTTGGCGCGTATGGAATTCATCATCAACCGTCAAATCGGTATCCACCCTAAAGCCTTGTTGGAATTTGACAAACAAGACGACGAGTTGAAAGCTGAAATTACCCGCCGCATCGCCGGCTACGCTTCTCCTGTTGACTTCTATGTCGATAAAATCGCGGAAGGTGTGGCAACTTTGGCTGCTTCGGTTTATCCACGCAAAACCATCGTTCGTATGTCTGACTTCAAATCCAACGAGTACGCTAACTTGGTGGGTGGCAGCATCTACGAACCTCACGAAGAAAACCCAATGTTGGGCTTCCGTGGTGCAGCGCGTTATGTAGCCGATAACTTCAAAGACTGCTTCGCACTCGAGTGTAAAGCCTTGAAACGCGTTCGCGATGAAATGGGTTTGACCAACGTCGAAATCATGATTCCGTTCGTCCGCACGTTGGGCGAAGCCGAAGCCGTCGTCAAAGCCTTGAAAGAAAACGGTTTGGAACGCGGCAAAAACGGCCTGCGCCTGATCATGATGTGCGAGTTGCCAAGCAACGCTGTATTGGCAGAACAATTCCTGCAATACTTCGACGGCTTCTCCATCGGCTCTAACGACATGACCCAGCTGACCCTCGGTCTTGACCGTGACAGCGGTTTGGTATCCGACTCCTTCGACGAGCGCAACCCTGCCGTTAAAGTAATGTTGCACTTGGCAATCTCTGCTTGCCGCAAACAAAACAAATACGTCGGTATTTGCGGTCAAGGCCCATCAGACCATCCGGACTTCGCCAAATGGCTGGTTGAAGAAGGTATCGAGAGTGTATCGCTCAACCCTGATACCGTCATTGAAACTTGGCTGTATCTGGCTAACGAATTGAACAAATAAGTTCGATGAGACAAAAATCCCCTGCCCGTTTATCCTGGCAGGGGATTTTTATTGCCTTATTCAATGCCGTCTGAAAAAACTTTCACTTTCTTTTACCTTACTGAAAAAGTCCTTTATCATCAAAATGATAAAAAAATATGCTGCTATATCCAAAAATTTTCAATGTTAAGATACTGCCTTTCTGTATTTTATCCCATGCCTTTTGAGTGAACCTTTTTTCACTCTTCCTATCTATCATACACAGCATAACGATACATTTCGAAACAACCCATGAATACAACCTTTATTTCCACCTTTCAGACGGCCTTGAAACGTCTGGTACTCATCAGCACCATTGCCGTCTTAGCAGCCTGCGCCGGCAACAACACTTCTTCCAACCGCGCCGTACCCGACGGCTACTACAAAGTCCGCCCCGGCGATACCCTGACCCAAATCGCCAAACGCTACGGACAAAACGTCAATACACTGGTTGCATGGAACAACCTTCCCAACGCCTCACAAATCGAAGTCGGCCAAGTATTGCGCGTCCGCCGTCATGTTGCCTCCCGCAATACTGCTACGCAGCAACGCCAAGCAACCGCCGCTACCCCGATCAACCGGTTAAGCTTGCAATGGCCGACCGATAACGCCTCATCCTCCATTATCCAACGCTACAACGGCACAACCAGCAAAGGCATAGATATTGCGGGCACGCAAGGCCAACAAATCCGTTCTGCCGCAGCCGGTACCGTCATCTACGTTGGCGAAGAAGTCCGCGGCTACGGCAAGCTGATTTTAATCAGCCACAACGACTACACCATTACCGCCTACGCCCATAACGACACGCTTTTGGTACAAAAAGATCAAAAAGTCCAAGCAGGTCAAGTTATCGCCACCATGGGCAGCAGCGATTCAGACAGCGTCAAGCTGCATTTTGAAGTTCGTCTAAACGGCAAAGCAGTCGATCCCCTGCCTTATTTGACTAGAACAAATTAATACCTCAATCAAAAGGCCGCCTGAAATAACTTTATTTCAGACGGCCTTTTGATTTGTCTTACCATAACACCCATCTCAACAAAGCATTGGCCAACTTAACTTATGTTGATTGAGTGAAAACACCGTTATACAATAACAACTCTTTTTAACATTCTATTTTAGGTGCCCTACTATGTCTCCTAACCGCATCCTTGCAACCGCATTCTTGTTTGCTTCTGCATTTGCCAGCGCAGATGTTCATATTGATGAAAGCATCCCTTACCGTCATGCAGAAGAAATCGATACCCGTATCGTTTCCGAATGTTTACAAATAGGCAACGTCATGTCCAAATCTTTGCAAGAAACTGCAGCCAAAAGTGATGTAACTATTGTCCGTGACGGTAAAAAACAAGGCACATACGCAGATATCTCCATTACTTCCGCCATGAGCGCAGGCGTAGCCTTTGTCGGCCACGCCAAAAGTATTACAGCCGTTGCCACTTTGTATGTTGATGGCGAAGAAGTCAATAAAAAAACCTTTACCCGCAATTCTTCCGGTGGCATGCTCGGTGTTTATAAAAGCTCTTGTGCAGTCTTAAATCGCACTTCTAAAGTCTTGGGTTCAGATATTGCTCAATGGATTGTTAGCGAACAAAAAACGCTCAAGACAAATAAAACCCCAATTTGATAAAGGCCGTCTGACAAACCGTATTTCAGACGGCCTTTATATTTTCTATTTCTCTAGAAACAAAGAAATAAATTATCCATTAATCATTGTCAGAAATAGAGAATTTTATTTTCAACGCCCTTGATTTTAGAATATCTACCCTCAATTATTAAAACTATAAGAATTTTGTATATGAGCAGTCAAAGGAATAACATGGCAGAAAAAAACTATTATGAAATACTAGGCGTTGCCAAAGATGCGGATGAGGCCGAAATCAAAAAAGCCTACCGAAAACTGGTGCGCAAATACCACCCCGATGTCAGCAAAGAACCTGACGCAGCCGAACGTACGGTAGAAATCAACCGTGCCTACGAAACGCTTTCCGACAAAGAAAAGCGGGCCGAATACGATGAAATGTTGGCTAATCCTTACGGACGCAGCGCCGGAGGCAATCCGTTCGGTCAAGGCGGCAATCCGTTTGGCAATGGATTTAACGGCGGCGGCTTCCGCTATGAACGTCATGAAGGCGAGCCGTTCGGAGCGGGAGATTTCAATTTTGAAGATCTGTTTTCATCATTCCGCCAATCCCACACTCGTTCCGAGCAACCCCGCGGCCCAATAAAAGGCGAGGATCAACATGCTGAATTGAGTATTGATATTTATGCAGCGTATGTTGGCGCAGAACGTAGCATGACTTTGAATGTGCCGACTCTAGACGAATACGGACGTGCGGTTTATCAAAATAAAACCCTCAACGTCAAAATCCCCAAAGGCATTGCAGAAGGCCAACAAATCCGTTTGGCCGGCCAAGGTTTGCCGGGATATAACGGTGGAGAAAACGGTGATTTGTACTTAAAAATCAAGTTCCACGACCAACCTGATTTATACGTCAAAAATAGGAAAGACGTATATCAAACAATAGATGTCAAACCTTGGGAAGCCGTATTGGGCGGCAAAATCATCGTCCCTACCGCATCAGGCCGCTTACAGGTCAATCTGCCTGCCAACAGCCAAAGCGGTAAAAGCATCCGCCTCAAAGGCAAAGGTATTCCTGCAAAAGAAGCCGGAGACCTTTATCTCAATATCCGCATTAATGTTCCGCCAGTAGAGAGCGAAGCCGACCGTGCCGCATGGGAAAAATTGGCCGAACACTTTGCCGCGAAACAAGCATAAGAGAAAGGATAAATTATGATTCAGTCCTCCGATGTTACCCTTACTTTTGAAGAAATTGTTGCCGCCAGCCGCTGCCGTCGTGATTGGCTGTTGGAACTTATAGCAGAAGACATCATCAGCATCGATGGTGCGCCCGAAAAAAGCACCTTCAGTGGTTTTCATCTTGCCCGCATCCGTCGCGCACAACGCTTAAGCCGTGATTTTGAAGCCGGCATTCCCGCATTGGGGCTGATTATGCGGCTCTTGGACGAGGTGGAAGAACTCAGAAAAATACAGCGTCCGCTGGTACTGCTCGAAGAAGAGTAAATATTAGCAAGTTGTTCGCTTAAATATTGATGGCAAGACAAAATCTTTGATGTTTATTGATATTCCATAATAAAAGGCCGTCTGAAAGTATTTTCAGACGGCCTTTTTATGCCTTCATTAACAACAGCGTCCGCCGTTGCCGCCGCAACGGCGTTTGCGGCAGTAGTCTTGGAATTGCAGCTCGGTCATGACCGGCGCATTGGGATTATGTTTGCGCTGACGGGCAACGTAGTTTTCATAATCCGGGACACCGGCCATCAAGTTTGCTGTCAACTTGATGGTTTTCCACCAAGATGCGAGCTTATGCTTCATGCTGAGCCTCCGGCTGTTTACCGTCGCGATACACTGCTGGAATTTCTTTAGCAGTTGGCCAGCCGACTTTGCGGGCTTTCATGGCGGTACGGAAACCGTACACGGCGACAATCACGACAACTGCCAAGAACAAAGCGGTCAAACCGGCATTGATTTGGTCGTTGAAGATGATTTGTGACATTTCGCCAATGTCTTTAGCCGGGGCAAGGACTTCGCCTGAAGCCAAGGCATCGCGGTATTTGCCTGCGTGAGCCAAGAAGCTGACGCGTGGGTCGCTGTGGAACAGTTTTTGCAAACCGGCATAGCAGGTTACGAACAATACGCCGACAGCAGGAACCAAGGTTACCCACACATAGCGGTCGCGTTTCATTTTCACCAATACAACGGTACACATAATCAACGCTACGCCTGCCAGCATTTGGTTGGCGATACCGAACAGAGGCCAGAGCGAGTTAATGCCGCCCAGAGGGTCGGTTACGCCGGTATAGAGGAAGTAACCCCACAATGCCACGGCAAAGAATGTGGCAACCAGGTTGGCAGGGATAGAGTCGGTGTTACCGAATGGTTTGTAGAAGATACTGCCCAAGTCTTGGATCATGAAACGGGCTACGCGCGTACCGGCGTCAACGGCGGTCAGGATGAACAAGGCTTCAAACAGCAAGGCAAAGTGATACCAGAACGCCATCATGGCTTCGCCCGGAATCAGACGGCTCATGATGTGCGCCATACCGACTGCGAGGGTTGGCGCGCCGCCGGCACGGGACAGAATGGTGTTTTCGCCCACTTCTTTAGCAGTGTGCAACAAGGTTGCGGCATCAACAGGGAAATTCAGTTTAGTGGTAATGACTTCGGCAGCCGTGTTGGCATCTGTACCAATCAGTGCAGCCGGGCTGTTCATCGCGAAGTACACGCCTGGCTCAAGCGAAGCGGCGGCAGCCAGCGCCATAATGGCCACAAAGCTTTCCATAATCATGCCGCCGTAACCGATCATGCGGACGTGGGTTTCGTTTTCCACCATTTTTGGTGTGGTACCGGAAGAAATCAGCGCATGGAAGCCTGAAACCGCACCACAAGCAATAGTAATGAACAAGAATGGGAACAATGCACCGGAGAATACTGGGCCTGAACCATCAATAAAGTGGGTAACTGCAGGCATTTGCAGGGTTGGGTTAACAATAACGATACCCAAAGCCAAAGCTGCAATCGTACCGATTTTCAGGAAGGTAGACAGATAGTCGCGTGGAGTCAGTAAGAGCCAAACCGGCAATACGGAAGCCACGAAACCGTAAATCATAATCGCCCAAGTCAGCTGAATGCCGTCAAGGTCGAACCAATGGCCGAAGGAACTGCGGGCAACATCTTCACCGTAAATCACGGCCAACATCAGCAAAATAAAGCCGACGATTGAAATCTCGCCGATTTTGCCCGGACGGATATAACGGGTGTAGATACCCATAAACAGGGCAATCGGCATGGTTGCTGCGATGGTGAACGTACCCCAAGGGCTGTGAACCAATGCTTTCACAACAATCAGCGCCAACACCGCCATAATGATGACCATAATCATCAAAATACCGATGGATGCAATCACGCCGGGGACGGTACCGAGTTCTTGTTTCACGATATCGCCCAAAGACTTACCGTCACGGCGCATAGAAACAAACAGTACCATCATATCCTGTACGGCACCGGCAAATACCACGCCGAAGATAATCCACAAAGTACCGGGCAGATAACCCATTTGCGCTGCCAATACAGGACCAACCAGAGGGCCTGCGCCGGCAATAGCGGCAAAGTGGTGGCCGAACAGTACGCCTTTATGTGTGGGAACATAGTCCAAGCCGTCATTGTGGCGTTCTGCCGGAGTCAGACGGTTAGGATCAAGCTGCATCACACGGTTGGCAATGTAAAGACTGTAGAAACGGTAGGCAATGCAGTATACCGAAATGGCGGCCGTAACCATCCAAATCGCACTGACTTGCTCGCCACGGCTGAGAGCTAAAGTAGTAAAGGAGGCCAAGCCTACCAAAACCACAATGCCCCAGATCAAAAATGATTTGAGCGATTTCATTGATTTATCCTTAAAACGTGATGCACCAAGGCTTGCTTTAGCGACAAACTGCCTTAATGCGCTTCAGAAAGACCAGTCATTATAGTCTTCATGATTTCATGAGTGAAATGTCATTTCAACCCCAATTCGACTGAAAACAAAATGATTAGTTCGTCCGTAAGGTTAACACAAACAGACAATATACCCTTCATTTTTTACTTCAAAACTAAATATTCCTTAACATATAACAAACGAAAGGCCGTCTGAAAAACCAAATATTCAGTTTTCAGACGGCCTGACAAACGGTCAATGCTATAATCCGACATTCCTATTTCTCTATATTGCCGTACCATGCAAAACAACGATTCCGAAACCATGCGCCTCTCCAAACGCATGGCGCAATTAGGCTTATGCTCGCGCCGCGAGGCAGACAGCTATATCGAGCAAGGCTGGGTCAAAGTCAACGGCCAAACCGCCGTACTCGGTCAAAAAGTCACCGATCGCGACCGTATCGACCTCAACAAACAAGCCCATGAAAAACAAGCCGCGCGCGTAACCATCCTTCTGAACAAACCCGTCGGCTACGTCAGCGCGCAGGCAGAAAAAGGCTATAAATCCGCCGCCGAACTCATTACCGCCGAAAACCACTGGGAAGGCGACGACAGTCGTATCCCTTTCAGCGAAAAGCACAAATTCGGCTTAGCCCCTGCCGGCCGCTTGGACATTGACTCCGTCGGATTGTTGGTGCTCACCCAGGACGGCCGCATTGCCAAACAGCTGATTGGCGAAAACAGCAGCAGCGAAAAAGAATACCTCGTCCGCGTCCGTGGCAAACTGGACGACAAAGGCCTTGCCCTGCTCAACCACGGCTTGAGTTTGGACGGAGAAAAATTGCGCCCCGCCAAAGTCGAATGGCAAAACGAAGACCAGTTACGCTTTATTTTGCGACAAGGCAAAAAACGCCAAATCCGCCGCATGTGCGAACTGGTCGGCCTGCGCGTCGTCGGTTTGAAACGCATCCGCATGGGCAAAGTCAAACTCGGTAGACTGCCGCCGGGCAAATGGCGTTATTTACGCGCTGACGAATCGTTTTAATTGCAGATAACAAAAAGGCCGTCTGAAAACACATTTCAGACGGCCTGATCTTTGACTGCTTACTCGATATAAGTGAACTTCGCACGTTTGATATTGCAAAGGATTTCGTACGGAATCATACCGGCAACTTCGGAAACTTCATTGATATTAATCACATCGCCCCAAAGCTCGACTTCCGCGCCCAAGCCCTCTTTCGAGGCTTCCAGCTCAACCGTAATCATATCCATAGATACCCTGCCGATAATACGGCTGCGTTTGCCATCCACCGCCACAGGGGAATTAGTGGAAGCGCGACGCGGATAGCCGTCGGCATAGCCGCAGGCAATCAAACCGACACGGGTAGATTTGCTGGTGTAGAACGTTGCGCCGTAACCAATCGGAGAATGCGGTTGCAACACACGCTCGCCGAAAACGCGGGAAGTCAGACGCATAACAGGTTTCAAACGCTCATCCACACCGCCGAAAGGCGAAATACCATATAAGGCCAGACCGGCACGACCCCAATCGCGGCGCGCTTCAGGCACGTTCAAAATCGCGGCGGAATTGGCCAAGCTCTCTTCGCCTTCCAAACCCTCACACGCCAAATCAAACGCTTCAAGCTGCATTTCGGTCATACCGTTTTCCGGCTCGTCCGCGCAGGCAAAATGGCTGAATTTCACAATGTTTTCAACCGATTCGGATTGTTTCAATGCAGTATAGGCGGCGGCATAATTGTGAGGAAAGAAACCGGCACGGTGCATACCTGAGTCCATTTTCAGCCATACGGTTGTCGGACGTTGCCACTCATGATGCACAAATGTCTCCAACTGCCATTGGCTACCGATTGCCGGCCACAAATCATAACGGTCAACATCCGCATATTCCGCAGCCTCAAACACGCCTTCCAACAAAACAATCGGATTTTTAATGCCGTTTTGACGCAATTCCACGCCTTCATCTACCGTTGCCACCGCAAAGCCGTCGGCAATATCCGCCAACGCGTGTGCACATCTGACCGCACCATGCCCGTAAGCATCGGCCTTAATCACAGCCAGTAATTTATTGCCATGCAACTCTTTGAGAAAACGATAATTTTGACGTAAATTATCCAAACGGATTTGCGCATTGAGCGGACGCATAATGTATTCCTCTTATTGGCATTCCGTTTCAGACGGCCTGCCCTATTACTTTGAAGTAAATATTATAGGTCAAAAACTACACAGGATTCCATGAAATACACAAGATTAATCTATTCATAATCTAGAAATCATGCGCGCCTTTAGGCATTTATGCTTCTTCTCAGCCTGTTTTAAGGTTATGATTCAATCCAAATGAAAACGACAGACATCAAGGCCATGAAAGAACTCGACAAAACCGACTTAAAAATTCTCAAGCTCCTACAACAAAACGCACGTATCCCCATGACCGAATTGGCTGAAAAAGTCGGCCTCTCCACCACGCCGGTAACCGAACGCGTCCGCCGCTTGGAACGCGACAACCTTATTACCGGCTATCACGCCCATCTGAATCCTCATGCTTTAGGCCAAAGCCTCCTGGTCTTTGTCGAGCTAAAACTGCGTTCCAAATCCGGCAATATTTTTGAAGACTTCAAACGCGAAGTGCTGAAGATTCCGCAAATTCTGGAATGCCACTTAGTCTCCGGCGAATACGACTACCTTATCAAAGTCCGCCTGCCCAATATGTCCGCCTATCGCGATATGCTCGGCAATATCCTGCTGCAACTGCCGGCTGCGTCCGAAAGCCGCAGCTATGTTGTCATGGAAGAAGTCAAAGAAGAAGTAGTATTAGACATCTAATTCTATTCAACACACAAAGGCCGTCTGAAAGATTACAACATTCAGACGGCCTTTATTTTAAATGAGCAAAAAAATGCACACATCCGACAGAATGTGTGCCAAGTCTACAAAGGAGAAATAGAGGAGAAACTATTAACTGACTACTCGAACCAGCTAACGAAACGAATTATGCAACAAGATATTCAACCGCGCAAGTATTTTTCTTGTAAAGTTTCTTAATTATTCAATTAACAGATTTTAAATGTAATCATGTTTCAATGCAGATAAAAAAATGCGCATACCGTTTCGATATGCGCCAAGTCTACAAAGGAGAAATAGAGGAGAAAAATCAAGCTGCATCAAGCAACTCAACGGCGCGAATTATCCTTGTCTTCTACCCTCCTGTCAACTGTTTCCCCATCTATTTTCAAGTATTTTGCTAAAAAACAACAAAGTCGCTATCCCCCTATTTTTCTTGCTATTTTCGCCCATATATAAAAAGAATTTAGGGCCGTCTGAAACATATATTGCCACTAAAGATAAACGGCTCCATACTCACACATTCATAGTCCATATCAACCCAACCCAAAGACCATGACCACCCCACTTTCCCTTGCCGTCGTCGGCCATACCAACACAGGCAAAACCTCGCTCTTACGTACGCTTTTGCGCGACAGCACCTTCGGTGAAGTAAAAAACGCGCCCTCTACCACACGCCATGTCGAAGAAGCCCTCATCAACGACGGCGACGACAGCTTGGTTTATCTCTACGACACCCCCGGCCTTGAAGATGCCGGCGGCGTGTTGGACTGGCTGGAAACCCACACATCCGCACGCGATGACGGTATTGAGCGCATTCAGCAATTCCTCAGCAATCATGAAGCGCATCACGAATTCAACCAAGAGGCCAAAGTGCTGCGCCAAGTCATGCAAAGCGATATGGCCATGTACGTCATCGATGCGCGGGAACCCGTCCTCGACAAATACAAAGACGAGCTGACTATTTTGTCTTGGTGCGCCAAGCCCATCATGCCCGTGTTCAACTTCACCCAAAATCAAGACCTGACCGCTTGGACCAATATGCTCGCCCGCAGAAACCTGCATGTTTACGCCGGTTTCGATACCGTTGCCTTCGACTTTGAAGGCGAAATCCGATTGTGGGACAACCTTGCCACCATGTTACCTAAGCGCGACATCCTCGACCGCCTCATCAATATGCGCCGTCGCGAGTGGCAACGGCTGGATACGGAAGCGCGCCGTGAAATTGCTGATTTTCTGCTGGATGCCGCCGCATTCACCCAAGAAATTGCCGAAAACGACGACCCTGCCCCGACTTTGGAAGTCATGCAATCGGAAATCCGCCAACTTGAGCGGCAAATGCAACAACGCCTGTTCACACTTTACCGCTTCTATCACGACGAAGTCGGCAGCGACAGCACATGGATGCCCAAAGCCTTCAAACAAGATCCGTTTGACAGCGAGTTGCTCAAACATTACGGCATCCGTACCGGTACCGGCGCAACCGCAGGCGCGCTCATCGGCTTAGGCTTAGACATTGCCACGCTTGGCGGCTCGCTTGGTTTGGGTACCGCCATCGGCGGACTGTTGGGCGGCATTTTGCCCAATGCCCAAGACATCACCGACAAAATCAACGGCCGACAAACCCTGCATACCGATCCGGAAACCCTTACCCTGCTCGCCGCACGCGCACTGGATTTGTTGCACGTCTTGCAAACGCGCGGCCATGCGGCTCAATCTCATATCGAGCTAAAAGAACGCAAAGCGCCATGGAATGCAGCCAAACTGCCAAGCGAACTCAACAAAGCGCGCAGCAACCGCAAATGGTCTTCGCTCAATACACACCAGCCCGAAGCCAGCCGTAACGAACGCGCAGCCTATGTCGCCACTTTAAGCGAGAAATTAAAAGCTTAGAATTGCCGCATAACAAAAAGGCCGTCTGAAACCCAAATGTTTCAGACGGCCTTTTAAGCTTAGCAGGCAAATATTTATTCAGAAGCTTTGGTTTCGCGTTTCAAACCGCCGCCAAGTGCTTTATACAAGTCGGCAAGGTTTTCCAAACGGGTCAGCTGATTAGCCAAAAGAGCAGTTTCTGCGCCGTAACTGCTGCGCTCGGCGTCCAGCAAATCCAATGCACTGGATACGCCATGTTTGTAGCGCAGGCTGATGAGGCGCAGGCTGTCGTTGTAGGCACGGCTTTGTTTGCTCAAAGCGGCATAGCTTTTATCCAGCTGTTCGCGGGCAACCAAAGCATTAGAAACGTCTTTGAATGCAGATTGAACGGCGGCTTCATAAGCAACGATTTGTGCCTGTTGGCGCAGTTTGGCTACGTCAAGATTGGCTTTGTTTGTGCCCCAGTCAAAGATAGGAAGAGTGATTGACGGTGCAAAAGCCCAAATACCCGTGCCGCTCTTAAACAGGCCGCTCAACTCGCCGGAAGCGGTACCGACCGAACCGGTCAGGCTGATGCGTGGGAAAAACGCCGCACGTGCCGCACCGATATTGGCATTGGCTTGTTTGAGCGCGTGTTCGGCCGCACGGATATCCGGACGGTTGAGCAACACGTCCGAACTCAAACCGGCAGGCAGTTTGGTCAATTTGAACTGCTTGCTCAAAGGTAGACCGGCAGGCAAATCTTCAGGCAAAGGTTGATTAATCAGCATGGCCAAAGAATTGCGCGCTTGCTCGCGGTTTTTCACCGCGGATGCGTAATCGGCTTTGGCTGATTCAATCAGGGCTTCCTGTTGGCGCAAATCAACGGCAGAAATCACACCGGCCTTATGGCGTAATTGCGAGAGCTTGTAAGTCGCTTCACGGGTTTGCAACACGCGTTGAGCCAATGCCATGGCTTCTTCGGCGTAGCGCTCGTTAAAGTAGGCTTTGGCCACGGTAGAAATCAAGGCCAGATGGGCGGCATCGCGGTTTGCGGCCACATTAAAATAACCTTGCAACGCGGCTTCGCTGGTGCTGCGGACACGGCCGAAGAGGTCAAGCTCATAAGAGGCTGCGCCCAAACCCACGCTGTATTGGCTGCTAACGCTGCCGCCACTCAAACTGCCTTGACGCGAACCTGTACCGCTGGCATTGACGGTTGGCAACAAATTATTACGCGCAATCATGTATTGCTTGCGGTAGATTTCCGCATTCAGCGCGGCTGTACGCAAATCGGTATTGCGTTCCAATGCGATGTCGATCAGGCGGTGAAGGCGAGGATCGGCAAAGTAATCTTGCCAACCCAATTCGGCTGCACGGATACCGTCGTCAACAGTGTCGTATTTAAACGTATCGGCCACGGCAACTTGAGGCTGCTCATATTTCGGCATCATGGTACAGGCCGACAAAGCCACGGCGGCGGCAACGGCGGTCAGTACAGGTTTGAATGTAATCTTCTTCATTTTAGAATCCTTTAGCATTTTGAGGCCGTCTGAAAATTTTTCAGACGGCCTTTGCTTTAGTGCTTGTCTGAATCGTGTTTACCGTCTTCAATCATGCCGGCTTCAGCGGCGTGTTTGGCGGCCATCTCATGCTCGTGTGCGGTTTCTTTAAAGAATTTGCGCACAACCACATAGAACAAAGGCACAAGGAACACAGACAGAATCGTACCGATCAACATACCCCAGACCACGGTCGTACCAATCGCACGTTGGCTGGCGGAGCTGGCACCGCTGGCAACATAAAGCGGTACCACGCCCAAGATGAAGGCAAACGAAGTCATGATAATCGGACGGAAACGCAAGTGTGCGGCGGCAAGCGCAGCTTCAAGCGCGCTCTTGCCTTGCGCTTGCAGGTCTTTGGCAAACTCGATAATCAAAATCGCGTTTTTCGCACTCAAACCCATCACCGTAACGAAACCGACTTGGAAGTAGATATCGTTGGCGTATGCCGGAATACTGCCCAGTAATGCTTCAAACATGTTACGGCCAGTCACACCCAATGCCGCGCCAATCAAGCCCAACGGAATCACAAGGATAACCGCCAACGGGATAGACCAGCTTTCGTACAAAGCAGCCAATACCAAGAATACAGCGGCAGCGGCCAATGCGTACAATACGACAGTTTGCGAGCCGCCTTTAGCCTCTTCACGAGACTGGCCTCCCCATTCCAGACTGTAACCGCCGCCCATGTCATCAACCATTTGCTGTACCGCAGCCATGGCTTGACCGGAAGACACGCCATTAACAGGCGAGCCGGAAAGCTCCATTGCCGGATAACCATTGAAGCGGACGCTTTGTTCCATACCGTTTTCCCAAGAAACAGTAGCAATGGTAGAAAGCGGTACGGCAACGCCGGATTTATTCGGTACAGTCAGGTTCAGAATATCGGCAGGCTGCATACGGGCACTCGCATCAGCTTGTACCATCACGCGTTGCAGACGGCCTTGATTCGGGAAGTCGTTTACATAAGACGAACCCAAAGCAGAAGCCAAAGCAGTACGGATGTCAGAGAACGAAATACCTTGTGCTGCTGCGGCAGAGCGGTCGATGTCGATTTTCAACTGCGGCGCATCTTCCAAACCGCTCGCACGGACGGTACTTGGGTTAAACAAACCGCTTTTGCGCATTTTGTCAATCAACTCATTGCGCTTGGCCAATAATGCGGCATGGCCGCTGTTGTTACGGTCTTGCAGATAAATGCTCAAGCCGGAGCCTGTACCCAATTCCATAATGGCAGGAGGCACAATCGCCAAACCAAAACCGTCTTTCAGCGTAGCCATCATCATGCCGGTCAACTTACCGGAAATAGAAGTCGCATCGCTGCCCGGAGCAGTACGTTCGCTCCAGTCTTTCAGAATGACAAAGCCCAAAGCCATGTTTTGGCCGGAACCGCTAAAACTAAAGCCGGAAACGGTAATAATGTTCTCGATCTCAGGTACAGATTTCGCCAGTTGAGTGATTTGAGCCAAAGTTGCATCGGTACGCTCTTTGGTCGCGCCGGCAGGCAGCTGTACGCTCAACATCAAGTTACCTTGGTCTTCAGTCGGCAAGAAGGAAGTCGGCAGACGCATAAACAGGAATACGCCCACAACAGTCAAACCGATATAGACAACCATCATGCGCAAAGTCTTGCGCAAGACTTTGGCTACCCAGCCTTCGTAGCCGTGTGTCCAGTTGTCGAATTTCTTGTTAAACCAACCGAAGAAACCTTTTTTCTCTTCGTGATGACCATTCTGAATCGGCTTGAGCATGGTGGCACACAATGCCGGAGTCAGCGTCAAAGCAAGGAATGCGGAGAAGCCGATCGATGCCACCATGGTCAGGGCAAACTGTTTGTAAATGTTACCGGTTGCACCGCTAAACATTGCCAGCGGCACAAATACGGACATCAACACGGCAGTAATACCGATCACCGCGCCGGAAATCTGACTCATCGCTTTTTTGGTTGCAGCCTTAGGCGGCAGACCTTCGCTCGCCATAATACGCTCAACGTTTTCAACGACCACAATCGCATCATCGACCACAATACCAATTACCAATACCATCGCAAACATGGTCAATACGTTAATCGACATACCCATATATGAGATAAAGGCAAAACCGCCCAACAGGGAAATCGGCACGACAATAGTCGGAATCAGCGTATAGCGGATATTTTGCAGGAAGAGATAAATCACCAAGAATACCAATACGATGGCTTCCAAAAGCGTATGGATCACTTTCTCAATCGAAATTTCCACAAATTTGGAAGTATCGTAAGGAACTTTCCAGCTCATGCCGTCTGGAAAATACTTCTGCAAAACTGCCATTTTTTCTTTCACGGCAGTCGCCGTTGCCAAAGCGTTACCGCTGTTGGACAGCATCACTGCCATACCGGTGGTATTCACGCCGTTCAAACGTGTGGAAGTAGAATAGTCCTGCATACCCAAGCTGACTTTGGCAACGTCTTTCAGATAGACATTAGAACCATCGGTATTGGATACCAAAATGATGTTGCCAAACTCTTCAGCAGTGCTCAGCTGACCTTGAGCCGTCACAGTTGCTGAAATGGTCTGACCTGCAGCCGCCGGCAAAGAGCCGATAGAGCCTGCAGAAATTTGGATATTTTGAGTAGCCAGTGCGTTGGTTACCGTTGCAAAAGACAGGTTGTAGTTTTGCAGTTTTTTCGGGTCAACCCAAATACGCATGGCGCGTTGCGCACCAAACAATTGTACCTGCCCTACGCCGTCGATACGCTGCAGTTCAGGAATGATATTGCGCTGGGCGTAATCGTTCATTTCCTCAATGGATTGCTTTTCAGAAGAAAGCATGACCACTTGCAAGAAGTTGGAACGCGCTTTAGATACGGTTACACCATATTGCTGTACGGTAGACGGCAATGTGGACAACACTTCAGACAGTTTGTTCTGCACGTCTACCTGCGCCAAATCTTCATTGGTTTCCGGTGTAAACGTCAGACTGACGCTGCCGCTGCCGCTGGAATTGGCAGAAGTCGTCATATAGTCCAAACCTTCCACACCGTACATATTACGTTCGATAACGGCCAGTACGCTGTCTTCCATTACCTGAGCAGAAGCGCCCGGATAAGTAGCGCGCAAAGTAATGGTCGGTGCAGCAACGGACGGATATTGGGAAATCGGCAGTTTTTGAATGCCGAAAATACCCGCTGCGATAATAAAAATCGCAATAACCCATGCAAAAATGGGGCGGTCAATAAAAAACTTAGACATTCATGCGTTCCTTATTTGGCTTCAGATGCAGCTTTAGCTTCAGGCTTGGCCTCGGAAGCAGCCTTGCCGTCTGAAACTGCCGGGGTTGCCGCTGCGGCGTTTGCAGGCGGCGTCCATTCTTTCGGCGTTACCTGTTTAGCACCCGACATAGCGGCAATGCTGGTACCTTCGACAACCACTTTGTCGCCGTCTTTCAGGCCGTCTGTAATCACCCAGTTGGTGCCTTGCTGTTGCGCAATGGTCACGACGCGCGCTTCCATTTCGCTCTTGTCATTTACCACCATCACAGTATCTTTTGTACCGCGGCTAACTGCTTGTTGCGGCACTACAAATGCATTATCTACTGCCACTTGTTCCATCAACACGCGCACATACAAGCCCGGCATCAAGATATTTCTGTCGTTAGGAATGGCGGCGCGCAAGGTAATTTGACCGGTCGTTTCGTTGACAGTCGGATCTGCAAACAGCAGACGGCCTTTTTCAGGGTAAACCGTACCGTCGTCAAATTTGATATCCACTGCAATCGCGCCGTTTGCCGCCAACAATTTGCCTTCGGCAACCTGTTGACGCAGTTTCATAACCTCACTGGCAGACTGGGTAACGTTGACATACATCGGATTGGTTTGTTGGATGGTGGCCAAAACAGTGGTATCGCCGGCATTCAACAGCGTACCTTCAGAAACTTTAGATTGACCGATAAAGCCGGAAATCGGCGCAGTAATGCGGGAGCGGTTCAGGCTGATACCGGCAGATTTGATGGCTGCTTGTGCAGATTTGACGCCTGCCTCTGCTGAACGCTTGGCCGTTACGGCCGCATCGTATTCTTGTTGGCTGATGGCATCGGCGGCAACCAACGGTTTGTAGCGAGCCAGGTCGGCATTCGCTTTGGCCAAAGTCGCTTGCGCACTCGCCAACTGGGCGCGTGCGCTTTCTAAGTTTGCTTCATAAGTCGAGCTGTCGATTTGGTACAAAGGCTGACCGGCTTGCACATAGCTGCCCTCTTGGAACAGGCGTTTTTGCAGAATACCGCCGACTTGGGCGCGAACTTCGGCAGTACGCAACGATTCCAGACGGCCCGGCAATTCGGTTGTCAATGCAACGGTTTCCGGATGCACAGTAACCACACGGACTTCAGGCGCAGGTTGTTTTTGCTGTTGCTGACTGCCTTGCGCCTGTTGGCCGGCTGCTTTTTCATCGCCTTTGCCGCAAGCGGAAAGCGCCAACGCAGTAGCTGCTGCAATTGCCGCGACACGCATCATTTTAGAAGCATAAAGAGCCATAATTTTCCTATCTCTATGATAAATAAGGGTTTGACTAATTAAAAATTGATTACTTTAATCTCATATTTCACAAACAGAAATTGCCTGCTTTTATAAAAAAACAGGCTGATTATATTATATAGTGCTGAGAAACACTATCAAGTATTGAATCGAATTATACATACATTCTTGCATGTTCAGAAGTAATTTTTTATAATCCGAACCATAAATTTACATTTCCTACAAAAAAACCATGAGAAGAACCAAAACCGAAGCCTTAAAAACCAAAGAATATCTCATGCTTGCCGCATTGGATACGTTTTATAAGAAAGGCATTGCCCGCACCTCGCTCAACGAAATCGCCCAAGCCGCAGGCGTAACGCGCGGCGCGCTGTATTGGCATTTCAAAAACAAAGAAGATTTGTTTGACGCCTTGTTCCAACGGATTTGCGACGACATCGAAAGCTGCATAAAAGAAGACTCGAACAACAATAACGAACAGGCTTGGTCAAGCTTCCGCCTGACTCTGACCCGTTTTTTCGAGCGCCTGCAACACAACGAGCTTCACTACAAATTCCACAGCATTTTGTTTTTAAAATGCGAACACACCGAGCAAAACGAGGCGGTTATTGCCATCGCTAAAAAACACCAATCACTATGGCGTGAAAAAATCGTTGCCGTCCTGACTGATGCGGTACAACAAAAAGCGTTGGCGGATAATTTGGATATCGATATGGCAGTCATCTTCATCAAGTCTTCATTAGACGGCTTGATTTGGCGCTGGCTTTCTTCAGGTCAAGGCTTCGATTTAGCGCAAACTGCCCCACGCATGATTGAAATCATCATTGATACATTGGAAAACCATCCGCAATTAAGAAAACAATCATAAACATCAAAAATAAAAGGCCGTCTGAAACATTAAAAGTTTCAGACGGCCTTTTGGTTCAAACCTAATTAACGTGTTACCGGTTTGTAACGGATACGTTTCGGTTTCGCGCCCTCTTCGCCCAAACGGCGTTTCTTGTCGGCTTCGTATTCCTGATAGTTGCCGTCGAAGAACACCCATTTAGAGTCGCCTTCACAAGCCAAAATATGCGTAGCGATACGGTCGAGGAACCAGCGGTCGTGCGAAATCACCATCACGCTGCCGGCAAATTCCAACAATGCGTCTTCCAGCGCACGCAGGGTTTCCACGTCGAGGTCGTTGGACGGTTCGTCCAGCAGCAACACATTGCCGCCGCTCAACAAAGTTTTTGCCAAGTGCAGACGGCCGCGTTCGCCGCCAGACAATTGACCTGCGATTTTGCTTTGGTCGCTGCCTTTGAAGTTGAAGCGTCCCAAATATTGGCGGGCGGGAATTTCAAACTGACCAACCTGTAAAATGTCGCGGCCTTCGGCAATATTGTCGAACACGGTTTTATCGTTTTGCAAACCTTCGCGGCTTTGGTCGATCAAGCTCATTTTCACGGTTTGGCCGATTTTCACTTCGCCGGAATCAGGCTGCTCTTTGCCCGAAATCATTTTGAACAGCGTCGATTTACCCGCACCGTTCGGGCCGATGATGCCGACAATCGCGCCCGCAGGCACTTTGAAGCTCAAATCGTCAATCAGCACTTTGTCGCCAAACGATTTGGAAACATTCACAAATTCAATCACTTCGTTACCCAAACGCTCGGCGACAGGAATGAAGATTTCCTGCGTTTCATTGCGTTTTTGGTATTCGTAGTTGCTCATTTCTTCAAAACGCGCCAAACGCGCTTTGGACTTGGCTTGGCGGCCTTTGGCATTCTGGCGTACCCATTCCAATTCCTGCTTCATCGCTTTCACGCGCGCGGCTTCGGATTTCGCCTCGTTTTCCAAGCGTTTTTCTTTCTGCTCCAGCCAAGACGAGTAATTGCCTTTCCACGGGATACCGTGTCCGCGGTCGAGTTCCAAAATCCATTCGGCGGCGTTGTCGAGGAAGTAGCGGTCATGCGTTACCGCAACGACTGTACCGGGGAAGCGCACCAAGAATTGCTCCAGCCATTCGACCGATTCCGCATCCAAGTGGTTGGTCGGCTCATCCAGCAAAAGCATATCGGGCTTGCTCAACAAGAGTTTGCACAAAGCCACACGGCGTTTTTCACCGCCGGACAAATTGCCGATTTTGGCATCCCAATCAGGCAGGCGCAGCGCGTCGGCAGCGATTTCCAATTCATGCTCTGCACCGCCGCCGGTAGACGAACCCGCCGCAATAATCGCTTCCAAGCGGCCTTGTTCTTCCGCCAACGCGTCAAAATCTGCATCAGGATTGGCATACTCGGCATACACTTCTTCCAAGCGTTTCTGTGCGGCAGCCACTTCGCCCAAACCACTTTCCACTTCCTCGCGTACGGTTTTCTCAGGATCAAGCTCCGGCTCTTGCGGCAGATAACCGATTTTGATGCCGCCCATCGGCACGGCTTCGCCCTCAAATTCCTTATCCACACCCGCCATAATCCTCAGCACGGTGGACTTGCCCGCGCCGTTCAAACCAAGCAGGCCGATTTTCGCGCCGGGGAAGAAGGAAAGGGAAATATCTTTAATGATGGTTTTTTGCGGCGGCACAACCTTGCTCACGCGCAGCATAGAATAGACGTATTGTTGGGACATAGTTTTCTCGTTTTCATCAAACAAATTTCAGACGGCCCATTTTAACCTATTGCCCCAATACTTGCTTGTTCAAATGCCGTCTGAAAATAGAAATAAGCATCAAAATATACACCGCGCCGAACCGATACCCTCATTGCCCGACGGTATCAATGCCAAAGCGCAAAAAATTTGATTTAAGCCAGTTTATCCTTGAACTGGCATTGCCAATATCCGGCGCGCTTCATAAAATGCACCTATATCCTTGAAAGTACGCACACAAACAATAACGACAGAGAACACCACACCAAGGAACCTTTCAGATTTCTCAATAAAAATACTTTTCAAATAAAGGATTTACCTCATGTCGGAAAATACGCAAAAAACAGCAAAACAAGGTTTGCCGTCACTGGCAAAAAGTACGATTTGGATGCTGAGCTTCGGCTATCTCGGCGTTCAGACGGCCTTTACCCTGCAAAGCTCACAAATGAGCCGAATTTTTCAAACTTTAGGCGCCGACCCGCATAATTTGGGCTGGTTTTTCATTCTGCCGCCATTAGCCGGTATGTTGGTTCAGCCGATTGTGGGCTACTACTCAGACCGCACTTGGATGCCACGCCTGGGCGGCCGTCGTCTGCCCTATCTGCTTTACGGCACGCTGATTGCGGTTATCGTCATGATTCTGATGCCGAACTCAGGCAGCTTCGGTTTTGGCTACGCTTCTTTGGCGGCTTTGTCGTTTGGCGCGCTGATGATTGCGCTGTTGGACGTGTCCTCCAATATGGCAATGCAGCCGTTTAAAATGATGGTCGGCGATATGGTCAACGAGGAGCAGAAAAGCTACGCCTACGGGATTCAAAGTTTCTTAGCGAATACGGGCGCGGTTGTGGCGGCGATTCTGCCGTTTGTGTTTGCGTATATCGGTTTGGCGAACACGGCCGAAAAAGGCGTCGTGCCGCAGACCGTGGTCGTAGCATTCTATGTGGGCGCAGCGTTGCTGATTATTACCAGTGCGTTCACCATCTTCAAAGTCAAAGAATACGATCCGGAAACCTACGCCCGCTATCACGGCATCGATGTCGCCGCGAATCAGGAAAAAGCCAACTGGTTCGAACTTTTGAAAACTGCGCCTAAAGCGTTTTGGACGGTTACTTTGGTACAATTCTTCTGCTGGTTTGCCTTCCAATATATGTGGACTTACTCGGCAGGCGCGATTGCGGAAAACGTTTGGCAGACAACTGATGCCTCCTCTGTAGGCTACCAAGAAGCAGGCAACTGGTACGGCGTTTTGGCGGCGGTACAATCCATTGCTGCCGTCATCTGCTCGTTTATTCTGGCAAAAGTACCGAATAAATACCATAAAGTCGGTTATTTCGGTTGCTTGGCTTTGGGTGCGCTTGGTTTCTTCTCCGTTTTCTTCATCAGCAATCAATACGCGCTAGTGTTGTCTTATACCTTAATCGGTATTGCGTGGGCCGGTATCATTACCTATCCTTTGACGATTGTGACCAATGCCCTCTCAGGCAAACACATGGGTACTTATTTGGGCCTGTTTAACGGCTCTATCTGTATGCCTCAAATCGTCGCCTCCCTGCTGAGCTTTATCCTCTTCCCTATGCTGGGCAGCCATCAGGCAACCATGTTCTTGGTTGCAGGCGCAATCTTGCTGCTGGGAGCCTTCTCAGTATGTCTGATTAAAGAGACCCACGGCGAATAATCCATCAATACCATCGGCAAAGGCCGTCTGAAACCTTTGCCGAACTTACAATTTTAATAACAGGAGCTTCATAAATGTATACAAGAATCATGGAAATCAGCCCTTGGACGCTGCGTTCGGCAAAACTGGAAAAAGAACACAAACGGCTACAAGAGAGCCTGACCAGCTTGGGCAACGGCTATATGGGTATGCGCGGCAACTTTGAAGAAACCTACTCCTCCGACAGCCACTTGGGTACCTACATCGCCGGCGTGTGGTTCCCCGACAAAACCCGCGTCGGCTGGTGGAAAAACGGTTACCCAAAATATTTCGGCAAAGCCATCAACGCGCTCAATTTCAGCAAAGTCAAAATCTTTGTTGATGGACAAGAGGTGGACTTGGCGAAAAACGACGTTGCCGGCTTCTCCGTCGAACTCGATATGCAGCACGGCGTATTGCGCCGCTCGTTCACCGTATTCGGCGTGCGTTTCAATGTGTGCAAATTCCTGTCCGTCGCGCAAAAAGAGCTGGCGCTCATCCGCTGGGAAGCCGTATCCGTTGACGGCAAAACCCACCAAGTCCGCATCGATTCCATCATCGATGCCGACGTGAAAAACGAAGACTCCAACTACGAAGAAAAATTCTGGCAGGTATTAGACAAAGGCGTTTCAGACGACCACTCCTACATTGCCACCCAAACCGTTGCCAATCCCTTCGGCGTGGAACAATTCATCGTCAACGCCGAGCAAATCTTCGCCGGCAGCTTCAAAGCCCTCGGCGGCAGCCAAACCGACTGGCAGGTCTCCAATTCTTTCGAAGCCGAAGTCGGCGGTACGCCCGAAACCTTTGAAAAACGTGTGATTATTACCACCAGCCGCGATTATCAGGGCTTGGAAGCAGTGAAAGCCGCCGGCCACGCCTTGTCGGAAAAAATCGCAGGCGTTGCGTTTGAAACCTTGCTGGACGCGCACAAAGTAGGCTGGCTGCACCGTTGGGAAATCGCCGACGTGGTCATTGAAGGCAGCGACGAAGCGCAGCAAGGCATCCGTTTCAACCTGTTCCAACTGTTCTCCACCTACTACGGCGAAGACGCGCGCCTGAACATCGGTCCGAAAGGCTTTACCGGCGAAAAATACGGCGGCGCGACCTATTGGGACACCGAAGCCTACGCCGTGCCGCTCTACCTCGCACTAGCGGAACCCGAAGTTACCCGCAACCTGCTGCAATACCGCCGCAACCAACTGCCGCATGCGCAGCACAACGCGCGCGAACAGGGCTTGGCGGGCGCGCTCTATCCGATGGTAACGTTTACGGGCATCGAGTGCCACAACGAATGGGAAATCACCTTCGAGGAAATCCACCGCAACGGCGCAATTCCTTACGCCATCTACAACTACACCAACTACACCGGCGATGAAAGCTATCTTGCCAAAGAAGGCTTGGAAGTCTTGGTCGAAGTGTCCCGCTTCTGGGCGGACCGTGTCCACTTCTCCAAACGCAACGGCAAATACATGATTCACGGCGTAACCGGCCCGAACGAATACGAAAACAACATCAACAACAACTGGTACACCAATACCCTCGCCGCATGGGTATTGGATTACACCCGTGAAGCCCTGGCGAAATACCCGCGTCCGGATTTGAACGTGAGCGCCGCCGAGTTGGAAAAATGGGCGGACATCAGCGCGAATATGTACCGTCCGCATGACGGAGAACTCGGCGTATTCGTGCAGCACGACGGCTTCCTCGACAAAGACATCCGCCCCGTGTCCGCGCTTTCACCCGACGATTTGCCGCTCAACCAGAAATGGTCGTGGGACAAAATCCTGCGTTCGCCCTTCATCAAACAGGCGGACGTCTTGCAAGGCATCTACTTCTTCGGCGACCGTTTCAACATGGACGAAAAACGCCGCAACTTCGACTTCTACGAACCGATGACCGTGCATGAAAGCTCGTTGTCGCCTTGTATCCACGCTATTCTCGCCGCCGAACTGGGCAAAGAAGAAAAAGCCGTGGAAATGTACCAGCGCACCGCCCGTCTGGACTTGGACAACTACAACAACGACACCGAAGATGGCCTGCACATCACCTCCATGACCGGCTCGTGGCTCGCCATCGTCCAAGGTTTCGCCCAAATGAAAACTTGGGGCGGCAAACTCAGCTTCGCACCGTTCCTGCCGAATGCGTGGACAGGCTACGCCTTCCACATCAACTACCGCGGCCGTCTGATTAAAGTCGCCGTCGGTAAAGAAAACGTCGTCTTCACCCTACTCAAAGGCGAACCGCTCGATTTGCAGGTGTACGGCAAAGACATCACGCTCAACGGCAGCCACACCGTTGCATTGGAAAAATAAGGAGGGCGCAAAATGACTTTTACCGCAGTGCTCTTTGACCTCGACGGCGTCATCACCGACACCGCCGAATACCACTACCGCGCATGGAAAAAGCTCGCCGAAGAACTGGGCATCAGTATTGACCGCAAGTTTAACGAGCAGCTCAAAGGCGTGTCGCGCGACGATTCGCTCAAACGCATCCTCGCACACGGCGGCAAAACCGTCAGCGAAGCCGAGTTCGCCGAACTGACCCGCCGTAAAAACAACAACTACGTCGAGATGATTCAGGCAGTCAAACCCGAAGACGTGTATCCCGGCATTTTGCCCCTGCTGGAAGCATTGAAAGTAAACGGCAAAAAAATCGCCCTCGCGTCCGCCAGTAAAAACGGCCCCTTCCTGCTAGAACGCATGGGACTGACCCACTTCTTCGACGCCATTGCCGACCCTGCCGCCGTCGCGCATTCCAAACCCGCCCCCGACATCTTCCTCGCCGCAGCCGAGGGCGTGGGCACGGACATCCGCCACTGCATCGGTATCGAAGACGCCGCCGCCGGCATCGCCGCCATCAAAGCCGCCGGTGCCTTGCCCATCGGCGTGGGCAAAGCCGAAGACTTGGGCAGCGACATCGAGCTGGTCTCCGGCACCGCCGAGCTGACCTACGCCTACTTGCAAAACGTGTGGGAACAGTCGGGCAGATAAAATTCTAAGGAAGTAAAAAGGCCGTCTGAAAACCTGAATCAGGTTTTCAGACGGCCTTTAATATCACCCATCAACCCAATGTTACCATCTCAATCTGTTCCATACTTCTACCCAAAAAGCGTTCGCCTATGGTGCGGAAACGCAGTGGGATGTCGCTGACGTAGAAGCGGTAATCCGGGTTGTCGTTTTCTGTATTCAGCAAACCTGCTTGCGCTAAGGCTTTGGCGGTGGCTTCGGCGGTGGTGATGGCGGAATCGACCAAGGTGACGTTTTGCGCTTCGCGGCCGATAAGCGGTTTGAGCAGTGGGAAATGGGTACAACCCAACACCAGCGTGTCGATGTCGTCGGCCAAGAGCGGCTTCAGGTATTCACGCACGGTCAGGCGGGTGACTTCGTGATCGAGCCAGCCCTCTTCTACCAATGGCACAAGCAGGGGCGCGGCTTGTGTGCGCACCAGCGTGTCGTTGTTTTTCGAATGGATAGCGCGCGCGTAGGCATTGCTGTTGACGGTGGTATTGGTCGCGATAATGC
Organism: Neisseria sp. P0006.S009; assembly: GCF_051962915.1. Classification (NCBI taxonomy): domain Bacteria; kingdom Pseudomonadati; phylum Pseudomonadota; class Betaproteobacteria; order Neisseriales; family Neisseriaceae; genus Neisseria; species Neisseria sp. P0006.S009. Next base: position 72,538 of record NZ_JBQCUV010000004.1, on the reverse strand, counting down.
CGATTCGGTTGTTTTTGGTGGTTTGCAAAGCGGCTTCCGCACCGGCTGAGATAACGTCCAATACGGGCATATTGCCTGCTTTTTGGCGGATTTTTTGTCCGGCAACGGCGGCGATGGTGTTGCACGCGATGACGAGTGCTTTGACATCGTTTTCCAGCAGGAAATCGACAATCTGCATGGCGAAAGTTTCGATGGTAGCGCGGGATTTGGTGCCGTAGGGAACGCGTGCGGTATCGCCGAAATAGATGATGTTTTCCATCGGCAGGCGTTCCATCAGGGCGCGGACGTTGGTCAAGCCGCCGACGCCGGAATCGAATACGCCGATGGGGCGTTGTTTGCTGGTACTCATGGTTAATTTCTTCAATATAGTGTTGAGGCCGTCTGAAACCGTTTTCAGACGGCCTGAAGGTTAAACATATTCTTTTTTATCGTTTTCCATCCAAGCCTGATGCGAGCAAATCCACAACAGCACGATACCGCACACGGTCGAGCTCAACATCATACCGGCCATCACCAAGGCGGAACCATTGTGCAGCCAAGTCGTTGCCATGCCGACCGATGCGCCGATAAGGGATTGGAACACGCCTAAAACGGCATTTGCACTGCCGCCCTCTGCGCTGAAATAGCTCATAAAACAGGCCTGAGTGTTCGCTCCGACCAAACCTTGCGTACCGACTGAAAACATCACGCACAGCACCAAAGCCCACAAAGGCGGCAGAGACAGCGACAATATCAAAACCGTCATCAGCAGATTGGCGGCAAATTGGACGATAATGCCCCATTTGAGGATGTTTTGCGGATGCGTACCGGTTTTCAAACGCCATGCGGTAACGCGGTTAAACGACATCATGGTAATGATATTGAGCGCAAATATCCAAGCATATTGGTTTGGTGAAACATGATACAGGTGTTGGTACACAAACGACGATTCGGTCAAAAAGGCAAACATCGAACCAAAACTGAAAGCTTGAAAAAACAAATAGCCCATCGCGGCACGCGTTCTCAAAACGCGTTTAAACCTGCCTGCCACCACACCGAACACGTCCATGCTGATTTTGCCTTTTTGATGCGGCTTGGGCAGGAAATACCACATCAAACCCCAAAGCAGCAGCGAATAGCAGGCCAGAAAGCCGAAAATCATGCGCCAGCCGCCCAAATTCTGCAAGCCTGCACCAATCATCGGTGCCATCAGCGGCACAATCATCAGAATGATGCCGATTAAGGCAAACATCTGCGCGGCTTTGCGTCCGGAATAATAATCACGCACCATCGCGCCGGAAATCACCACGGTCATCCCCGCGCCAAACGCCTGCACGGCACGCAAGTTCAGCAGCTGCTCGACATTATTCACCATCGTCAAACCGATAACGGCGGCGAAGTAAATGCTCAAGCCCACCAAGGCGACAGGTTTGCGGCCTTTAATATCCGAAATCGAACCGCCGACCACCTGACCAAACGCCACACCAAACATAAAAAAGCTCAGGCTTTGCTCGATGCGGTGAATGTCCGAACCCAGCGACTTCGCCATTTCGGGAATCGCAGGCAGATAGGCATCGACAGAAAACGGCATCAGCGCGACCAACATCGCCATCAGCACGGCCATGGTTTTTTCGCCCAAAGGGGCTTGTTGTGCAGTCATTCCGACTTTCGCTTTCGTAAAGAATATTCAAAAAACAAAGAAAACAACCGCCTTGTCAGACGGTTGCGGATTGGATGGAATTATAGCAGATTTCAACCTTGTCCAATCACTGCAAAAAAACCTTTGCAAAACTTAAGGCCGTCTGAAACTTTGCTTGGTTGAATCCCCTCGCCGCAAACGTTAAAATGCTTGTTTTTTAAGACAACAAATTGTTTCACATCACGGATTCTAAGGAATAATCATGACTACATTTCAAATTGCGCGTGCCGACGGGAAAACGCTCGAAATCCAAGGCAAAATGGCCAACCGCCACGGCTTGATCGCCGGCGCGACCGGTACGGGTAAAACCGTTACCCTGCGCCGCATGGCGGAAGCCTTCAGCAGCGAAGGCGTCCCTGTATTCTTGGTCGATGTCAAAGGCGATTTGTCGGGCATCGCGCAGGCCGGTGCAAACAGCGGCAAAGTGGGCGAACGCATCGCCGAGTTTGGTTTGGGCGAACAATGGCTGCAAAATTTCCCCGTGCGCTTTTGGGATGTTTACGGCGAAACCGGTATTCCCGTACGCGTAACCGTTTCAGAAATGGGCCCTATGCTTTTGGCGCGCCTGATGAATCTGAACGACACGCAAGAAGGTCTGCTCAACCTCGTGTTCAAAGTTGCTGATGACAGAGGCTGGCACATTCTGGACTTGAAAGACCTGCGCAGCATGTTGAAACACGTTTCCGACCATGCTTCGGAATACCGCACGCAATACGGCAACGTTTCTGCCGCCAGTATCGGCGCGATTCAACGCCAACTGCTGACTTTGGAAAACGAAGGTGCAGAAAAATTCTTCGGCGAACCTTCCCTCAATCTGCAAGACTGGATGCAAACCGACAACGGCAAAGGCATCATCAACATCCTTAATTCCGAAAAACTGATGCGCTCGCCGCGTATGTACAGCGCGTTTTTGCTGTGGATGCTGGCAGAGTTGTTTGAAACCCTGCCCGAAGTCGGCGACTTGGACAAACCAAAATTCGTGATGTTCTTCGACGAAGCACATTTAATGTTCGACAATGCCGCCAATGCGTTGGTCGAACAAATCGAACAAGTCGTGCGCCTGATCCGTTCCAAAGGCGTGGGCGTATATTTTGTTACCCAAAACCCGCTCGACTTGCCCGATACCATTCTCGGCCAACTGGGTAACCGCGTACAACACGCCCTGCGTGCCTTTACACCGCGCGACCAAAAAGCAGTCAAAGCCGCTGCCGAAACCTTCCGTAGCAACCCCAACATCAAAGTTGCCGAAGCGATTGCCGAACTCGGCGTCGGCGAAGCCCTCGTTTCCTTCCTTGATGAAAAAGGTATGCCCGAGCCGGTAGAACGCGCCCTCATCCTGCCGCCGCAATCTTCCTTGACCCCGCTTGCCGCAGAAGAGCGCAACCGCCTGTTCCAAAAAGACGATTTGTATCCAACCTACAAAGACATGGTGGACAACTACTCCGCTTTTGAAGCACTGACAGAAGCAGACAGCCAAGCAGCCGCTGAGAAAGAAGCAGCTGCTGCGGCAAAAGAGCAGGAAAAAGCACAAAAAACCGCAGAAAAAGAAGCTGCCAATGCCGATCCCGGCATTCTCGGCGGACTGATCGGCGGCTTGAGCGGCGGACGTAAAAAATCCGGCCAAGGTTTGGGCTACAACGTTGCCGACGCCATCGGCAGCCAAATCAACCGCCAAGTTACCAACGCCATTTCTCGCAGCGTAATGGGCATTATTAAAAATATGTTTAAATAATCAGCCTGCAAACATAAAAGGCCGTCTGAAATTTCAGACGGCCTTTTGTTGTTTATATAAAGCTAAACTTTGAATTACCTTAATATATAAGCATAATAAATTGAAAGAAAAGTAAAAATGATTGATAATTCGATTTGCTTAAACTTAAGCATTTTATCAATTAAAAAAGAGAACTTTTTACCATGAAAAAACTACTCACACTAACGGCATTAGCCTTTGCTTTATCTGCTTGTTCAACAACCAGCACTGTTGATTTCGGACAAAAAGAAAAAAGCTACCATAGCTACACTATTCGTGATCTTTCTCAAGATCATATCCCATCCGAAACACGCGCACTTTTTATCCAATACTTGAACAATGAATTAACCGCTCTCGGTTATACCGTAGGTGACGACTTAGATATTAATATCAATATCGAAAACTTTAATGAAGGAAACCGTGCTCTGCGTTATTGGGTGGGCTTTGGCGCAGGCAAAGCAACGTCAAAAATCGTTACAACACTGGTTGATAAAGAAAGCGGAAAAATTGTCGGTAATATTCAAACTGACGGTATGTTGGCAATGGGAGTATTTGGAGGAAATAGCAAAGATGTTCTGAAAAGATCAGCTAAAGACATTGCCAAAAAAATTGCAGAATCCGGTATTTTGAAAAAAGGGAAATAATCAAGATATTATTTTCTAAAAACGTTTTACCAAATAGCTATAAATAAAAGGCCGTCTGAAAATCAATTTCAGACGGCCTTTTTATTCATCAATCCAATCAGTTTTTCATCGATTGAACCGGAGCCGGGATTCTGCCGCCTCGGTTGACGAACACTTCGCACGAACCTTCTTTGACCGGCATAACAGGCGCGTAGCCCAACAAGCCGCCGAACTCGACGCTGTCGCCGACGGTTTTGCCGGTTACCGGAATAATGCGCACGGCAGTGGTTTTGCTGTTGATCATGCCGATGGCGGCTTCGTCAGCAATGATGCCGGAAATGGTATGAGCAGGCGTATCGCCGGGAACGGCAATCATGTCCAAACCAACGGAGCAGACAGCGGTCATGGCTTCGAGTTTGTCCAGTGTCAGCACACCGGCTTCAGCAGCCGCAATCATGCCCTCGTCTTCCGAAACAGGGATAAACGCACCGCTCAAACCGCCGACCGCACTGGAAGCCATCATGCCGCCTTTTTTCACGGCATCATTCAGCAAGGCCAATGCCGCTGTCGTACCGTGCGTACCGCAGACGCTCAAACCCATCTCTTCAAGAATGCGTGCCACCGAGTCGCCGACGGCGGGGGTTGGTGCCAACGATAAATCGAGAATACCAAACGGGATATTCAGCATTTTTGAGGCTTCGCGGCCGATAAGTTCGCCCACGCGGGTAATTTTGAAAGCAGTTTTCTTCACTACTTCCGCAACTTCGGTCAACGTCGTTGCATCTGAATTTTCCAACGCGGCTTTTACGACACCCGGGCCGGAAACGCCGACATTGATAACGGCATCCGCTTCGCCCGAACCGTGAAACGCGCCCGCCATAAATGGGTTGTCTTCCACTGCATTGCAGAACACGACGATTTTGGCGCAGCCGAAACCTTCGGGCGTGATTTCAGCCGTGCGTTTGATGGTTTCGCCTGCCAGCTTAACTGCATCCATATTGATACCGGCACGCGTGCTGCCGATATTGATGGAGCTGCACACGATATCGGTAGTCTTCATCGCTTCGGGAATGGAACGAATCAACACCTCATCCGAAGGCGACATACCTTTTTGCACCAACGCGGAAAAGCCGCCAATAAAAGACACGCCTATCGCTTTGGCAGCCTTATCCAAAGTTTGCGCCACGCTGACGTAAGAATCAGCATGGGTGGCCGCGGCGATTTGGGCAATCGGCGTAACGGAAATGCGCTGATTCACAATCGGTACACCGTATTTGGCAGACAGATATTTTGCCGTTGCCACCAAGTCTTTGCCGACTGTGGTAATTTTGTTGTAAATGTTTTGGTTCAATACATTGATATCGCTGCTGATGCAGTCGTGCAAATCAATGCCGATGGTAATGGTGCGCACGTCAAAATTCTGGTCGGCCACCATTTTGACGGTTTCTAAAATCTCGCCGGATTGAATACTCATGGCTCTTCCTCCGACTTAAATACGGTGCATGGCTTGGAAAATTTCTTCGTTTTGCATACGGATATCAAGCGCAAGTTTTTTGCTCTCTTCCGCAAACAAATCCAAAACCTCTTGACGCGATTTGGTGCATTTTGAAGTATCCACCAAAATAATCATGGTAAAAAAATCATCCATCAGCTGTTGGCTGATGTTGAGAATATTGATTTGGTTTTCCGCTAAAATTTTGGAAACGTCGTACACAATGCCCACACGGTCTTTACCGATGACGGTGATGACTGAATTGTTCATAACGCTGTTTCTCCTCATAGGATATTTGAAAAGTGTTGACAATTATAACACTCAGGCCGTCTGAAAAACTGTTTCAGACGGCCTGAGTATTCAAATTTCAATTTTAATTATCGCCCTGCTTTTAAAGCCTGCCACAGGCGAACGCTGAGTTTGCTCGCATCGGTTGATTTGGGAGAGACAATGAAACTTTTTTCCATCAATTCTTTACTTGGGAAAATCGATTCGTCAGAGGTATATTTTTCATCCATCAAATCACGCGCCGGACGGCTGGCCGGAGCATAAGTCACATAGTTGCCGTTTTTGGCCGCTGTTTCCGGATTGAGCGTGTGATTGATGTATTTGTGTGCATTGGCCACATTTTGCGCATCACGCGGAATCATCAGCGAATCCACCCAAATACCGACGCCGCTTTTCGGCGCCAATACTTCGACTTCGACGCCGTTTCCGGCTTCTTTGGCACGGGTTTTGGCAATATTGAGGTCGCCGCCGTAGCCTACCGATACACAAAGATTACCGGCAGCCATATCGTCGATATAGCCCGACGAGGTAAAGCGTTTGATGTCGGGACGCACTTTTTTCATCATATCGACGGCGGCTTTGATGTCGTCAGGGTTTTCGCTGTTCGGATCTTTGCCCAAATAATGCAAAGCCAAAGGAATCTGCTCGATGGCGCTGTCGAAATAGCTGATGCCGCAGGATTTCAATTTTTGGGTGTATTCAGGGTTAAACACCAAATCCCATTCGTTTTCAGGCAGCTTATCCGTACCCAAAGCCTTTTGAACCTGCTGTTTGTTGATCGCCAGCGTATTGATGCCCCAGAAATAAGGGACGGCATATTCGTTGCCCGGATCGACGGTTTCCATCATTTTCAACAAATCGGGATCGATATTGGCGTAATTGGGAATTTGCGATTTGTCGATTTTTTGATACGCGCCGGCTTTAATCTGACGACCGACATTGGCAATAGAAGGCGCAACCAGGTCATAACCCGACTTGCCGGTCAGCAGCTTGGCTTCCAGCGCTTCGTTGCTATCGTAGTAATCGTAGCGGACGTTGATATTCGTATTTTTTTCAAACGCAGACAACGTGGCAGGATCGACATAATCCGACCAGTTGTAGATATTGAGTTTATCGGTTTGGGAAGAGGAAGTTTGAGATGCGGAAGATTCTGCGGCGGTTCCTTGTCCGCCGCTACACGCAGTCAAGACGAGGCTCAAGATTGCCGCCGCCATCAAAGATTTTTTCATGGTTTCAGACCTTTTGTTCGGGGGGTAAAAATATTGCAGCGGTGGCAGATGCCACTTACAAAAGGGAAACTGTGGGGGCGGCCGGCATGTGTCCTTTGCCCTTGATTCAGCAAGGTTTGCATTAAACGGCAAAAAGCTTTTGAATGCAAGACCTTAAAGCAGAAAAAATTCTCCCTTTTCAGACGGCCTGAAGCTATGGTTTTATTCATAAACAACATTTTTTCAGAAACGGTTTCATGCCGTCTGGAAAAAACTGTGGGCTTATTCAGACGGCCTCAAGATTTGTCAAAACCGCCCAATTTGTGGGAAAATTGCACGATTGAATTTAATGAAGGGCGACACCGTGTTAGACAGAGAAGGCTATCGCCCCAATGTCGGTATTATCCTGATTAACGAGCGTAACGAAGTCTTTTGGGGCAAACGCGTACGCGAACATTCATGGCAGTTTCCGCAAGGCGGCATCAAGCCGGGCGAAAGCCCTGAGACCGCCATGTACCGCGAATTGTACGAAGAAGTCGGCCTGTTGCCGCAACACATCAAAATCGTTGGCCGTACGCGCGACTGGTTGCGTTATGACGTTCCCAGCCACTGGGTGCGCCGCGAATGGCGCGGTTCGTATCGCGGACAAAAACAGATTTGGTATCTTTTGCGTTTGGTCGGCCGCGACAGCGACGTCAACCTCCGCGCCTGCCATCATCCTGAATTTGACGGCTGGCGCTGGCACCAATACTGGGCTCCGGTTGACGAAGTCATCGATTTCAAGCGCGGCGTGTATTTGGATGCATTGACCGAACTCTCCCGTTTCTTGCGCGGCATAGAAAGCTATGAAGACTTTATCCGGCGCAATCCAATAGAAAACCTATAACCCAAACGCTTTCAGGCCGTCTGAAAGCGTTGTTTTTCATCCTTTCAGACGGCCTTTACATTATTCCTATGGCTAAAAACAATCAATACAGCGAATCCAGCATTACCGTCCTCAAAGGCTTGGAGCCGGTCAAAGAACGTCCCGGCATGTACACCCGTACCGACAGCCCGACCCATATCTGTCAGGAAGTGATTGATAACGCGGCGGACGAGGCGTTGGGTGGTTTCGCTACTGAAATTGACGTACAAATTCATGAAGACGGTTCGCTTTCCGTCCGTGATAACGGCCGCGGCATTCCCGTCGGCCTGCACCCCGAAGAAGGCGTACCCGTAGTCGAACTCGTGTTTACCCGTCTGCACGCAGGCGGCAAGTTCAACAAAAAAGACGGCGGCAGCGCCTATGCCTTTTCAGGTGGTCTGCACGGTGTCGGCGTATCTGTTACTAACGCCCTTTCCACCCGCCTTGAAGTAACGGTCAAACGCGAAGGCAAAGTCCACCGCATCGTCTTTTCCGGTGGCGACGTCATTGAGCCATTGACTGAAGTGGGCAAATGCGCCGTCAAAGACAGCGGCACCGAAGTGCGCGTATGGCCGGACGGCAAATATTTTGAAAGTCCGAATTACAGCATTCCCGAACTCGAACGCCTGCTGCGCGCCAAAGCCGTCTTATTGCCAGGTGTACGCGTTTCCCTAACCCGTCCGGTTAAAGGCGAAGACGAAGCATACACCCAAACTTGGCACTACCCGGACGGCCTGAAAAGCTATCTGACCGACCTGATTGCCGATGCGCAAGAAGCTGTGCCTATCTTCTCTTGCGAAAACTACATTTCAGACGGCCACAACGGCGATTTCAGTATCGGCGAAGGTGCTGCGTTTGCCCTGACTTGGCTGGAAGAAGGCTCGTGTGCCAACGAAAGCTATGTCAACCTCATTCCCACCCCGCTAGGCGGCACGCACGAAGCAGGCTTGAAACAAGCCGTGTTCAACGCCGTCAACAATTTCATCAATCTGCACAACCTCCTACCGCGCGGCGTAAAAATACAAAGCGACGACGTGTTCGGCAAAACCGCCTTCGTCCTCTCCGCCCGTGTCCTCGACCCGCAGTTCCAAGGTCAGACCAAAGACAAACTGACCAACCGCGACGCGTTGAAACTCGTTGCCGCCGTATCGGGCGACCCTTTGGAATTGTGGCTGAACCAAAACGTGGACTTCGGCAAAAAAATCGCCGAACTCGCCATCCGTCAGGCACAGGCGCGGATGCGTTCGGTTAAGAAAATCGAAAAGAAAAAAGGCAGCGGCGTCGCCGTCCTGCCCGGCAAACTGACCGACTGCGAAAGCGAAGACATCCGCGAAAACGAACTCTTCCTCGTTGAAGGCGATTCCGCCGGCGGCTCCGCCAAACTCGCCCGCGACAAAGCCACGCAGGCCATCCTGCCCCTGCGTGGCAAAGTGCTCAACAGCTTCGAAGTCCACCCCGACCAGCTTTTCGGCAACGCCGAAATCCACGACATTTCCGTCGCCATCGGCGTCGATCCGCACGGCATCAACGACAATCCCGATTTAAGCGGCCTGCGCTACGGCAAAATCGCCATCTTGTCCGATGCCGACGTGGACGGCTCTCATATTCAAGTTTTGCTGCTGACCCTGTTCTACCGCCACTTCCCGAAACTGGTCGACGACGGACACATCTACGTCGCCCAGCCGCCGCTGTTCCGCGTCGATGTCAACGCACAAGGCAAAAGCAAACCTGCCCGCAAATTCTACGCCCTCGACCAAAACGAACTCGACAGCATTTTGGAGCGATTACAAAAAGAAGGTGTTAAAGAAACTGCTTATTCCATCAGCCGTTTCAAAGGCTTGGGCGAGATGAACCCCGACCAGCTCAAAGACACCACCATGCACCCCGACACCCGCCGCCTGTTGCAGGTACAAATCCCCGAAGGCGCGGATGACGAAACACGCGACATCTTCGTCAAACTGATGGGCAAAGGCGAAGCCGCCGCCCGCCGCGCATGGATGGAAAAAGAGGGCGATACGGCAGAATTGGATATCTAATCTATTGTTTCAATAGACTAAAGGCCGTCTGAAACTTTAAAAATTTCAAACGGCCTTTTTTAAAATCATCAGAAATTAAGATTAAACAGTATTTCAATATCCTGTTACTTACCTGTTTCTATTTTCGCAACTTAATTGTGTCTTTAAGACAAATAAAAAAGCACTGATATAATCAGCGCTTTTTAAATAATGGCGCGGCGGACGGGGCTCGAACCCGCGACCCCCGGCGTGACAGGCCGGTACTCTAACCAACTGAGCTACCACCGCGCATCCACTGTCAAAGACAATGAAAAAGAAACTTGGTGGGTGATGACGGAGTCGAACCGCCGACATTCTGCTTGTAAGGCAGACGCTCTACCAACTGAGCTAATCACCCGATAAGCCGTCATTAAATCAAAAAATTAGGCCATGCGCAAGGTTTTTATTTAAATAAAAATATATCCCATTGAAAGAATATAGAATATTTTATTTAACCGCAAAAATTACCGTTATGCCTATCCATCAATCGAAAATCAAATGTCCCAATTTATCCGCTTTAGTATGCAGATAACGCTCATTTTCCACATTTTCGCCGACATGCAATGCAATCCGTTCGACCACATTAATACCGGAATCTTTCAACGTTTGGATTTTTTCAGGATTATTGGTCAACAATCTGACCTCACGAATATGCAGATAATCATAAATCTGCTTGGCTAAAGTGAAGTCGCGCGCATCAACAGGAAGGCCGAGCGCTACATTGGCTTCAACCGTATCCAAGCCCTGATCTTGCAGACGATAAGCACGGATTTTGTTTATCAAACCAATGCCCCTGCCTTCTTGGCGCAAATATACGATAACGCCACGCCCTTCTTTCTGAATGGCTTGCATCGCTGCTTGAAGCTGAGGACCGCAATCACATTTTACCGAAAATAAAGCATCGCCGGTTAAGCACTCGGAATGAATACGCGACAACACAGGCAGGCCGTCTGAAACATTGCCCATCGTCAATGCGACATGCTCCTGACCACTCTCTTCTTCAAAACCGTGCATGGTAAATTCGCCCCATTCCGTAGGCAAACGGCATGACGCGACAAACTTCAACGCGTTACTCATTTTCCGCTTCCTCGTTTTCAGCCACGCCCAAGAGGTTTTTCAAAGGTTCCGCCAAGGCTAATGCAAGGGCAATCCAAGACACCAATACTTCATCAGGCGCACCGTCTTTGACATCAAACTCGGCATGCACTACACCCAAAACCGCACCGCTGGGCATACAGACAGGAACTGAAATCTGGCTCAAGCCGGGATGATTGCGTTCGGCCGACAATTCACCAATTTCCTGCCAATACTCCACATTCTGACAAACATTCATCCAACCGCTTTGCGCCGTACGCACAGCCAAAAAAGCCTGTCCGGCCTGCTCGTCGATTGGAATCACATTTTCCAACGGTACGCCCCAACGGCTCAGTCGAACCAGCGACAACGCGCCATCTTTCGGAAACGCTGTATAAACCGCTGCACTTTTCAAATGCTCGGTGCGCTCGGCAACCGAATCCAAAGCCATAAAAATCTGTTTCAGCAACAATTCATGTTCGGCATCAACATAATCTGCCAACTGCCAACCGTCTTCAGACGGCCACAAAATCGAACGCTCAACAGAAGCATTGCCCATTTTAATCACAGCCTGGGCAGTCAAATAAGCAACATGTATCTCATCCGCAGGCAACTTCAAACCTTGCGTCTGCAAAAAATCTTTAATCAATAAAGCAGGCATCTGCCCTTCCTCACCAATAGTAAAGTTGAGGCCGTCTGAAAACAAACCCTGCTTTCAGACGGCCGGAATAAATCATTATATAAGGGATAAACCGAAAAATTCAAGCAAACAAGACTTTGCGCCCCCATTAATCTTGTGTATAATCCACGGTTCAAATTAGTGCGGACGTGGCGAAATTGGTAGACGCACCAGATTTAGGTTCTGGCGCCGCGAGGTGTGAGAGTTCGAGTCTCTCCGTCCGCACCACCCAACCCCTTTTAGGGGCTTTTTTTTCGTCTAATCAAATCTAACATAGTAATCAAGATTCAATACTGGCAAGGCTTTCAGGCCAATATACCCCTTGCCAAGTGTCTAAATACCCCCAATACCATTTAATTGAGTAAAGCACAAAATGTGGGTATGATTCAGGGGACAGCCAAAACCACTGTAAAGCATACCCACAAATGCCACTAAACGACCGCCAAATCAAAGCCGCCAAACCGGCTGACACTGGAAAGAAAATCAAGTTATTTGACGGAAATAGCCTGTATCTTGAAGTTACACCAGCGGGCGGAAAAATATTCCGCATGAGATACCGTATAGATGGCAAAGAGAAAGATTTAACTATCGGGAAATATCCTACCGTTTCACTGGTAGAAGCCCGCCAAGCCGCCGAAAACGCCCGCCGCATGATTGCACAAGGGCAAGACCCCAACAAAGCCAAGCAAGAAGCCAAAGCAGCCCGACAAGCCGCCTTGCTAAATACTTTTGAGCATTTAGCCAAGCAATGGTACGAGGACAATTTGCCCCGCTGGAAAGAACATCACGCCGAGCGGATCATGCGTTATTTGAAAAATGACGTTTTCCCAGTCATTGGAGAAATCCCCGTTAATGAAATCAAGGTAACCCATATCAAAAACTTGCTTGATGACATTATGGCAAGGGGCGTTACTGATACCGCCGACAAAATCAGGGGCTGGATAGGAGCAGTTTTTGACTATTCCGCCATGCTGGAAATATCAGAAAACAACCCCGCCCGCCTGTTGAAAAATCACATTCCCAACTTACCCACCAAACACAAACCCGCCCTGCCCCGTGAAGAATTGCCGGAGTTTTACCGCCGCCTGATACTGGCAAACAATATAGAGCGGCAAAACAAAATTGCCATCATGCTGATCATGCTGGTGTTTGTGAGAAATAACGAATTACGCGGCGGCCAGTGGGAAGAAGTGGACTTTAAAAACAAGCGTTGGATTATTCCCGCCGAAAGAATGAAGCACGAAAAGATGAAGCCAAAGCCCGCTTTATGTGTGCCTCTTTCTGATTGGGCAATAGAGCTACTTCAAGAGTTACACACGCTGACAGGGCATAGCCGGTTTATGTTTCCAAGTAGAACCAACGTAAACCGCCATATCAGTGAGAACACACTAGGAAAAATCATTAACGAGAAACTAGGCTATAAAGGCAAGGCCACGCCACACGGCTTCAGAGCAGTAGCAAGTAGTTTGCTTTATGAAAACAACTTCAACGGCGGCGCGATTGAAACACAGCTTGCCCACGTTGAAGAAAACAAGATAAAGGATTCATACGCCTACCAAGCCGATTATATGCCCCAGCGTATCGAGTTTATGCAATGGTATAGCGACTATTTACGGGAGCGATACAACCAGGCATTACAGATGATTCAAAAAGACAAGACGGGTTAAAAATTCCCTATGCGCGTGAGTAAATATACTGGTTACTCTGGTTACCACAAAACTTTACAAATATAACTATATGAATATAAATATAAATACAAAGAAAAAGCGGTAACCAGTTAACGTAAATTTACTGGTTACCAACTGGTTACCACTGGTTACCAATATTTGTATTTATGCAGGAGACCGTAAAAATGGCATGGCGAGCATATTACACCTTAAAAGATGCAGCTAATGAATTAAGTAAACAGCTTAATGATAGCTTTGAAGTTAATGATATTATCCATTATGGGGCTATCGGATTAACTGAATTTTGCATACAAGCATCTACAATGAGATTTTTTAAAAGGAGCTTGGCAGAACGTTATTTCCCAAATATTGATAATCCCTTAATTATTGAATGTTATTTATTTAAAGGTTATTTCGCACCAATTCACAGCACCACAATGCAAGAAATTGAAATTAAAAAATCAGCTAAAGTTAGCGTATGCCCATATCTATTAGACATTAATGGGGAGCATATTGAGGCAGCCCCAGAGGGTTTACAGCATCTTGGCATTAATCCGGCTTTTGAAAACTATACTGTAAGAATCCCCAAACTAGCTTCTGGAACAAAACTGATAGAATGTAAAACACCACAGGAAGTAATTGATGTAGAAAATGAAAATTACGGACAAATAGCAGGGTTACCATACATTACAGACTTGAAAACTGAGGGCTGGTTTTTTCAATACATTCCAAATGAGGCATTAGCCGATTTTACTAGAGTAGAAGACTATCGGTTTCGACCTAGATACCCAGATAGAGATTTTTTAGAGAGTAATAAATGGAGTATAACGGTTACTACTGATACCTTACGCCTTACAAGTAAGAGTTTTAATGAGCTAAAAGAAGTATTGAGCGAAAAAATGAAGATACAAAAATCTATCAGCAAACGCACTGAAAATAAACAAGCTGAAATTATTGTGGCACTTTCCGCTATCTATACAAAAACCGATTGCAGTAAACCATACGAGGCAGCAGAAACTATTATCCAAGAGTGGGAAAGACAAGCCGATAAACTAGGCAAGCCCCCCACTGGAGACACATTAGCAAAATATATTAAGCAAGGTATCGACCGTCTTTCACAATAACCTAATTAGGTTTTATGCAATCCTATATAGGACAAGCCGCCCACAGAGGCGGCTATTCTTTTGCTTGTCATCTAACCCGTTATAAGAAAGGCAACCAATGAATAACACTGTATTACGAGTAAACGATACCGCCCGCGTTATGGGCGTTTCACGAGCGACTGTTTGGAATTGGGTAAACCCTAAGAGCCGCCATCACCGCCCTGATTTTCCTAAGCCTATCAAACTTTCAGACAATATTACCGGCTGGCTTTCCAGTGAGATTGAAGAGTATCTCAACAAACTGGCCGCCAAACGCGAAGAGTAGGAGTTTTCTGAACAATACGCGCGCGCGCGAAGAATCAACGGGAATCTATCCCTTTAGACAAAATCAGCAGGGTAGCGCTGATTTTTTATCGCCATTTTCTCTTATGGCGTTTGAAGCCTATTTACAGGCTTTGGACGGCATATCAAAGTTTATGGCGGTGTGTGGTAACGGCAACGTCCACGCCTGACTAGTTACAGGAGAGAGCACCGCCCCCTTATTTCGGGCATTTCTCAAATCTCAATTTAACTAGGAGCATTTCAAATGCAATCTTGCACTTCTACCCAAATCCAAACCATTCAAAATCAATCCCAAACGGTAACCATCCCTTTAGAGCTGGCAAACCGCATCATGGACGCGCTGTATTACGGCGGCGAATTTATCGCCAATACGGGCGCAATCATCGACACCATTTGCGACAACATGGCCGCCCATCCCGTCCACAACGCCCCCATAAGTGCGATCAGAAGCACGGCACGCCTTGCCACAGTCATTCAAACCCTAGTCCCCCATGCGGAAAACTTGGAATCTTTCGATTTGTCATCCGAGCTTGAGGGATATATTCAAAACCGACCCCATCCCGCGCCCTGACGATTCAGACGACCTGAAAGAATGGGCTGTTTACAGCGTAACCCACGCCGGTTAAGCCCACCTATTCCCTGAAATTTACCCGCCTTTATGCCGCCTATTTCAGACGGCATAGGGCAAACTTCGCCCTAGTGTTTTCATAACTAATTGATTTTATTAGATTCATGTTTTGAAACACTGGAGGCAGAGCAAAGGATAAAACCATGAAACAGACCAATAAATCCGACCGTTTCCGCCGGTATCTTAACCGCGCCTTGCTGGTGTTTTGGGTGTTGCTTTTGGCTTTGGTAGTCCGAGCCTGTAACCAGCCCGCCCACGCCGACACGGAGCAACTAGAGCAGGAAACGCCCGCAATATGGGAAACCGACCCGACCGCCGGAATTGTTTTAGAACCAGTATCAGAGGAGGCAGAGCAATGAAACCAACATACCAAGACATTAAAGCCGTCGCGCAATACCGCTGGCCGGAAATACACGCCGCATTAGGCATAGACCCGCGATACCTGAAAAACAAACACCAGCCCTGCCCCGCGTGTGGAGGGAAAGACCGTTTCAGATATGACGACAAGGACGGAAACGGCACATTCATTTGCAGCCATTACAACAACGGCGCGGGCGATGGTTTCGGCTTGGTAATGCACTTTTTCGGGTGTGATTTTCAGACGGCCTTAAAGCAGGTTTCAGGCATTTTAGGCATGGACAATGCAAACCCTTTGCCGATACCGCCAACACGCCCACAAGCGCAACCACGCCCCGAAAAAGACCAAATCGAGGAACTGGCCGCATTGTGGAGAAGCACAGAACCTATCCGCCCCGATTCCCCTGTTATCCAGTATTTGAAATCACGCGGTTTGGACATGGCGCATTTACCCGAAAACGTCCGTTTCCTACCTGAAAAAGACTATTGGACAACAGGCGAAGATAAGCCGCTGTTGCTTGGTAGTTTCCCCTGTATGGTTTGCGCTATCCGCGATATGGACGAAGAGCTACAAGGCTTACACCTAACCTATTTACAGCCTAGCTATGACAAGCCATGCGGAGAGGACGGACTACACGCCCCGCGCTACCAGAAACTGGCAATCAAAGGCCCTGTAACAGGCGAAACATTACCGGCCAAGAAAATGAGAAGCCGCAAGAAAGGCAGTATA
Organism: Neisseria sp. P0006.S009; assembly: GCF_051962915.1. Classification (NCBI taxonomy): domain Bacteria; kingdom Pseudomonadati; phylum Pseudomonadota; class Betaproteobacteria; order Neisseriales; family Neisseriaceae; genus Neisseria; species Neisseria sp. P0006.S009. The sequence goes on along the minus strand of NZ_JBQCUV010000004.1, from coordinate 55,961 downwards.
TCGGGGCAAGCCGTCCACCTGTTCCCGATTCCTGAAAATGGCCGTCTTGTCATTGCAGAGGGCATAGAAACCGCCCTTGCCGCCCGTGAATTGTACAAGGCTTACGATTGGGGCTTATGCGCGGCCTTGAGCGCAAACAGCTTGGCAAATTTTCACTTTTTGAACGGTATAAAAGAGATTGTGATTATTGCCGATAACGACACGCCCCGCCCCGTTGGTTACAGAGCCGCTTATGACTTGGCAATGCGAGCCATTAAGCAGGGAATCAAGGCGAGTATATGGCAAAGCAAAACGCCGGGCTATGACGCACTGGACGAACTGAACGAGAAAAAGCAATCAGACAATCATTCCGGAGGACAGACAGCATGAAAAATACCGAAACAGCGAAGCAGGAAAGCCCTAACGATTACAACCTTGAGAATATCGAGCTATTCCGCCCGCGCCCTCACTTTGAAATCGATAATCAGGGCGTATGGTGGGTAAACGTTAGAACCGATAAAGACGGCGATATTATCGAATCAGAGCCGCAATTCCTTTCCGACCCTATCGACATCATAGGCACGGGGCAAGACAATGACGGCGCGTATTATCGGATTATCAAGTTTAAAGACAAAATCACACGCCAACAAAAGACCGCCGCCCTACCACAAGCAGAAATCGGCACAGTTCAAGGCTGGCAGCGTTTGCAGAATTTCGGCCTAGTCATCATGAGCGGACGGGCAAAAAGGGAAAGACTGGCAGACTATTTGCAGAAAGAGGGAAGCCCGATAGCCTTTACCATTACCGACCGCGCCGGTTGGAACGGGGACGCCTACATACTGGCAGGCGGGGAAGCCGTTAATGCAGACGGCACAAACATTCTATACAACGGAGACACCAGCCAAAAAGACGGTTACACAGAAAAAGGCAGCCTCAAGGAATGGCAGGAGCAGGCAGCGCGATACGCAGAGAACAATAGCCGCCTATGCCTTGCTTTAGGTTTAAGCATGGCCGCGCCATTCTTGGCACTTTTGAACGAAGAAGGAGGCGGTTTCCATTTGGCGGGCGATTCCTCAAAAGGCAAAACAACCGCCGCGCGGCTTGCCTTGAGCGTATGGGGCGACCCTGAAACCACTAAAGGAAATTGGGATACTACCCCGCTTGGCTTGCAGAATTTAGCTTTAGCCCGCAATGATGGCTTGCTGGTGTTAGATGAAATCGGGCAATCAGCCGACCCGCGAAAAATCCCGCAAATGGTTTATAGCGTTATCAACGGCGTGTCAAAAACACAAGGCGCAAAAGATGGCGGCAACCGCCGGCAGAAAACATGGCGCAATCTGATACTTTCGACCGGCGAAATAAACCCAGAGAGCCTAATAGGAGACCGCGCCCAATGGAAAGCGGGTAATCATGTTAGGTTACCTGACATACAGGCAGAGGCAAGATATGGCATTTACGACACGTTGCACGGCTTTGCAGATGGCGCGAAACTGTCGGAGCATATCAACCAAGCCACAGCCAAGCAGCGAGGAACAGCAGGCCGCGCCCTTATCCGCCAAATCCTTAAAGACGGAAAAGAAGCCGCCGCCCAAGCCGTAGAAGCCAGCCGCACCCAATTCCTTGAGACCTTGCCACCAATGGAGGGACAGGCGCGAAGAATCGCCCGCCGCTTCGCCCTTTTGGCCGCCGTCTTGGAATATGCCGCCCCTATTACCGGCATAAGACAAGGAGCAGGAGAGGCAGGAGTAAGGCAGTGTTTCAACGAATGGCTTGAAGAAAACGGCACAGGAAACCGCGAAGACCGCCGAATCATTGAACAAGTGATCGCCTTTATGGACGTTAACGCACTGTCAATGCGCTTTTCAGACTGGAACGCCCAAACAACAAACCAAAATCACGCAGGTTATCGGAAACAGGAGGGGAGCATAAATGAGTATTGGATAGTCCCCGTAACCTTTGAAAATGAAGTATGTAAGGGATATAGTCCGCGCAAAGCGTGTGAAGTCCTACATAATCACGAATGGTTAAAAAAAGCCGACAACGGCAGATGGCAACACCAGCGCAAACGTAACGGCAGTGCAAGCCGATTCTATGTTTTGATGGGAGAAGCCCCGCCCGACTTTGACGAATAACCAAGAGCAAGCCCGCTATTACCGACAATGGCGGGCTTTTTTACGTCCAAACATTCAGACAGACCAACCAAGAAAGCATAAAATCAACAGGAAGCCCCTAAATTTCAAAAATTAGGACTGTTTGCCCCTTTCCTTATACCAACCCTTGTGTATCGAAATAAATATTGACTTTAACCCTAGGTCAAAGTGTATGATTTGTGTTCCTTTAGTTATCACATAGGCGAAAAACATGAAAAAACTTATGACTTTTATCACACTTAGCGCTATTGCAATTTCAAATTATGCCCAAGCTAATGAACAACCGCATCAAGCACACATGAATATGCAAATGTCGACAGGTTCTGCAATGCAACAAGAATTAATGCAAGGTATGAATCAAATGAATCAAGACATGATGGCTGCTGCGCAATATAAAGACCCTGATGTTGCTTTTGCAGCAGGTATGCTGCCACACCATATTGGCGCAGTAAAAATGGCGGAAGTTGAATTAAAATACGGAAAAGATCCTGAGATGCGTAAGCTTGCTGAGGATATTATTAACGCACAACAAGCGGAAATTGAACAAATGCAAAAATGGCTTAAAGCACACAACAAAAAAAAGTAAGCCGTAGCCTGCATCCTCGCTAACCGCGTTCTTTAAAACCAAGGTGTAGCAACTGTATTTTTCACCCCGTCTGGCAAAAATACAGTTGCTACCCAATCAATGAAACACGCTTACAGCGCAATTTTAGCCTATTTACGCCATATCTACCCAAAAAGCAGGCAGTGGAATAAATAATTTCGACACCAATACGCGCGCGCGCGTAATAACGCAGTCCCTAGATTTTTGCAAGTCCATGAAAAGAAAGCAAAAGGCGGCGGGTAACCACTTAACCGGCACTGGTAACCAATGACAAGGGCATAACTGGTTACCGCATTATCGTTGATTTATAAAGGTTTTTAGGGGCTGGTAACCAGGTAACCAGAGTAACCAGTGCATTTTGTATATATATAGCGGTTTAAATTTGAGAGAGAAGCCGCCGGCCTAATCACTCAAATAACAACACGCCCCAAAAAAAGTTATAATGACCGGCCTAAACTGCTAAATTATTTTTTTGACCTTTGCAAAATGTGGGAATATTTGTGGGTATATTTAGATTGCTTTATTATTTTTATAATATAAAACAATGAATTATGCCTTTAGTTTGTATCCCTCCGTCACACTCAAAATAAGCAGCTTTCGGGCTGCTTTTTTTACATCTATTCCACTATATACCCTATTCAAAATCAAAACTGCTTTTAATTTTTTGACCTTTGCACAAAAAGGGGTTTATTTGGGGGTATAACAGACGTTTCCATTTTATCTTTCAGACGGCCTATCATTTATGTTGAATCCATCGCAAAAACTTGTCGAATTGGTTCGTATCCTTGAAGAACGTGCCTATATTTTTCCAGGAGATCCTGTGCAGGCGACGGAAGCGTTGCGACATATTGATGGCGGCAACGAGGAAAAACTGATACGCCGTGCCCAAATTATTGACCGAGACAAGCATTTGAAATATGTGTTGCAACAGGTGGAGACAGGCTCGTTTTGGCTTTGGATTGTTGCGGCGACATTGTTGTTTACAGTCGGTTTTTCCAGCACTTATCTTTTAATGGACAATCAGGGGCTGAACTTTTTTCTGGTATTGGCCGGGATTTTGGGCATGAATACAGTCATGCTGCTGGTGTGGCTGGCGACTTTATTCCTGCGTTTGAAAAATGTGCACTTTATCAGCAGTCCGGCAACTTGGTTCCGAGGCAAAGACCCGGTCAATCAGACAATTTTGCGGCTTTATGTAGATGAATGGCGCAAACCGCAAACGCGTTGGCTGATTGGCGCAACTTCACACGGCCTGTGGCTTTGCACGCTGTCGGGAATGTTGGTTTCTGTTGTGCTGCTGCTTTTGGTGCGTCAATATACGTTCAACTGGGAAAGTACGCTTTTAAGCAATACGGCATTGGTGAAAACGGTTGAGGCTTTGTCATGGCTGCCGGAACGTTTGGGCTTTCCTGTTCCCGACAGTCAGGCCGTAATTGCAGGCCGTCTGAACAATCATATCGAAGATGCACGCGCTTGGGCAGGCTTACTCATCGGCAGCATTATCTGCTATGGCATTCTGCCGCGCTTGCTTGCTTGGCTGGCTTGCAAGATTACTTTAAAAACCCTTCGCGAACGTTTGGATTTGAATCAGCCCTACTATCAAAACATCCTCCGCACATGGCAAACGAAGATTGTTGATGCCGATGATTTTCAGGAAACTATCGTTCCCGTTTCATCTAAAATTACGCTGAATAATGCGCCCAAATGGGCAGTTACACTGGAAACGGAATGGCCTGAGCCGCTTTGGTTTTCCGGCGTTTTGGCGCAAGAATGGATAGACAAAGGCGTGGCCGCCAGCAGAAAAGATTTGGAACAATTAGAAGCCGAATTGAAACAAACTCCGGCGCAACTTCTCATCGGCGTACGCACGCAAACTGTTCCCGACCGCGGCATTTTGCGTCAAATCATCCGCTTGGCTGAAGCTACGGACGGCGGCGTTATCATTCAACTTTTGAATCAAGACAGTTTCTCTGAAGATTTGGACACCAAACTGGATTATTGGCGCGATGCGCTGGCAGAAAGAAACATTGCCTGGCTGGAGCCGACCCGTTTGGCACAAGAAAAACGGCAAAGCGCTATTTGACAGATAAACCGAAGGCCGTCTGAAACCTGATGTTTGGGTTTCAGACGGCCTTATTTATTGTTGAGGATTCATCTTAATGATGTTCGTGGCGATGCTCTTGATGATGTTTGGGCTTGGCTGCATGGTGTTTGGCTTTAGGTACAGGTTTTTTCATTTTTTGCGGTTTGGCTTTTTTGTGCATACGCTCTTGTTTCGGATGCATTTCATGTTTGCCGTGTGCAGAAGCGACCGGAGCCAATACCAAACCGGCAGCTGCAACCATCAAAGAGGTCATTTGAATCAGTTTTTTCATATTTATCTTCTTTCAAGGGATTGATTTGAGGTAAGAACTAAGAACTTATTCGCACTCAAGCGATGGACAAAATATTAATGGCTTTGACTGTCAGCATTCGGAGAAATCTGTTCAAAATTTGGCAATAGAATTATGGCAACACGATGATGTAGCAAGGTTTTGAAAGTTTACCGTCAATTTTGACAAAGCGTCTTTACACGTTCCCCAAACGACAAAAAGCGCGAACCTTTCGATTCGCGCTTTTTTTCAGACGGCATCAATTATTTTTTGTCGTCTTTTACTTCTTCAAAGTCGGCATCTACAACGTCGTCGTCTTTCTTAGCAGAAGACTCGGCTTGTGCACCCTCGCCTGCTTGTGCTTCGGCTTGCGCTTGAGCGTAAACCATTTCGCCCAGTTTTTGGCTGGCTGTACCCAAAGCTTCGGCTTTAGCATCGATGGCGGCTTTGTCGTCGCCTTTCACGGCTTCTTCAGCTTCTTTCAACGCAGCTTCGATTTTTTCTTTCTCTGCAGCGTCGAGTTTATCACCGTAGTCGGCCAAAGATTTTTTCACGGAGTGAATCAGAGCTTCGGCTTGGTTGCGAGAAGCGACCAATTCAGTCAGTTTTTTATCTTCTTCAGCGTTGGCTTCGGCATCTTTCACCATGCGTTCGATTTCTTCTTCGCTCAAACCTGAAGAACCTTGGATGGTGATGTTGGCGGCTTTGCCGGTGCCTTTGTCTTTGGCAGAAACGTGCAGGATACCGTTGGCATCGATGTCGAAAGTAACTTCAATTTGAGGCATACCGCGTGGTGCAGGTGCGATGTCGGTCAAGTTGAACTGACCCAAAGACTTGTTGGCAGAAGCGCGTTCGCGTTCGCCTTGCAGCACATGGATGGTCACTGCGCTTTGGTTGTCTTCGGCAGTAGAGAACACTTGAGACGCTTTAGTCGGAATAGTAGTGTTCTTTTGAATCAGCTTGGTCATCACGCCGCCCATGGTTTCGATACCCAAAGACAGAGGAGTTACGTCCAGCAGCAATACGTCGCTGCGGCCGCCGCTCAATACTTCGCCTTGAATTGCTGCACCTACGGCAACGGCTTCGTCAGGGTTCACGTCTTTGCGAGGCTCTTTACCGAAGAAGTCTCGAACGGCTTCTTGTACTTTCGGCATACGGGACTGACCGCCGACCAAAATCACGTCGTCGATGTCGCTGGTGCTCAAGCCGGCATCTTTCAATGCGATTTTGCAAGGCTCGATAGAACGTTGGATCAAATCTTCAACCAGGCTTTCGAATTTGGCACGGGTAATTTTCATGGCCAAGTGTTTCGGACCGGTTGCGTCCATAGTAATGTACGGCAGGTTGATTTCGGTTTGCTGACCGCTGGACAATTCGATTTTGGCTTTCTCGGCAGCTTCTTTCAGGCGTTGCAGAGCCATGACGTCTTGTTTCAAATCAATGCCTTGTTCTTTTTTGAACTCGTCAATGATGTAGTCGATCAAGCGTTGGTCGAAGTCTTCACCGCCCAAGAAGGTGTCGCCGTTGGTGGCCAATACTTCGAATTGTTTGTCGCCATCGATGTTGGCGATTTCGATGATGGAAATATCGAAAGTACCACCACCCAAGTCATACACGGCGATTTTACGGTCTTTGCTGTCGCCTTTGTCCATACCGAATGCCAAAGCGGCTGCGGTCGGTTCGTTGATGATTCGTTTTACTTCCAAACCTGCGATGCGGCCTGCGTCTTTAGTCGCCTGACGTTGGCTGTCATTGAAGTAGGCAGGAACGGTAATCACGGCTTCGGTTACTTTTTCGCCCAAGTAAGCCTCGGCTGCTTCTTTCATTTTACGCAGGACTTCTGCGGAAATTTGAGGAGGAGACAGCTCTTTGCCTTGTGCTTTTACCCATGCGTCGCCGTTGTTGGCTTTGATGATTTCAAAAGGCATGGACTCGATGTCGCGTTGTACTTCTTTGTCTTCAAATTTGTGGCCGATCAAACGTTTGGCCGCGTAAATAGTGTTTTTGGCGTTGGTTACCGCTTGGCGTTTTGCTGGCGCGCCGACGAGGATTTCGCCGCCGTCCAAATAAGCGATAACGGAAGGAGTGGTGCGTGCGCCTTCTGCGTTTTCGATTACTTTGGTTTGACCGTTTTCAGAAATGGCCAAACAAGAGTTGGTTGTACCTAAGTCAATACCGATTACTTTTGCCATATTATGTTGCTCCTAAATAAACTTTTCTTAATTAATAATCCTGTGGAACATTTCGTTCCGATGGCTTGTAAATAAGGTTGCTTCATTTTTTTTCAAGGCCTAATTTGAATTTTTTTTAAGATTAAATTCAAGTGCTTGATTTATTTATCCACAAGCCGTTTATTCTTTTTTCAGACGGCCGGTTTTAATTTTCCGATTCCGGTTTATCGGAATGATTTTCCAATAGCGAAATATCGGGCTTTGAAACCGGATAAGGCCGTCTGAAAATTTTATGCCTGATAAACTTTATCAAGCGGTGCCTTCAATCTTCTTTTTTCGCCACGACAACCATCGCAGGACGCAGCACGCGGTCGGATAATGTGTAGCCTTTTTTCATCACACTGACGATGGTATTCGGCTCTTGCTCGCTGACGACTGCCTGCATCGCTTGATGTTGGTGCGGATCGAGTTTATCACCCGGCTGTGGGTTGATTTCTTTAATGTGTGTGGCATCAAATGCTTTTTGCAGCTCGTTCAAAGTCATTTGCACGCCCATTTTCAGTGCATCGAAATTGCCGCTTTGGTCGAGCAGCGCCATTTCAAGATAATCTTTAACCGGCAACATTTCTGCCGCAAATTTTTGTCCGGCGAATTTATGGGTGTCGGCAATTTCTTGCTGATGACGGCGGCGCAGGTTTTGCTCATTTGCCAAACCGCGCAATTCGCTGTCTTTGAGCTGGCCTTCCAACTCGGCGACACGCGCCTGAAGCTCTTCGTAAGTCGGTTCGGCCTGTTCGGTTTCAACGGTTTCGGCAGTTTCTACGGCTGCCGCTTCTTCTGCTTCGTGTTGATGTTGTTCGTTATGCTCCGTCATTTCTGACATCCTTTTAGCGTGTTGATATTCGATGTTTCATATATAAGGCCGTCTGAAAAAACTTCAAGCATTTGAACGTCGATTATCAAATGCCTTGTTAAAAGACGTTGGAAAACGGTAAGATAGCCATCTGATTTTATTCTTCAGACGGCCTCAAACATGAAAAAAGACCATTTGAATTCAACCGATTTTAATCTGTGGCACACCATCCGCGAAGAAACCGAAGCGGCCGCCGCGGCCGAACCGATGCTGGCAAGCTTCCTGCACCAAACCGTGTTGCGCCACGATTCGCTCGATTCGGTACTTGCCTACCATCTTTCCAGCAAGCTCGGCAGTCCGATTATGGACGTGCGTGCGCTGTTTGAAATTTATCAGCAGGCTTTAAGTGCGGACACCCGCATCAGCAAATGTGTCGAGGCCGACTTGAAAGCCATTTACGAGCGCGACCCGGCTTGTGATGAATATTCGCTGCCGCTGTTGTATTTCAAAGGTTTCCACGCCGTACAGGCACACCGCATCAACCACTGGCTTTATCAAAACGGCCGCAAAACGCTGGCGTATTTCCTGCAAAACCGCATGTCGGAAGTGTTCGGCGTCGATATCCACCCTGCCGCCCGTTTCGGTCATGGTTTGATGCTCGACCATGCCACCGGTTTTGTCGCCGGCGAAACCGCCGTCTTGGGCAACAATATTTCCATCCTCCACGGCGTAACGCTGGGCGGTTCGGGCAAAGAAAGCGGCGACCGACACCCGAAAATCGGCGACGGCGTGATGATTGGTGCGAACGCTTCGATTTTGGGCAACATCCGCATCGGCAAGAATGCCAAAATCGGCGCAGGCAGTGTGGTCGTTGCCGACGTACCGTCTTCGATTACCGTCGTCGGCGTACCAGCTAAACCGGTCGGCCGCTCTTCCAAAACCCCGTCTGCCGATATGGATCAAAGCATTCAATTATCATCTACGGATTTTGTGATTTAAACCGTCTGCCATTCAAAAGGCCGTCTGAAAAAACAAATCTTTCAGACGGCCTTTTTATGTTTTGAATCTTGGCGTCAACCGCGTTTGCGCAAGGCTTCCAAATGCATTTTAACCTGCTTGACTTTCTCTTCGGTAAACAGCTTGGCAATGTTTTTCCAAATGCTGTGATAACCGTAAGGCCCGTGTTGCATTTCGGCTTTTGCCTCTTCCACCGGCCAGCCTTGATAGATGATGCGGTACATTCCGGCAATCAAACCGGTACGGTCCGCGCCGTGATAACAATGGATAAGTACCGCGCCGTTTTGCTGTTGTTTTTCAATCAGGTATAGGATTTCCGCAATCTCTTTCGGCTTAATGCTCCATGACAGCAACGGACGGTTTAGCAAGGTTAAACCATACGCCTTCAAATGGTCGTCATCGTTGCGGTCGAAAAAGCGCAGGTTGATCACGCTTTGAATGCCCAGCTTGACAATGGCTTCGCCATCTTCGGCAACGGGCTGCTCGCTGCGGTAAAGCTTGTCATCGATGCGATAAAAGTTGGCATCGTGTTTAATGGGTGTTGCCCACCGTTCGGGCTGAAAGGCTTGGCCGCCGTTATCCGGCGGCGCAGATAAACAGGCAACGGGCAAGCCGGAAGCGAGAAGGCACAATAAAAGACGGCGCATAAAATTCCTGTATGAAAATCAATGGGAAAACAAATATCGAAAGATTTTATCAAAACCCGTCCGGATATTCTATCCGCGCAAACCGCGTTACAATAAAGCCTCTTTTTTCAGACGGCCTTTCATCATGACCTGCCTTGCTTGGAACACCACACCTTCCCTTGCTACCCTTTGCCGCGCCATCGAACAACATACCGCGCCGCTTTATTTGATTGTCTGCCTGCCTGAAAACCATATTCCCGATTTTCCATTATCGAATCATCCCTCCGAGCTTGAAGGCCGTCTGAACAACCGCCTCGTTCAAGCCATGAAATGCCTTCAGTTCAACAGCGTCAATGTTTTGGAAGACCTATTGCTTGACGTGCACCTTTGGCTGGTGCCGCCACACCGCACCGACCGCTTACACGAACATTTCCATCATATCGAATGGCAAACCGAAGCCATACCCCAATCCGCCCCTATTCCCCTAAAACCTTGGTTCAGACGGCCTGAACATCAAGCCGCGCCCGAACACGTCCTGATTATCGGCGCAGGCATTGCCGGCGCAGCGACCGCACGCAAACTGGCGGAACACGGCGTACGCGTTACGGTTTTGGAGGCCGGAAAAGCAGCGCAGGCAGGCAGCGGCAACCGCCAAGGCTTGCTCTACGCCAAAATCTCGCCACACGATACCGAACAAACCGAGCTGCTGCTGACAGGCTACGGCTACACGCGCCGATTGTTGGAAGACTTGCTGCCTGATTCTGACGTATGGGGCGGCGACGGCGTATTGCATTTGAATTTTGACGAAAGCGAACGCAAACGCAATCAAGCCTTGGGTTTGCAACACCAGCATAAACACCTCTACCGCAGCGTATCTGCCGAAGAGGCTGCGCACATTGCAGGCATAGACGTATTTTCAGACGGCCTTTATTGGCCGCAAGGTGTATGGCTGAATCCACCCACTGTCGTGCATACCTTATTGAATCATCCGCTGATTGAGTTGCACGAACACTCGCCGCTGACCGCAGTATCGCATGACTGCACACAATGGACGGCACATACGCCGGACGCGCATTTCAGCGCCAGCCATATCGTTTACTGCATGGGCGCGCACAGCCCGACTGCCTCCGACACCAACATCTCAGCGCTGCCTTTCCGCCAAATCCGCGGCCAAACCGGCGTTGTGTCCGCCAGCCCGTTTTCACAAAAACTGCGTTGTGCCATTTCCGGCGAAAGCTACATCAGCCCGAGCTGGCAAGGCCGCCACTGCTACGGCGCGACATTTATCCTCAACAGCAACGATGAAACTTGGTATCCAAACGAAGAAGCCGAAAACCGCGCCGCCCTGCAACAGCTCAATCCGCCATTGGCACAATCCCTGTTTGAGCAAGATTCGTTTTCAGACGGCCTTCAAGACACGCAAGGCCATGCCGCCCTACGTTGCGACAGCCTCGACCACTTGCCCGTTGTCGGTGCACTCGGCGACATCGCCGCCATGCAGTCCGCCTACGCCAAACTGGCATTGGACAAAAACTACCGCCTCGACAATATCCCCTGCCCTTACCTGCCCAATGCCTACGTCAATACGGCACACGGCACGCGCGGACTGGCGACAGCCCCCATCTGCGCCGCCGCCATTGCGGCCGAAATACTCGGTTTGCCGCATCCGCTATCACAAAGGCTGAGAACCGCACTACACCCCAACCGCGCCATCATCCGCGCGATTGTTCGGCAGCAGCCGTTGTTATCCGTTTAAAGATTTCGTTTTAAATAAAAAAGGCCGTCTGAAAGTCATCAAAACTTTCAGACGGCCTTTAGCTATCCGTTAACTGCTTAGAATTTCCATTCCAGCGATACAGCGTAATTGCGGCCTGGGGCGCGATAGCGGTCTAAGCCTTTGCCATCTTTTTCTACTGCGTTGGTGGTACTGTAGCTGTACAGGCCGCGCAGGGAATCCCAAGTGGTGTATTTGCGATTGAACACATTATACACGCCGGCGCGCAGGGTTAGGTTTTTCACCGGTTTGTAGAAACCGTACATATCGAACACATAAGCCGATTTGTTCAGCCATGGGTAATCTTTTACCTTTTTCTGCAAAGGCGTACCCCAGCCGTTGTCTTCATAAACGGTATATTGTGCGTCTTTGGCCTTTTTCGCTCCCAGATAGGTCAGGCGGGAGAACACGCCCCATTTTTCGCTCGGGCTTTCGTAGTCGATGCCGGCAATCACTTTCAGCGGTTGGGTGGACAGAAGGCTGTTGTCGCCCGACAGTTTGCTTTTCGCGTAGCCCAGCGAGCCGAACAGTTTCCAGCCTTCAGGTACGAAAGAGACTACTTTGTCCAGATTCAGACGGCCTGTCAGCTCAAGACCCCGGATTCGGGCCTTGTCAATGTTTTGCATCTGCCAATCCAGTTTTTCGGAATAAGGATTGCTACAAATACCATAGTAGTAATTCATCTGAGTACAGCCGACATCGCCACTGGTGGTCAGCTTCTGCTCTTCAGACAGGAAGTTGCGGTAATTGCTTTGATACAGGTTGGCATCCAAAGTACCTTTTTCGCTGCGGCCTTGCAGAGAAAGGGTATGGGTGGTGCTGCGCTCGGCTTTCAGGTTCGGATTAGGCAACCAGTTACCTGAGCGGTGTTTGTAAGTGAAATACACTTCAGACGCATTCGGCACGCGGAAACCGGAAGTTACATCGTAACCCAAACGCCATGTCTGACTCAGCTGTGCAGCCAATCCGACAAAACCGCTCCAGCCTTTATAAGTGTTGGCTGCAGGTGGTGTTTTGTCACAAGCATGACACTCGGCATTCAGTTGCTGCGGCGTCATTTTGGTGTAGTCGTAACGGATACCTGCGCGGCTGCTGAACACGTCGTTCCATTGGATTTGGTCAGACAGCGAGAAACCGTAGTTGTTGGTTTTCACTGGATGCTGAATCGTGCTGGACGTGCGTAAAATACGGCCGCTGAAGTAGTAGTCGTCGCGGTTTAAGTTTTCAAACTCACGCTGGCTGGCGAAAGTTTTAAACGACAAGCGATGTTGGCCGCCTATTTGCAATGGTTGGCTGTCCATACGCAATGTAATGCGTTTGAAGGTTGTATCCATGCTGCGGTTGTAGATTTCGTCCAAATCCTTCTGATTGTAGTTGCGCGTCCAGGTAGAATAATCCATCGGGAACGAGCCTTTGTTGTTAACCGCCGCTACTTTGGTTTTCTGATAATCGAAGTCCGCTTTCAACAACGACAACCAATTCGAATCGGGCGTCCACTCGTAAAACAGGTTAGCATTGCGCCGTCTGTTTACGTCATCGGCTTCGCGCCAAGAAGAAGCGGTCAGGTTATAAGACTCTTCGATCGTGTAATTGTGGCCCTGCTGACCGTTGAGAGATGCGCCGATACGATGGTTGTCGTTGATTTGATAAGCAATCTTACCCAAGAAGCTATGGTATTTGTGTTTGGACGGATCAGGAATACCACGCGCAGAACCACGGATATTCGCTCCGCTGCCGGCGCCCTCTACCGGATAACCACGCTCGCCCGCGCTTTCAGTCTCATGACCGCGACGTTGCGAATACAGCAAAGCGGCATCCACGCGGTCGTTGCTCACGCCGAACCCAAGTGTATTTGTCCATTCGCGGTTGCGGCTGCTGTAACCGTTTTTCATCATCACGCCGAACTGACGCTCAGGCAACAGCAAATCATGACCTTGCAGGGTTTGGTAATTCACGCCGCCACCCAATGCACCGCTACCGGTATTGAAAGAGTCTGCGCCCTTCACAATTTCGATGTTGCGCACGAGTTCGGGGTCGATAGACAGACGCGAGCTGTTGAAGTTGCCATAACGGGCATACAGCGAGTTTTCTTCAGAATCAGGCAGGTTTACGCCGTCGATGCTGACGCCGACACGGTTGCCTTCCACGCCGCGCACGGCAAAGCCTTTTTGATGGCGGCCGCTGTCGCTCAAGCCAACGTCGGTGGAATAACGTACCAAGTCTTTGTTGTCGCGTACCATTTCTTGTTGGATACGGCCAAGGTTGACACGTTCCACGGCTGCAGGCGCATTGCGCTGACCTTTAACGCGGACTTCTTTTATCTCTGCTTTAACGGGTGTGGTTTCGGTTGCAGCTTCATCTGCTGCCAAGACTGGATTGCCGAAAATACTGCCGACCAGCGCGGCAATGGGGAGCATTTGTAATGGTTTCATATTATCAACTCAAGATGTAATGGATTGTTCATCCATCAGTTAATACATAAAAATTTCTGATAATCATTAATGATTAATAAGACAGCAACCCGTTCAAACAAAACTTTGTTGTGTAATTAAAGGCCCCTGCAAACATCTACGCCGAGACCTTGTCTGTTTGATTTAATTATTTTTTAGAGTCTGTGCGGCGTCATACCTTCAGGCGCTTCCGCACCTTCCGGCAAACCGAAGGTTTCACGCAGAATCACTTTATAGAATTCAAAAGCTTCGCGCGCGCCTTGAATGGCTTCCGCTTCAGCTTCCGGAGTCAAGTTCAAAGCATTCAGATGCTCGACAAAAGCGCGCCAGTGTTTGCCGCGGCCGTTCGGATGAGGAGCCAGGTGGCGTGCGCCGAATTCGCCGGTGTATTCGAGCTTTTGAGCGTGTTTGAACAAAAATGCCGCGCCCAAATTAGAACCTTCGGCGCAATACAGCCAGCCGATGGCTTTATTGCCGGTTTCGTATGGCAATTCTTTGTCAAATTTGTAAGGCTCTTCGCCCAAGTCTTTCAAGTCTTGAGTCACGGCATCGTAACGCGCCATGTATTCAAGCTCTGGAATGGCTTTGTTTAATTCGGCATCTTTATAGATATGATCGACAGCCTTGTGGAAAACAGATTGAAGTTTCAAGAATTTGATGTAGTTTTCTTTGCTGGAAAAAGGCTGAACGGACATAACCAAGTTATCAACGCTGTCGTGCGTTGTCGTGGTTTGCTCTTTCAAGCGTTTGGCGAAAGTCAGCTCTTGTGTTTCACTCATGATGTTTCCTTTGAATTAAGAGACTAATGGTTTCAGACGGCCTTTATGGTTAAAAATACCGTCTAATTTGAAAAGAATCGTTTTAAAAACAAAGAAGATAATTTTTAACCTGCTTCAGATTCGTTGACCGCATACCTTCCACAGATCTACAAGGCTCATCGTGTTTTTAATTAATGAGAATATATATTATTTTTAATATAATAACAATAAACCAAACTAAGACCTATTAATAAAATTTAACAGCCCATAGCAATAACCTTCTAAACCCTTTTCAAACTTTTCAGACGGCCCAAACCTTATTAAGCAGCCGCCATTCAATCAAATATCGACCTAAATTTGAGCTATCCTTCTGTTTTCCTTTATAATGCGACACTCTTTGCACCTTCTTTATCCCCTGCCGAACCATGAAACGGATTCCTGCCTACCATCGTTGGTGGCGCTACAAGTCTTATCTTCCTGATGCGACACTGCCTGCACATACGGTGGAATGCCCGGATTGCGGCTGCCGTATGGATATTCCGCGCCTGCGTCAGGGACAGGAAGCCCATTGTCCGGTATGCAACCATGAAATTGTGGAAGTAGAAAACAATCCGTATATCGCGCCGATTGCCTATGCGCTGACAACCTTGATTCTGATGGCTTTCGCCTACAATATGGTGTATATCCGTGTGGATTTGTTCGGCGTGACATCGATTTTGTCGTTGCCGCAAATGATGCGGCTTTTGATTTCGCTGGATTATGGTTTTCTGGCGGAAGTGATGTTTATCCTCACCTTCGGCGCGCCTTTACTGTTTTTACTGCTCTGCCTTTATGTTTATACGGCTTTGATACGCGAAAAGGCCTACCCTGCACTGCGCTTTGCGACGCGTGTATTGGTGCGGTTGCGTCATTGGATTATGGTGGATGTGTTTTTTATTTCCACTTTGGTGGCGTATATCAAGCTCTCGTCCGTTGCTACAGTAGAGTTCGGCTCGGCGTTTTACCTGATGTTTCCGTTGTCGGTCATGCTGATTCGGACTTCGGTATCGATTCCGCAGCATTGGGTTTATTATAAGATTCACCGTTTAACCGGCGGCCATGCGGTTCAGACGGCCACTGAAGACAAAATCTGTTGCAGCCGCTGCCTGTATTTCCGCAATAAAGACGAGCAACCTTGCGGCGTATGCGGTGCAGACTTATACCGCCGCCGCCCGAAAAGTCTGAGCATTTCGCTGGCGTTTTTAATGGCAGCGTTTATCCTGTATTTCCCTGCCAACATCCTGCCGATTATGATTTCGTCCAATCCGACGGCTTTGGAGATCAACACGATTTTTAACGGCATTGTTTATATGTGGAACGACGGCGACCGATTGATTGCCGTGATTATCTTCAGTGCCAGTATTATGGTGCCGGTTTTGAAGATTATTGCGATGGCGGTTTTGATTTATTCCGCATACTTCAAGCCTGTGATGAGCGCGGACAAGATGTCGGTTTTGTATCGGATTACCGAATCCATCGGCCGCTGGTCGATGATTGATATTTTTGTGATTATTATTTTGATGAGTTCGTTCCACACCAATATGGCGCGCGTCGTGCCGGGTGGCGCGGCGATTTACTTCTGCCTGGTCGTTATTTTGACCATGCTTTCGGCCTATTATTTCGATCCCCGTCTGATTTGGGACAAGCAACAGCAGCTTTCAGACGGCCTTGATTCTGACCAGACCTTAACACAATGAAAAAACACGATTCTTCACCCAATTACCACGCCCCGGCGCGTGTCAAGAAAACCAATGTCTTCACGTCTATCGTGTGGCTGATTCCGCTGATTGCGCTGATTGCCGGCGGCTGGCTTTTGATTAAAGACATCCGCAACCGCGGCCCTGTCGTTACGCTGTTGATGGACAGCGCTGAAGGCATCGAAGTCAACAACACCGTTATTAAGGTGTTGAACGTCGATGTCGGACGCGTTACCCGCATCAAATTGCGCGACGACCAAAAAGGCGTGGAAGTTACTGCCCAACTCAGTGCCGACGCCAAAGACCTTATCCGCAGCGATACCCAATTTTGGGTGGTCAAACCGCGTATCGACCAAAGCGGCGTTACCGGCTTGGGAACCTTGCTTTCCGGCTCATATATTGCATTTACACCGGGTAAAAGCCAAGAAACCAAAGATGTATTTGTCGTCCAAGACATTCCGCCGATTGCCGCCATCGGTCAAAGCGGCCTGCGCCTGAATTTGATCGGCAAAAACGACCGCATCCTCAACGTCAGCAGCCCGGTTTTATATGAAAACTTTATGGTCGGCCAAGTAGAAAGCGCGCATTTCGACCCGTCCGACCAAAGCGTGCATTACACCATCTTCATCCAAAGCCCCAACGACAAACTGATTAATTCCGCCAGCCGTTTCTGGCTAGAAAGCGGCATTAATATCGAAACCACAGGCAGCGGTGTCAAACTTAACTCCGCCCCTCTGCCTGCCCTGCTGTCCGGCGCAATTTCCTTTGACTCGCCCAAAACAAGCGACAGCAAAAACGTCAAAAGCGAAGACAGCTTCACGCTTTACGACAGTCGGAGCGAAGTCGCCAACCTGCCTGACGACCGCTCGCTGTATTACACCGCATTTTTCAAACAATCCGTACGCGGCCTGACTGCTGGTTCGCCTGTTGAATACAAAGGCCTGAATGTCGGCGTGGTTTCCGACGTCCCTTATTTCGACCGCAACGATAGCCTGCATTTGTTTGAAAACGGTTGGATTCCCGTACGCATCCGCATCGAGCCTTCCCGTTTGGAAATCAATGCCGACGAACAAAGCAAAGAACATTGGAAACAACAATTTCAGACGGCCTTAAACAAAGGCCTGACCGCCACCATCTCCAGCAACAACCTGCTGACTGGCAGCAAAATGATTGAGTTGAACGATCAGCCTTCCTCCTCGCCTAAGCTGCGACCGCATACCGTTTATGCAGGCGATACCGTTATTGCAACCCAAGGCGGCGGTTTGGACGATTTGCAGGCAAAAGTGGCCGACTTGTTAGACAAGTTCAATAACCTGCCATTGGATAAAACCGTTGCCGGCTTGAACGGTTCGCTTGCTGAACTCAAGTCCACACTCAAATCTGCCAATGCAGCCCTAAGCTCTATCGACAAACTGGTCGGCAAACCGCAGACACAAAACATTCCGAACGAGTTGAACCAAACCCTGAAAGAGTTGCGTCAAACCCTGCAAGGCGTATCGCCTCAATCGCCTATCTACGGCGACGTACAAAATACGCTGCAAAGTTTGGACAAAACCTTAAAAGACGTTCAACCCGTGATTAATACTTTGAAAGAAAAACCCAATGCGCTGATTTTCAACAGCAGCAGCAAAGACCCTATCCCGAAAGGAAGCCGATAATGCGCCTCTTCCCGATTGCCATCGCCCTGACGCTTGCCGCCTGCGGCACTGCGCAAAGCACACAATATTTCGTCCTGCCCGACAGCCAGTACATCCGTCCGACAGCACAAGGCAACGAAATCGCGGTCAAAGTCAACCTTTCCGAACCGCTTGCCAACGGCGGCCTCGTTTACCAAATCGATGCCTATCATGTGAATCTGGCGAAAAACCACCTTTGGGCGGCACCGCTCGATGGCGCATTGGCGGCAAACCTCAGCAACAAGCTCAACCGCCTCAATCCGCATCGCACCTTTGTGCCTGCTTCACGCAGCCAAAGCAGCCAAACCCTGAAAGTCTATATCGAAGCCTTCCAAGGCAGCTATCAGGGGCAGACCACCATCAGCGGTTATGCACAATGGCCGGACGGACGCAGCAAACCGTTTAACGCCGTCACGCCGCAACAAGGCGACGGCTATACCGCCATGCTCGAATCGTTGGAAAACGGTTTGTCACAGGTTGCCGATACGATTGCCTATTAGACCAAAAGGCCGTCTGAAAAACTTTCAGACGGCCTTTTTCATATTTCAAACATTCATTACAACGCGCGGTCAAAATACAAAGCTACGCCGGAACGCTCGCTCATCGCCAACAAATAATCCATCAATTTTTGCGGCCATTGAATACCGCGCACAACAGTCAGGTTGCGCAAAATAGGGAACGTCAGGATATCTTCCAAACTGATTTCACCGCCCAAGCCCTTGCCTTCGCACACCAGCGCTTCCAGCTCTGCCAAATCTTGATGCAGACGCTCCAGATATTGCGCCGTTTTGTTCAGATTAGTCTCGAAATTGCCGATACTTTTCTCTTTTTTGTCGATAAAATATTTTTTCGCTTCATCGGTCTCAAATTCAGGCAGGCCGATTTTGACCATGCGCGGCTGTACCAGTTTGTTATTGTATTCACCCACTTTATCCAACCAAGCCTGCACTTCTGGACGAACTTCTTCTTTCAGACGGCCTTGATCGATGTAACGGACAATATCCAAACTCTCGCCCATAAACGAACCGTCTTCTTTTTGCAAAATCGGTACTTGTTTTGAGCCAATCATGCCAATCGGCGTAGCTTCGTCATCGTTTGCTAAAACGACCTCTTCCACCGCCACATCGCGCAAGCCAAAAATCATCCGCGCACGGACGCAAAACGGGCAATGGTCGTAAATATACAGTTTCATCGAAATGCTCCTTAAAATTTCAAAACGGTTAACCATAACACCCAAGGCCGTCTGAAACAAGGCTTCCTGAAACATAGTGCCACATTCGCATACAAATCTAGGGCTATCGGCAATAAACTGTTACAATGGCAACGTTTTTATCAAAAAGAAAAAAACGCACGCCATGACCACTATTCGCCAAACGCCCCAAACATCGAGTGCAACGCTGGAAGGCCTCCTCGCTTGGTTCGACGGCTATGTTGCCGCGCTGCCCGATTCCGATAAAAACCTGATTCAGACGGCCTTTGACTTAGCTAAAGAACATTACCCCGCCGATGCACTAACGACTTACGGCGAGCCATTGCTGGAACATTTCCTCGGCTCGATGCAAATCGTCAGCGAACTTGACTTATTGCCCGATGCCGTGGCGGCTACGATTTTGTCCGACATCGGCAAATACGTTCCCACTTGGCAAGAATTGGTTGCCGAACGCTGCAACAGCACCGTTTGCGAGCTGGTCAAAGGCGTAGACGAAGTACAAAAACTGACCCAATTCGCACGCGTGGACAGCCTCGCCACGCCGGAAGAACGCGCCCAACAAGCCGAAACCATGCGTAAAATGCTGTTGGCAATGGTTACCGACATCCGCGTCGTCCTGATCAAACTGGCGATGCGCACGCGCACCCTCCAATTCTTAAGCAACGTTCCCGATAATCCTGAAAAGCGCGCCGTTGCCAAAGAAACCCTCGACATTTTTGCCCCGCTCGCCAACCGCTTGGGCGTGTGGCAACTCAAATGGCAGCTCGAAGATTTGGGCTTCCGCCATCAAGAGCCGGAAAAATACCGCGAAATCGCCCTGCTTTTGGACGAAAAACGCACCGAACGCCTCGAATACATCGAAAACTTCCTCAATATCCTGCGTACGGAACTGACAAAATACAATATTCATTTTGAAGTTGCCGGAAGACCGAAGCACATCTACTCCATTTACAAAAAAATGGTGAAGAAAAAGCTCACTTTCGACGGCCTGTTCGACATCCGTGCCGTACGGATTTTGGTGGACACCATTCCCGAGTGTTACACCACGCTGGGCATTGTCCACAGCCTCTGGCAGCCGATTCCGGGCGAGTTCGACGACTATATTGCCAACCCGAAAGGCAACGGCTATAAAAGTTTGCACACCGTCATCGTCGGCCCGGAAGACAAAGGCGTGGAAGTCCAAATCCGCACCTTCGACATGCACCAATTCAACGAATTCGGTGTTGCCGCCCACTGGCGTTATAAAGAAGGTGGCAAGGGTGATTCCGCCTATGAACAGAAAATCGCTTGGTTGCGCCAACTCCTAGACTGGCGCGAAAACATGGCCGAAAGCGGCAAAGAAGACCTTGCCGCCGCCTTCAAAACCGAACTTTTCAACGACACGATTTACGTTTTGACCCCGCACGGCAAAGTCCTCTCCCTGCCTACGGGCGCCACCCCGATTGACTTTGCCTACGCCCTGCACAGCAGCGTGGGCGACCGTTGCCGCGGTGCAAAAGTTGAAGGACAAATCGTACCGCTGTCAACGCCGTTGGAAAACGGTCAACGCGTTGAAATCATTACCGCCAAAGAGGGGAACCCTTCCGTCAACTGGCTCTATGAAGGCTGGGTCAAATCCAACCGCGCCATCAGTAAAATCCGTGCCTACATCCGCCAGCAAAATGCGGATACCGTGCGCGAAGAAGGCCGCGCCCAGTTGGACAAACAGTTGTCAAAAATCTTCCCCAAACCCAATCTGCAAGCATTGGCGGAAAAACTCGGCTTCAAAAAAACCGATGAACTTTATACAGCCATCGGTCAGGGCGAAGTTTCCAACCGCGCCATCCACAAAGCCTGCGGCGCTCTGAATGAGCCGCCTCCTGTACCGATTGATGAAACCAATATCGTCAAACAGTCTAAAATCAAAAAAGGTGGCAAAAACGGCATTTTGATTGACGGCGAAGACGGCCTGATGACCACGCTTGCCAAATGCTGCAAACCGGCACCTCCGGACGATATTGTGGGCTTTGTTACCCGCGACCGCGGCATTTCCGTTCACCGCTGCACCTGCCCTTCTTTCCGCCACCTTGCCGAGCAGGCGCCGGAAAAAGTGTTGAACGCAAGCTGGGCAGCCCTGCAAGAAGGACAAGTGTTTGCCGTCGATGTTGAAATCCGCGCCCAAGACCGCTCCGGTTTGCTTCGCGACGTTTCGGATGCGCTGGCGCGTCATAAACTTAACGTTACCGCGGTGCAAACCCAATCGCGCGATTTGGAAGCCAGCATGCGCTTTACCCTTGAAGTCCGCCAAGTCAACGACCTGCCGCGCGTATTAGCCAGTCTGGGCGACATCAAAGGCGTTTTAAGCGTAACGCGCTTATAATTCCCATTCCCCCATCTAAAGGCCGTCTGAAAGTATTGCTTTCAGACGGCCTTTCACACATCAACTGCCAATATATAACCTACGCTTCTATCCTTACAATCAGCCGTTATTTCCTGTCCGCCATATTCTCAGGCAAACTCGCCATCCGTATGATAAAGAAAGATATTTTTATTCTTATATTAACCTTAAGGAAACTTCATGGACACACGAGACCTGTTCCCTCATGAAATTTTGCAGGACGCCATCGGCAAAAGTTGCGCCAAATCTGAATTCAGCATCAAGATGTTGGTGATTTTGAGTTTTTTAGGCGGCGGCTATGTCGGCTTCGGCTATCTTGCCTGCCTGCGCGTCATCAGCGGCATTCCGGCTGAATGGAACGGCCTGGCCGCCCTTTTGGGCGCGTCCGTATTCCCGATTGCGCTGATTTGTATCTTAATCGGCGGCGGCGAGCTGGCAACAGGCAATATGATGATTATGGCTTTGGGCAGATTGACCGGCCGCGTCAGCACCTACAAACTGGTACGCAACTGGCTCATCGTCAGCTTGGGCAATCTGGCAGGCGCCGTTGCCATGGCCTATTTCCTCGGCCACTACGTCGGCCTGGCAGAAGGAGCGGCTACGGCTAAAACCATTGCCATCGCCGAAGCCAAAGTTAATATGGACTTTGGCCGTGCATTCGTTTCCGCTATCGCATGTAACTGGATGGTGTGCATGGGTATTTGGTTCTATTTCGGCTCACGCCATACTTCAGGCCGCATTTTGGCAACTTGGTTTCCGGTAATGATCTTCGTGTTAATCGGCTTTCAACATTTTGTTGCCAATATGTTCATCATTCCGGCCGGCATTTGGGCGGGCGCAAACGTCAGCTGGGGTCAATTTTTCTACAACATGATTCCCGTTTTCTTAGGCAACGTCCTGGGCGGATCATCCTTTGTCGCAGCCTCTTATCTCTTTGCTTACAAACACTTACTAAAAGACGATTTTTCTATTTAATGTAGTCTTTTTTCTAAAAACCCCGTATCTGCCCGACACAGATACGGGGGTTCTACACAGGGCCGTCTGAAAGTCCAAGTCGTTTAATTACTTTTTCTCTTTAATCCCCCAAAAACATCAGGAAAGATAGTTTCACACACTTTCCTTCGTCATCATCAGTAAAAATTTATATATTTTTATGTTTTTAAATGACTTAGCCAAAAAGCGGCATCAATTTCGAATAAAGGCTGAGTTCTTCGCTTTGCAAAAGCAACTTTTTGCGGTATGCTGGTTTAAATTATTTACAATTTAATGCATTAAGATTTCGTATTTTATTGTATTTGAAAATAATTTATCCTGTCTCTCTCGCAAAAAACAGGATTTTTAAGCTGTATTTTTATTAGAAAAAAGTTTGGGTATGAATTGCTTGCAATTTCAAACCCGTTTTAAAAGTTAGATGAGGAATAAGTACATGAATCCCATGTATATCACTTTCGCGATCTATTTGGTCGCCGTATTACTGATCGGCCTCGCCGCCTATTTTTCAACACGAAACTTCGACGACTACATTCTCGGCGGCCGCAGCTTAGGTCCGTTCGTGACCGCGATGTCTGCCGGTGCTTCCGATATGTCAGGTTGGCTTTTGATGGGCTTGCCAGGTGCCATTTACCTGAGCGGTTTGAATGAAGCTTGGATTGCCATTGGTCTGATTGTGGGTGCATACCTCAACTGGCTGTTGGTTGCAGGCCGTCTGCGCGTACATACCGAATACGCCAACAACGCGCTGACGCTTCCTGATTACTTCTTCCACCGCTTCGGTGCCGGCGGTCACTTGATGAAAGTGGTTTCTGCACTGATTATCTTGTTCTTCTTCACTATTTACTGTGCTTCAGGCATCGTAGCCGGTGCTACCCTATTCCAAAGCCTGTTCCACGGTATGTCTTACACTCAAGCTATGTGGTTGGGTGCCGGCGCGACCATCGCCTACACTTTCTTGGGCGGTTTCTTGGCCGTAAGCTGGACCGATACCCTGCAAGCTTCTTTGATGATTTTTGCATTAGTACTGACTCCTGTAATGGTGTACTTGGGTTTGGGCGGTGCAGATCAAATGAACGCTGCCATCCAACAAGTTGCCGCTTCTACCGGTAAGGAATACGGCAGCCTGTTTGCCGGTACTACTTTTATCGGCATTATCTCTACCGCCGCTTGGGGCTTAGGCTATTTCGGCCAACCACACATTTTGGCCCGTTTCATGGCTGCTGAAAGCGCTAAATCTCTGGTTTCAGCACGCCGTATCGGTATGACTTGGATGATTCTGTGTATGGCCGGTGCCGTGGCTGTCGGCTACTTCGGTATCGCTTACTTCGGTGCCAACCCTGCCCACGTTGATGAAATGAACGGCAACCACGAACGTATCTTCATCGCTTTGGCCACCCTGCTCTTCAACCCTTGGATTGCCGGTATCATCTTGAGCGCGATTCTCGCCGCCGTAATGTCCACCCTGTCTTGCCAATTGTTGGTTTGCTCCAGCGCGATTACCGAAGACTTCTACAAAGGCTTCCTGCGTAAAAAAGCACAACAAGCCGAGTTGGTATGGATTGGCCGTCTGATGGTTTTGGCGATTGCCGTGATTTCCATCCTGATTGCTTCTGATCCTAACAGCAAAGTATTGGGCTTGGTGGCTTACGCATGGGCAGGTTTTGGTGCCGCATTCGGTCCGGTTGTTATCCTGTCTGTACTGTGGAAACGCATTACTGCCTACGGCGCACTCTCCGGCATGATTGCAGGTGCACTGACTGTAGTAGTTTGGGCCGAGTGGATCAAAAAACCTGCTTTGGCCGCACAAGAAACAGGTTTCGCTACTGTCTATGAAATCGTTCCTGGCTTTATCATTTGCACACTCGTGATTGTTTTGGTGTCCCTGATCGACAAAAAACCTTCACGCGAATTACAAGAACGCTTTGAAAAAGCAGACGCGGAATACCGCGCCTCTAAATAAGACGTTTTCAGACGGCCTGCATGATTCCGTGCAGGCCGTCTTTACGACATAAACTGTTTCAAAATAATCTGAGCCTTATCAGAAAAAACAGCAATTTATGCGGATGCATCTTGTATCCGCATCATAATTTTATTACGATATTACTATCCTTCAGAATGCTTGTTTTGTCAGTCTTAATTCAGGCCGTCTGAAACCATGAAAAAACCTTTGGAGAACATAAATAATGTTTAACTTCGCTTTTCCAACACAAACTCCTCTGCGTCAAGCTGTAACTGATGCCTACCGCCGCGATGAAATCGAGGCTGTTCAGGATATGTTGCAACGTGCACAGATGACCGACGAAGAGCGCAATGCCGCCTCCGAGCTTGCCCGTCGTTTGGTTACCCAAGTCCGCTCCAGCCGCACCAAAGCAAGCGGCGTAGATGCCTTGATGCACGAATTCTCTCTCTCCAGTGAAGAAGGTGTTGCACTGATGTGTCTGGCCGAAGCCTTGCTGCGTATTCCGGACAATGCAACCCGCGACCGCCTGATTGCCGACAAAATCTCCGAAGGCAACTGGAAAAGCCACTTGAACAACAGCCCTTCCCTCTTCGTTAACGCGGCCGCATGGGGTCTGCTGATTACCGGCAAACTGACCGCGACAAACGACAAACAGATGAGTTCCGCATTGAGCCGTCTGATCAGCAAAGGCGGCGCGCCTCTGATCCGTCAAGGTGTGAACTACGCCATGCGCCTGTTGGGCAAACAGTTCGTAACCGGCCAAACCATTGAAGAAGCGCTGCAAAACGGTAAAGAGCGCGAGAAAATGGGTTACCGCTTCTCTTTCGATATGTTGGGTGAAGCCGCATACACCGAAGAAGATGCCAACCGCTACTACAACGACTACGTTCAAGCCATTCACGCCATCGGTAAAGATGCCGCAGGCCAAGGCGTTTACGAAGGCAACGGTATCTCCGTTAAACTTTCCGCCATCCACCCACGCTACTCACGCGCCCAACACGAACGCGTTATGAGCGAATTGTTGCCACGCCTGAAAGAATTGTTCCTTTTGGGTAAAAAATACGATATCGGTATCAACATCGATGCCGAAGAAGCTAACCGTCTCGAATTGTCTTTGGACTTGATGGAAGCTTTGGTTTCCGATCCTGACTTGGCCGGCTACAAAGGTATCGGTTTCGTTGTTCAAGCCTACCAAAAACGTTGCCCGTTCGTTATCGACTATCTGATCGACCTGGCACGCCGCAACAACCAAAAACTGATGATCCGTTTGGTGAAAGGCGCATACTGGGACAGCGAAGTGAAATGGGCTCAAGTAGACGGCATGGAAGGCTATCCGACTTACACCCGTAAAGTCCACACCGACATCTCCTACCTCGCCTGCGCACGCAAACTCTTGGATGCGCAAGATGCCGTGTTCCCACAATTTGCCACCCACAACGCCTATACTTTGGGCGCAATCTACCAAATGGGTAAAGGCAAAGACTTCGAACACCAATGTCTGCACGGCATGGGCGAAACCCTGTACGACCAAGTGGTCGGCCCGCAAAACTTAGGCCGCCGCGTACGCGTGTATGCCCCGGTCGGCACACACGAAACCCTGCTTGCCTACTTGGTACGCCGTCTGTTGGAAAACGGTGCGAACTCTTCTTTCGTGAACCAAATCGTTGACGAAAACATCAGCATCGACCGCCTGATTAAGAGCCCGTTCGACACCATCGCCGAACAAGGCATCCACCTGCATCCGGCATTGCCTCTGCCGCGCGATTTGTATGGCAAAAACCGTCTGAACTCCCAAGGCGTCGATTTCAGCAACGAAAACGTATTGCAAAACCTGCAAGAAAAACTCAACCAAGCTTCTTCCGAAGACTTCCACGCCGCTTCTATCGTCAATGGCGAAGCGCGTAACGTGGGCGAAGCTCAACCCGTCCGCAACCCTGCAGACCACAACGATGTTGTCGGCACTGTCAGCTTTGCCGATGCAGCCTTGGCTCAAGAAGCTATT
This sequence comes from Neisseria sp. P0006.S009, assembly GCF_051962915.1. Taxonomy (NCBI): domain Bacteria; kingdom Pseudomonadati; phylum Pseudomonadota; class Betaproteobacteria; order Neisseriales; family Neisseriaceae; genus Neisseria; species Neisseria sp. P0006.S009. The sequence goes on along the minus strand of NZ_JBQCUV010000004.1, from coordinate 29,253 downwards.
GGTGCAGCCGTTGCCGCCCTGCCGGAGTGGAGCGCCAAACCTGCTTCAGAACGCGCCGACTGCCTGCGCCGTTTTGCCGATTTGTTGGAACAACACACGCCTGCATTGATGATGCTGGCCGTCCGCGAAGCCGGTAAAACCCTGAACAACGCCGTTGCCGAAGTACGCGAAGCCGTTGACTTCTGCCGCTACTATGCCAACGAAGCTGAGAACACCCTGCCTAAAGATGCCAAAGCTGTCGGCGCAATCGTTGCCATCAGCCCATGGAACTTCCCATTGGCCATCTTTACCGGCGAAGTGGTTTCTGCATTGGCAGCCGGTAACACCGTTATCGCCAAACCTGCCGAACAAACCAGCCTGATTGCTACTTACGCAGTTTCCCTGATGCATCAAGCTGGTATTCCGACTTCTGCGCTGCAACTCGTACTCGGCGCAGGCGATGTCGGCTCTGCCCTGACCGGCGATGCCCGCATCGGCGGCGTGATCTTTACCGGTTCTACCGAAGTAGCGCGCCTGATCAACAAAGCCCTGTCCAAACGCGACGACAGCCCTGTCCTGATTGCCGAGACCGGCGGTCAAAACGCGATGATCGTGGACTCTACCGCCCTGCCGGAACAAGTCTGCCTCGACGTATTGAACTCTGCCTTCGACAGCGCGGGCCAACGTTGTTCCGCCCTGCGTATCTTGTGTGTTCAAGAAGATGTTGCCGATAAAATGATCAACATCATCAAAGGCGCAATGGACGAGCTGGTTGTCGGCAAACCGACCCAACTGACCACAGACATCGGCCCTGTCATCGATGCTGAAGCCCAACAAAACCTGTTGGCCCACATCAACAAAATGAAAGGCGTAGCAAAGGCTTACCACGAAATCAAAACTGCCGCCGACGTTGATGACAACAACTCTACCTTCGTTCGTCCAATCCTGTTTGAATTGAATAACCTGAACGAGTTGCAACGCGAAGTGTTCGGTCCTGTACTGCACGTTGTCCGCTACCGCGCCAGCGAATTGGATCAACTCATCGACCAAATCAACGCCAAAGGCTATGCTCTGACCAGCGGTGTACACAGCCGTATCGAAGGCACTGTCGACCATATCCGCGACCGCATCGAAGCCGGTAACATCTACGTTAACCGCAACATCGTTGGTGCTGTTGTCGGCGTACAACCTTTCGGCGGTCACGGCTTGTCCGGTACCGGTCCAAAAGCAGGCGGTTCATTCTATCTGCAACGCCTGGTTCGTACTCCTGAATGGGTTGCCCCAACCCTCAGCCGAATCGGTCAAGCAGACGAAGACGCACTCAAACGTTTGGAAACCCTGGTTCACAAACTGCCGTTTAACGCAGAAGAGAAAAAAGCCGCAGCCGCAGCTTTGGGTCACGCCCGCGTCCGTACCCTGCGCAAAGCCGAAACCGTATTGGTCGGTCCGACCGGCGAACGCAACTCATTGAGCTGGCGCTCTCCAAAACGTGTTTGGGTACATGGCGGCAATCTGCTGCAAGCCTTCTCTGCCCTGACCGAGCTGGCAGCCGCAGGCATCCAAACCGTTGTTGAGCCTAACAGCCCGTTGGCTTCCTACTCAGCCGATTTGGACGGTTTGTTGCAAGTCAACAGCAAACCTGAAAACGCAGGCATCAGCCATGTTGCCGCTATCGAGCCTTTGAGCAGCGAGCGCAAACAAGAGTTGGCCGGCCGCGACGGTGCGCTCATCCGCATCCTGCCTTCCGAACAAGGTCTGGACATCCTGCAAGTATTTGAAGAAATTTCTTGCAGTATCAATACTACCGCTGCCGGTGGTAACGCCAGCCTGATGGCAGTTGCCGACTAATCGTAGCCAAATCAAAGGCCGTCTGAAATTCAGACGGCCTTTTTTTATCTGTTTTTATTTACATTTTTGCCGGATATTCGCACAAATCATTAATCAAACATTTGCTGCATTGCGGTTTCAAAGCCTTACATGTATAACGGCCGTGCAAAATCAACCAATGATGGGCATCCATCAAAAATTCTTTGGGAATAAAGCGCATCAGCTTGTCTTCAACTTCGCGCACATCCTTGCCGGGCGCGATTTTGGTGCGGTTGGCCACACGGAAAATATGGGTATCGACCGCCATAACAGGTTGCCCGAATGCAGTGTTCAACACCACATTGGCGGTTTTTCGGCCAACACCGGGCAAAGATTCCAAAGCCTCTCGGTCAGCAGGTACTTCGCCGTTGTATTTCTCCAGCAAAATACGGCATGTCTGCATGATGTGTTTGGATTTGGTTTTGTAGAGGCCTATGGTTTTGGTGTATTCCATCACGCCGTCCAACCCCAAATCCAACATAGCTTGCGGCGTATTGGCAACGGGAAAAAGTTTGGCAGTCGCTTTGTTCACGCCGACATCAGTTGCTTGCGCAGACAATAAAACGGCGATAAGCAGCTCAAACGGCGAGCTGAAATTCAACTCGGTAGTCGGATGAGGATTGGCAGCGCGGAAACGCTCGAAAATTTCTTGGCGGATTTGTTTGTTCATTGTTTGGATTATTTTTTTATTGGCGCAGCAATTATAGTGAAATCATGTTGATACGGCTACTTCAAGTAAAACAAGGCCGTCTGAAATTGTTTTCAGACGGCCTGATTATCAAACAGCCTACTGTTTATTTTTTACTCAAAGTCAACCCTGTCCAGCCAAACACCAGCGTCAGAGCCAAACTCAAGTAGCAGAAGAAGGCATAAGGCAGATATTCCCAAACAGGCACACCCAAGGCATGGCTGATGAATACGCCGCAGACGCTCCAAGGCACCAACGGGTTGATGACCGTACCCGCATCTTCCAGCGTACGGGCAAGGTTGCGCGAATGCAGGCCGAGTTTGTCATATACCGGCTTAAAGGTTTCGCCGGAAAGCAGGATACTTAAATATTGTTCGCCAATCAGGAAGTTGACGCCGACCGATGTCATGGCCACGCTGAAAGTAGCGCGTCCGGCATTGGTCAGGAACGCACGAATGGCTTCCAGCAAAGACGGAATCACACCAATGCTGAACAACAGGCCGCCCAAGCTCATGCCGAGTATCACGATGGTTTGCGTAAAGAACATGCTTTCTAAGCCACCGCGCGAAATCAAGCGGGCAATGTCTTTGAATGCTTCGCCTTCAAGTTTGTATCCGCTGTAAAACCACGCGCCCAGCTGTTTCAAATCAGGCGTACTGTGGAAGTAAGTCACAATCAGCGCCACCACAACGGTAAACAACATGGCCACAATGGCATTGACGCGCATCAGGGCGAGGACAACCAATAAAGCAAACGGAATCAGCGAGTAGGCATGCACCAAACCGGTTGCTTCCAATTGCGCGCGGAAAGCCTCGACGCTATTCATGTCATGCGCGGCAACATTGGGCAAGAGCCACAACATCAATGCCGCACTGATCAACCACGCAGGCACAGTGGTGTACATCATATTTTTGATGTGTTCGAACAAATCAATGCCAACAATCGAAGCGGAAATACCGGTCGTATCGGAAAGTGGCGACATTTTATCGCCAAAGAACGCACCCGACACAATCGCACCTGCCGTCATCGCCATATCGGCATGAAACGCAGCAGCCATACCCATAAATGCCACGCCGACAGTCGCACAAGTCGTCAAACTACTGCCGATGGAAATACCGATGATCGAGCAAAGCGCAAACGCCGAGAAATAAAAATAAGTCGGCGAAATCAATCCGAAACCGTAATACATCAGCGTCGGAATCGCACCACTCATCATCAGCGCGCTGACCATCAGGCCGATAAAGAAAAACAGATAAATCGCGCCCATGCCCTGCCCGACCGCGCCGATCATACCGTTTTGCATGTCTTGATATTTCAAGCCACGCATCAAACCGTACAAAAGCAAGACCACGATCGCCGTCACAATCGACATATGCGGCAGCCATTCAAGCGAAATAATCGTATAACCCATTGCCGCCACCAAAGCCAAGGCCACAGCGATGGCCTCAAAGCGCGGCATATTAAGTAAGGATTTGAAAGCAAACATTGTTCTTTGCCTTTTTAATAAGTATTTAACAGATTTTAGCATAACAGGCCGTCTGAAAAACCGGTTTCAGACGGCCTGTTGATTATTTTACGAAAACAACGCTCACAAATCCTTGCCATTTTCTTTAAAATAAACGAATTATTTAAAATAAAATATTTTTTTAATTAAAATAAATGGAATTTTATTGCTTTTTAAAACGTCCATCATGTAAAAATGCCACTACTTGTTCGACCGTTTTACGGTTGAACAGCATACCGCTATGGCTGACAGGTAAAACGACATGATCGCGCATATTCGGACAATGCGTTTCGCTGACCAAAACCGTACCATCATGTTCGCCATGCAAACCTAAAACACGGCCCAGACCATACGGTTTGTTACCGGCGATACTGCCCAGCTCAACACCCTCTGGCAACTCAGGCATACTGCCGTCCAATGCCCCTTTGTAAGAGCCGCCCAATACCGGCTTTTGCAAACCCAAATTGAGCACACGTTGCGCGGCACGGCTGCCTTGATGCGGCGTACCCATGGTAACGATACGGCCGCTGACTTTATCCGGATATGCCGCTGCAAAATTGCGTAAGACCAACCCGCCCAAACTATGGCCGACAAAGTGCAGCGTTTCATCAGCATGGTTCTCATCAATCCATCGCGCCAAGTCCTCAACATGCCGATTCATTGAGTGCAACACACTGCAATAATCGAACAGCACAACTTCAAAACCTTCTTGTTCCAGCAAATACGCCAGCGGTCTCATGACCCACGAATGCATGTGCAAGCCATGCAGCAAAATGATTTTGGCCATTTTTTCCTCCTGTCATTTAAATCATTATGCCACAAAGTAAAAAGGCCGTCTGAAATCCCATAAGGTTTCAGACGGCCTGTTATCAGGATAGATTATTCATCAGCTTTGTAGCCTTTTATAGCAAAGAAGACGATATAGACATAACAAATCGCTGATACAACGAAAGAAATCATCAAACCGTAAGTATCCGCTGCCCAACCTTGTACCACAGGCACAACCGCACCGCCGACAATCGCAGTACACAATACGCCGGAAGCGCTGCTGGTAAATCGACCCAGACCTTTGGTTGCCAAAGAGAAAATGGTTGGGAACATGATCGAATTGAAGAAGCCGATGGCCAACAATGCCCACATTGCAACATCTGCACTGGCTTTACCTGCCAACATAGCAACGCCCAACAAGGCAACAGCAGCAGTAGCGTTAAATGCCAAATAGCGGTTAGGCGCAATTTTTGCCATGATAGCAGAGCCTAAGAAGCGACCGACCATTGCACCGCCCCAGTAGAACGACAAATATTTCGCGGCAGATGCGTGATCCAAACCTTTCAGATAGCCCAACACGCTGACCAATAAAGAACCGATGGATACTTCCGCACCGACATAACAGAAAATACCGGCCGCACCAAAAACCAAATGACGGTATTGCCATACGCTGTGTTTGCCATCATGGTTGTGTTCGCTCTCTTCTTCAGCAATTTTGTTTGCGTTAGGCAGACGAATCATTTTGACGAATACAGCCAAAATAATCAGCAGACCGGCCAAACCTAAATATGGAATTTGAACAGAAGAAATTTGCTCGGCTTTGCTGACAGTTTGTGTTGCATCAGCCAAAATCAGGAATGCGCCGATTTGCGGAGCAATGGTCGTACCCAAAGAGTTAAATGCCTGAACCAAAGTCAGTGTTGCAGATTCTTTACCCGGTTTGGACAGCAAAGTCACATAAGGGTTACCCGCTACTTGCAACAGGGTTACACCTGAAGCCAAAATAAACAATGCACCCAAAAAAGTTGCATAAGAATGACTACCGGCTGCAGGATAGAAGAGCAGACAGCCGATGGCGGTCAATACGAAGCCGCTAATCACGCCGTTTTTATAGCCGATTTTGCCGACCAAATAGCCCATCGGAATCGACATAATCGCATAAGCGGTAAAGAAACAGAATTGAATCAGCATCGCCTGAACATAAGTTAGGTCGAAAATATCTTTCAAATGCGGAATCAAAATATCGTTCATGCAGGTAATGAAACCCATCATGAAAAAGAGTGTGGTTAGGACAACCAGTGCAGGAGTATGATTTTGTTGTGAATGCGCAGACATGATTTGCCTTTCGTTTTGTTAAGATTTGCTGGAAAAATGAGCTTGAATCAGTTCATTAAACTTAACACCCATTAACAGCCGCCCGTATCATACTGATAATCCGTCACTTTGAAAACTATTTTCTAACAGCCGACTACATTATCCTTCAGTCGTTTAATTTTAAAAATTTCAATAATATTGGATTTATCTTTTATTAGATTAAAAAATAAAGGCATAATCCTCTTATTAAACCTATTATTTCTTTTTTACAATATCACTTGATGCAACTCAAAACATGCCCCCTCTTTACGCTTACCTTGCCCTGATTGCTTCTGCTTTCACTTCAGCCACACTACTTCCGGGTACATCCGAGGCGGCATACGCCGCATTTGTGTACCAATATCCGCAACATGCCCTCGGCGCATGTTTGTGTGCCGGTTTGGCGAATGGCTTGGGCAGTATGGTTTCGTATTACATGGGCAGAATGTTTCCGGCCAAGAAAAGGCCGTCTGAAAAAGTATTGGCGCGTATACAAAGATGGGGGATTTGGCCGCTATTGTTCGCATGGTTGCCGATTATCGGCGATGCACTCCCCCTTGCCGCAGGCTGGCTCAGGCTCAATGCTTTGCATTGCGCCATCATTCTGATTACAGGCAAACTGCTGCGCTATGCCATGATTTATTGGGGAATGAACGCAGTTGCCGGATAAGCTTACAAGTCAAAAATAAAGGCCGTCTGAATGATTCAGACGGCCTTTGCCTTTAATTCGACAATTACAAGACTTTCACAATGCTTTCGCACAGGTAGTCGATGTTGTCATCGGTAATACCTGCAACATTAATGCGGCCGGAGCGGACGGCATAAATGGCAAACTCGTTTTTCAAACGGTCAACTTGTTCGGGAGTCAAGCCGCTGAAAGAGAACATACCGTTTTGTTCGATAATGAAATCAAAATCTTGGGTTGCACCTTTGGCTTTGAGCAACTCGACAAATTTTTGGCGCATGGCTTTGATGCGGCCACGCATTTCATCGAGTTCGGCAATCCATTGTGCTTTCAAATCATCATTTTTCAACACCAGCGCAATGGTGTTCGCACCGTGTGAAGCCGGGTTGGAATACAAGGTGCGGATGATGGTTTTGACTTGGCTGTGGGCGCGGGCTGCTGTTTCTTCATCTCCGGCCACCAAAGTGAACGCACCGACACGCTCGTTGTACATACCGAAGTTTTTGGAATAAGAGCTGGCAATCAGCAATTCTGTATTGTGTTTCAAGAACACGCGCAAGCCGTAGGCATCTTCTTCCAAGCCATTGCCGAAGCCTTGGTAGGCAAAATCAAACAGTGGCAACCAGCCTTTTTCGGCAGAAAGTTTTGCCAAAGTTTCCCATTGTTCGGGCGTAGGGTCGATGCCGGTAGGGTTGTGGCAGCAGCCGTGCAGCAGGACGATGTCGCCTTTTTGCGCTTGGCTCAAGTCTTCAATCATGCCGTCCCAATCCAAACCATGTTTGGCGGCATCATAGTAGCGATAAGGTTTGTCTTGGATACCGACCGCTTTGGCGATGGCATTGTGGTTTGGCCAAGTCGGATTGGAAATCCAGATGGTTTGCGCGTTCAACTGGCGTTTGACAAATTCGGCCGCAATGCGCAATGCACCTGTACCGCCAAGGCTTTGCGCTGTTTTGGCGCGACGGCTGGCAATGATTTCGTGGTCTTTACCAAACAGCAGAATTTGGGTTTGCTCGTTGTAGTCGGCAACGCCGTCGATGGTCAGGTAGTTTTTGGTTGTTTCACTTTCCAACAGGCGTTTTTCAGCCTCTTTGACGGCTTTGACAATAGGCGTCGCGCCGGATGCGTCTTTGTACACGCCGATACCGAGATTGACTTTCTCCGGACGGGTTTCGGCTTTAAACGCCTCGCCCAAACCTAAAATCGGATCAGCAGGAGCAGCTTCGATATGCTTGAAGAACATGATTTTTCTCTTTACAAGTAGTAAAACGGTTGAAAAAATACAAATTTATGTAATTTTACGCCGTTTCAGGTCGTCTGAAAACGGATTATTACAGGGTTTTAACGCAAGATTGCCAACAAATCCAAAGGCGTGGCAATACGGAAATCGGCAAGCCAGTTTTCGGTTTGGTCTTCGGCGGAAATATAGCCCCAATCGGCAAGCACGGTTGTCATCCCGGCATTCTTGCCTGCCTGCATATCGCGCTCGGCATCGCCGACATAAAAGCATCGCTGCGCTTCGACACCCATCTGTTCGCACGCATAAAACATAGGCTTCACGCTGGGCTTGGGTTCATCGCAAGTATCGCCGCTGACAATAACGGCAGGAGGCACGGCAAACCCGAGCTTAGGCACGAGGACATCAGTAAAGCGCATGGGCTTGTTGGTAATAATGCCCCATTGGATACCGCGTTGGACTAAGGCTTCCAGCATTTCGTTTACGCCGTCGAACAAGATGGTTTGGTCGGCATAGCAGCGGCTGTATTCATCCAAAAACTCTTTGCGCCATTGCATATAGTCCGGATGGTCGGGCGTAATGCCTGCACCAAGCTTGAGCAAACCGCTCGCACCATGACTGGCCTGCGGACGGATTTCATCCATGCTTTTTTCTGGCAAACCGTGTCGGCGCAATACCGTGTTGAGCGCGCCACCCAAATCAAGTGCGGTATCGGCAAGCGTGCCGTCAAGGTCGAATAATACGGCTTGGGTCATAAGTGTTCCTTTGATGATTTTAGAAGGCCGTCTGAACAATCCAACAAGTTTCAGACGGCCTGAATATGGTTAATGGTGATGGTGTTCGTGCATTTCCTGCGAACACAAAACTTCATCTTTATGCGGATGCCGTTCGCTTTCAATCTGAATCGTACAATGCCCGATGTTGTGATGCTCCAATTCATGTTCGATGCGGTAGGCGATTTGTTCGGATTCGGCAACCGTCATGCTGCCATCTACGACAATATGGCAGGATAAAACGTGGATATTGCTGGTAATTGTCCAAACATGCAAGTCGTGAACGGATTTTACGCCTTCCGTATTGCGGATCACGCTGAGCAACTCATCAGTATGGATGTTTTCCGGCGCGCCTTCCATCAAAATGTGCAAAGTCTGTTTAAACAGCGTCCAGCCGCTGCGCCCTACCAAAGCCGCCACCAATACGCTGGCAACTGTATCCGCCCATTGCCAGCCATACGCCATTATCAGCACTGCTGCGACAATCGCCCCTATCGAGCCGAACAAATCGCTGATTACATGAAGATACGCACCGCGCATATTGACGTTTTCTTCGGTATCGCTATTTTTCAACATATAAACGGCGACGCCGATGTTGACCAGCAATCCGATGATACTGACCACCAACATGCCGCCCGTCAAAATTTCCGGCGGATAAAACAATCGTTTGACTGCTTCATAAAAAATCATTGCCGCAATCAACACCAGCGACAATCCGTTAAACATCGCCGTCAAAATTTCAAAACGCTTGTAACCGAATGTCTTTTGCAGCGTGGTCTGTTTCTCGCCAAGTTTGAATGCCCACAATGCCACGCCCAACGAAAACGCATCGCTGAACATATGCCCCGCATCGGAAAGCAGGGCCAAAGAGTTGGTCAGCCAGCCGCCAACCGCCTCAACCAGCATAAATCCGGCAATGACGAAAAATGAAATACGCAATACCTGTTTATTGGCGGTATGAGTATGCGCGTGCGAATGATCGTGATGATGTGCCATGATGGTTTTACCTTTTCAGACGGCCTTTTTATCCTGTTTCAAACTTTTCTCAAAATCTTCCAACATATCCAGCTCGAAACGGCTGAATCCTGCACGTTCCCGTGCTTCAATATTGACGTAGCCGCGGAAGATAAACATATCGTAACGCGCAATCAGGCTGCGGAATAAGGCAACCGGTTCCAAACCGCGCTCACGGCAAAGATGCTGATACCAATGATTGCCGATGGCGACATGCCCTACTTCATCGCGATAAATAATATCCAGCACATCGCAGGTTTCTACATCGCCACGCTGTGCCACTTTTGCACGAATACCCGGCGTGACATCCAAACCGCGCGCTTCCAATACCCGCGGCACCAAAGCCATGCGCAACAAGGGATCGTAAGCGGTTTTATATGCCATATCCCACAAGTGCCCGTGCGCTTCAAAATCGCCGTAATCGTAGCCCAAGCTGTTCAGACGGCCACGCATTAAGCCAAAGTGAAACACTTCTTCTTTTGCCACCCTTACCCAATCGCATACAAACTGAAACGGCATATTGCGAAAACGATACGCCGCATCCAAAGCCAGATTAATCGCATTAAATTCAATGTGCGCAATCGCGTGCAACATGGCCGAATAGCCTTCGACCGTATTCATCTTGCGCGGCGTGACTTCCGAAGGGGCAACCAAACGCGGACGGAGCGGATGTCCGGCAAAACGGCAATCCACAGGTTTCGACGCTTCAGCCGTCAAACCTTCCGCCTCGCCCAACTGCGCAAACAAGGCCTGCGTCAACCTTCCCTTTTCATCCGGATTGTCCGACAGCAAAGCCTGTTCCAATAAAGGATAAGGATTCAGATACATACAAAACCATTGTTTTAAAAAGATAAATATTATAACCGTTTTAAAAAGCAAACAGAAAGACTATAATTTCACGCTTTCCGTAAAATGACATTAAATACCACACCAAACCATCGTGTGCTTCATTAAAAAAACGTCAAAACCAAATGCAGGCCGTCTGAAGAAATGAAATTATTTCAGTCACTTGATTGGATTTTTCATATTTACACAAATTAAACCCTCCATTCAGCCCCTTGCCTGTTACACCATAACGTCTATACTGAACCCATCTCTCCGAACAAGGAACCAAAACATGAAAACTACCCGACTGTTCACCCTGACCGCTGCCGCGCTGCTTTCTTCAGCCATCGGCTTTGCACAAGCCGGCGCAGTGGATGCCCTGAAAAAATTCAATAATGACGCTGACGGTATCAGCGGCAACTTCAGCCAAACCGTTCACAGCAAAAAGAAAACCCAAACCACACACGGTACATTCAAAATCCTGCGCCCTGGCTTGTTCAAATGGGAATACACCAAACCCTACAAACAAACCATCGTTGGCGACGGCAAAACCATTTGGCTCTATGACGTAGATTTGGCGCAAGTAACCAAGTCCTCACAAGACCAAACCATCGGTGATAGCCCTGCCGCCATCCTTTCCAACAAAACAGCATTGGACAGCAGCTACACGCTGAAAGAAGACGGTTCTGCCAACGGTATCGACTACGTTTTGGCTACGCCTAAGAAAAACAACGCCGGCTACCAATACATCCGCATCGGCTTCAAAGGCGACAACCTCGCCGCCATGCAGCTGAAAGACAGCTTCGGCAACCAAACCAGCATCAGCTTCAGCGGTTTGAACACCAAGCCTAACCTTTCCAGCGGTATGTTCAAATTTACGCCTCCTAAAGGCGTTGATGTCTTGAGCAACTAAGCTTCCAATAAAACACAAAGGCCGTCTGAACAACAGACGGCCTTTTATTTAGTTCAATTCAATATCAAACACACTGTTACTTTTGACCTTGAATGGCAGCGGCAATTTTTTCTGCGCCTTTTTTCGCCCAGTCTGCCTGCTTGGCTTCCACCATCACGCGCACGACAGGCTCAGTACCGGATGCACGCAAGACCACGCGGCCTTTACCTTCGAGTTCTTTTTCCACTTCAGCCAAAGCCTCTTTGGAAGCGTCCTGCCAGTTTTGACCTTTTTTGATGCGGACGTTGATCATGGTTTGCGGATACGGCTGCCAATCGGCGCAAACGGTGGCAAGGTCTTGATTCAAGGTTTGCAGTGCAGCCAAAACTTGCAGCGCAGAAATGATGCCGTCGCCGGTATTGTGTTTGTCCATACACAAAATATGGCCGCTGGCTTCGCCGCCAATCAGCCAACCGCGTTGATGAAGCTGTTCCAACACATAGCGGTCGCCCACTTTGGCGCGGCAGAAGTCAACGCCCTGCTCTTTTAAAGCAACTTCCATCGCCATATTGGTCATCACTGTACCCACTACGCCGCCGATTTCCACGCCTTCGTGCGCACGTGCTTTGGCAATCACATAAATCAGGCTGTCGCCGTCATACACTTTGCCATTGCGGTCAACCATCATCAAACGGTCGCCATCGCCATCCAAGGCAATGCCGTAATCGGCTTCATTTTGCAACACAGCCGCTTGCAAAGCTTTCGGATGGGTCGCACCACATTTCTCATTGATGTTGTAGCCGTTTGGCTCATCACCGATGCTTACTACTTGCGCACCCAATTCGTGGAATACTTTAGGCGCAACTGCATAGCCCGCACCATTGGCGGTATCGACCACCAATTTCAGACCGCGCAAGTCCAAATGGCTTGGGAAAGTGGATTTACAGAACTCGATATAGCGATCATCCGCACCATTAATCCGGCGCGCACGGCCAAGACGGCTGGACGGCTGGGTTTTCATTTCCTCATCGATTTTGGCTTCGATTTCCAACTCGATTTCATCGCTCAGCTTCACACCGCCTTCGGCAAAAAATTTAATGCCGTTGTCGGAATAAACATTGTGGGAAGCAGAAATCATCACACCGGCAGACAAACGCAAAGCGCGGGTCAAATACGCTACACCCGGAGTCGGCAGAGGGCCGGTTTGAATAACATTGACACCGGCGGCGGTAAAACCGGCAATCAGCGCAGCTTCCAGCATATAGCCTGAAATACGCGTGTCTTTACCGATCAAGACGGTTGGTTTGATTTCGCCTTCGTGCTGCACCAAAACCTGACCTGCCGCATAGCCTAATTTCAGGACAAAATCAGGATTGATAGGAAACTGACCGACTTCGCCGCGTACACCGTCAGTACCGAAATATTTTTTTGCCATGAGATAACTCCGTGATTGTTTTGTCGTATGTGAATATTGTTGAACTTCTTTAAAAGAATCTTGATTGTATTCGAAGGCCGTCTGAATCTTTCAGACGCCCCTTGATCATGAGAATAATTTACTACTTCAGTATTATAGCAAGATCCGGATTTCCTGCACGAAAAAAGCGCATCCTTTTGCAGAATGCGCCTTCTATTCGAGATTCAAAATCAAATCTTAGAATTTAGCACCAGACTGATTAGCCATGTAATCAACTGCAGCTTTCACTTCATCATCGCTCAGGCTACCGTTACCGCCTTTGGCAGGCATTGCGTTAAAGCCTTCGATTGCATGTTTGTGCAGGGTGTCTTTACCTTGTTTGATACGAGGAGCCCAGTCTTCTTTTTTACCTACATGAGGAACACCGGGAACCGCACCGCCGTGACATGCTTGGCAGTTGGCTTCGTAAACTTTTTTGCCGTCCGCGCCACCGGCTGCTGGAGCTGCCGCACCTTTGTCATCTGCTTTGGCCGCATCTGCTTTAGGGGCTTCTGCAGGAGCCGCACCCTCAGCCGCCGGAGCTGAAGCGGCTTCACCGGAAGCGGCTGCATCGGCAGGAGCTGCGGCATCAGGATCAGGGAAAGTACCGCCGGCTTTGTTGGCCATGTAAGTAATGACGCGCTTCAATTCTTGATCGGTCAAATCAGCTGCACCGCCTTTGGCAGGCATTGCGTTGAAACCGTTCAGAGCGTGTTGGAACAAGGTATCGAAACCTTGGGCAATGCGAGGTGCCCAATCGCCTTTGTTTTCAAATTTAGGCGCTTTGGGGACGATGCTGTCCGCCGCGTGACATTGAATACAGATTTTGTTGAAAATCTGATCGCCTTGACGCTCGCCGACTGGAATACCATCGCCCAATTTCAGTTGGCCGACTGGCTGGATACGGGTTTGAGTCGCAGCTTCGGTTGTTTCGGCAACATCGCCGAATGAACCGCTTCCCGCCAGTTTGATCAGGAAGTAAATCACTGCAATAACAATAACGATACCGCTCACAAGGGTGAACAATGCAGAGCCTTGGGCTTTGTGGTCGCGGAGTTGTTTCATTTGGTAGGCCTCGCCGTTAGGTTAGGTTGTGCTGTAAGTTATAGTTTATGTGTTAAACGCAGTTAACAATATTTTGCTGGATTATACTGAATTCGCAAAGGCTTTCCAATCCATCTTGAGAAAAAGATACGCAAAAATCCTCAAAAGGCCATCTAAATTCTGCTAAGCCTTTGTAGTTAATTGATTATTCCAGCTATGCAAAAAAGTGACCGCCAATGCCACTTTCAGACACTTTCAAGATAAACTTTGCCAATAAAGCCAATATGCGTTAACCTTACGGCTTTCGCACCCATAGCTCAGTTGGAAGAGTGTCAGTTTCCGAAGCTGGAGGTCACAGGTTCGATCCCTGTTGGGTGCGCCAATTATAAATAGGCCGTCTGAAAGATGAAAATTTTTCAGACGGCCTTTTGATTTACTTCAAATAAAACTACATTCAATTTCAGATTGAACGGCTATTGCAACACTTTGGCAAATGCTTCCGCCACATAATCGATATTCGATGCATTCAATCCTGCCACACACATCCTGCCTGAATCCAGCAGATAAACGGCAAACTCGTCACGCAGGCGGTGTACCTGCTCTATGGTCAGGCCTGTATAGCTGAACATGCCGCGCTGTTTGATGAAATAGCTGAAATCGCGATTGGGGATTTTGGTCGTCAAAACATCATAAAGTTTCTGACGCATGGCACGGATGCGGTCGCGCATGGCGTAAACCTCGTTTTCCCATAAAGCACGCAAATCATTGCTGTTCATCACATCAGAAGCGATGTATGCACCATGCGCGGCAGGGCTGGAATAAATGCGGCGGACGGTAAATTTCAACTGTCCGAACACCAGCTCTGCTTCTTCCTTATTAGGACACACTACGCTCAAACCGCCGACGCGCTCGCCGTACAGCGACAGGTTTTTCGAGAAAGAGTTGCTGACAAACAAAGGCAGTCCCATTTCGACGGCTTTACGAATCGCATAAGCATCGCTGTCCAAATCCTCGCCGAAACCTTGATAGGCAATATCCATAAACAGAATCAGCTTGTGCGTTTTGATAATATCCAACACTTCATCCCATTGCGCTTGCGACATATCGACGCCAGTCGGGTTTTGACAGCAAGGGTGCAAAATCAAGATACTGTTTTCCGGCAATGTTTTGAAAAACGCAGTCATTTCTTCAAATTTCACGCCGACGGTTTCAGGGTTGTAATAAGGATACGTCCCCACTTCAAAACCTGCGCCTTCAAAAATGCCTTTATGGTTGTCCCAAGTCGGATCGCTGACATAGGCTTTTGCATCGGGGAACCAACGGTGCAAAAAGTCGGCACCGACTTTCAACGCCCCCGAACCGCCCAAAGTCTGTATGGTTGCAACGCGCCCTTCTGCCAGCGCCTGATTATCCTGCCCAAACAGCAAACGCTGAACAGCACTCCGATAAGTGTCCAAACCTTCCATCGGCAGATAAGGCGATGGTCGCGGTACGGCCGCACGCTCTGCTTCTGCCCGGCGGACAGATTCCAAAACCGGCATTCTGCCTTCGTCATCAAAATAAATGCCTATGCTCAAATTGACTTTTTCAGAACGCTCGTCGCGCTTGAAGGTTTCAACCAAACTCAAAATCGGGTCACCCGGATAATACTCGACATGACGGTACATGGTGCTTCCTTTGTTTTTAGACAGAATGAGGAAGATTGTGTCACTAAAAGGTCTTATTTGCAAAATCAGGCCGTCTGAAAAATTCAGACGGCCTGATTATTTTTAAACGCTACCAATCCACCCGTTTCAAATCATTTTGCGCCAATACGTCCGCATGCTCGCTGCGGCTTTGATATTCCCTGTCCTGCAAAATGCGGCGGGCGACATAATTTAAATGCAGTTTGGCCGCTTCAGCAGCCTCGGCCGGTTTAGCCTGGGCAATGGCTTCAAAAATAGCGCGGTGCTGGGCAATCAGTGTCGGGCGCGGGTCTTCGGTTTGATGGATATAGATAATGCCGCTGCGTGTTTGCTGATAAAGCATTTTCAACAGGCTGCTGGAAAGGTGGCTGAACAGGATATTGTGTGCGGCATCGGCAATGGTTTGATGGAAGCTGACGTCTGCTTCGGCTTGATGCTCCAAATTTCCGCTTTCACAGGCCGTTTCAAACTTCTGCCGCCAGAAATCAATGCGTTTCAAATCGGTGTCAGTCCGTCTTTCGGCAGCTAGTGCCGCCATACAGCCCTCAACGTGACAGCTGAAATCGAAAACGTCTGTTTCCCAATTGGTATGTTTGCCGAGCAACTCCTGCCAGCTTTGTAAAAAATCCTGCTGCGGCTTGACGGAAACATAATAGCCATCGCCCTGCCGCGCTTCCAAAACCTGCTTGGCAATCAAGATATTCAATGCCACCCTGACTGACGGACGCGATACGCCGAATTCTTCCGCAAGCGTACGTTCGGGAGGCAATTTACTGCCTTCTTCATAAATGCCGGTCGCGATACGTTCTTCCAAAACGGCTAAGACCTGATCGCTGATTTTTTGCGGACGAACCAATTTCGTCATGTTGTATTCCTGATGATTGAAGGACAGTTGTATTCAAACGGCCATAAATTGGATTGACCAATTGGCCGCCCATTCTAATCAATCCCCTATTTTTTCGTCAAGAAATGCCATTCTCTCCATCGCAAGCAGTTTAATTCAAACACATTCATTTTTATCAAGTAACCTCACCAATGCCTTCAAATCAATATTTTGGTATGACCAATCTTAATAAACAACCTATGCGCCCAAAATCTGAAAATATTGATTTAGATTAAAATCCCACTGCTTCTATTTAACTAGACTTTATATATAATACTTAGGTATTAGTTAACATAATTCCTAATAATAGAGAGAAACGATATGAAATACCCACCATTACTTATCTTACCCATTGCCTTAGCCGTATCCCAAGCATGGGCAGATACCGATCCTACACCTGAAGAAACGGTTACCCTTTCCCCTGTCACCGTCACCGGCACACAACAAGAAAAAGCCAATCGCGTTACTTTCAACCCCAAAGCTGCTTTGCAACCCCTCCCTGCCGGAGACGGGGCAGACCTTTTACAATCCGTGCCCAACATGAGCATCATCCGCAAAGGCGGCAGCTCGGGCGATCCGCTGTTCCGTGGTTTGGGCGGCTCGCGCCTCTCCGTCAATGCCGACGACCAGTTTATTTATGGCGGTTGCGGTATGCGCATGGACCCGCCGACCGCCTATATCCACCCAAATTCATTTGATAAAGTCGTGGTCACCAAAGGCCCACAAACCGTTACCCAAGGCATGGGTTTGGTCAGCGGCTCAGTGCAATTTATCCGTAAAGATCCTGATTTCACTGAAAAACCTTACAACATCAATGCCACTCTGACAGCAGGCAGCAACGACCGCCTTGACGGCTCGCTGGAAGCCGAGTTTGGCGGCAAATACGGCTATGTCCGTACCAATATCTCCCATAACGAAGCCGACGATTACAAAGACGGCGACGGCAACCGCATTCACTCCAACTTCAAACGCGACAGCCAAATGTTACAACTGGGTGTTACTCCGACAGAAAACACCACCATTGCCGGCACATACGAACGCAGCAGAGCCAAGGTTGCCTACGCCGACCGTATGATGGACGGTAGCAAATTCGACCGTGATGCGTGGAACATACGTTTTACCCAACGCAACCTCACACCATGGTTCAGCGAATTGGAACTGCGCTACGGTAAAAGCGAAATCGACCACGTGATGGACACATACAGCCTGCGTACCATCTACAATCCTGCCGGCAAGCAGATTAAAAATGCCAACAACCCTAAACGCAATACCGATACAGGCCGTCTGAAAGCCACTTTCGACTGGGACAAGCTCAACCTGCAAACCGGTTTGGATTATTTGGATGACGTCCACGTCGCGCGTCATGAGCGTGGCGGCGACGGTTACAGCCACAAGCCTTATATGCCCAACCAAAGTTTCAAACAATGGGGTATTTTCACCGAAGCCTCTTGGCAGCAAACCGACAATCAACGCTGGGTAGCAGGTTTGCGCCATGACCAAGTCAAAGCGCATTACGATACCGCGCGCGTGACCGACCCCGTTTTGAAACATCAAAAATTCAATTTGAACTCAGGCTTCCTGCGCTGGGAAAGAAATACGGACAACGGCCTGAAATACTATGCCGGCTTCGGTATTGCCGAACGTGCGCCTGACTACTGGGAACGCCTGCGCTCTGAAAACAAAGCCATCCGCGCAGAGCAAAACCGCCAAATCGATGCTGGTGTAATCTGGAAACGTCCTAACCTCCACGCGTCTGTATCCGTATTCGGCAGCGACATCAAAGACTTCATCATGATGGAGCGCCAAGGCATGAATTTCAACGTACGCAACATCAACGCTTCACGCTTTGGCGGCGAAGCCGAAGTCAAATGGACATTTGCGCCTAACTGGGAAGTCGGCACCAGCCTCGCCTACACCCACGGCAAAAACCGTACCGACGGCAAACCTTTGGCACAAACGCCGCCGCTCGAGTGGAACAACACCCTCGCCTTTGACAACGGCAAATTCAGCGCGGGCGCATTATGGCGCGTCGTAGCCAAACAAAACCGTTACAGCAAAGGCCAAGGCAATATCGTCGGCCAAGACATCGGCGCTTCTTCGGGCTTTGGCGTACTCTCGCTCAATGCCGGTTGGAAATTCAGTAAATACGCCACATTGCAAGGCGGCGTGGACAACGTGTTCAACAAAACCTATGCTGAATTCGTCAGCCGCGGCGGCGACCCTTCTGCCGGTACACAAACCATGCGCGTGAACGAACCCGGCCGTACTGCATGGCTGAGACTGCAAGCGAAGTTCTAATCAGCCTCGCGCATCTATAAAAAGGCCGTCTGAAAAATTTTCAGACGGCCTTAATATTTTTAATGATGTTTTTAAACAAACAGTCCGGCGAAGCAATGCAACGCCGGACTGTTTGCTCACTATCGGATTAAATCAAACCCAAAGAGTTGATGAACACCACAATAATCGCAATCGGCGCAAGATAGCGAAGCGCACCCAGCCACAGATAAAGCAGCTGTTTCGGAATGGTACTGCCCATGCCTGCATCGCGCAAGACAGACTGTTTGTCCTGAACCCATGATGTAAACACGGCAACGCTCAATGCGCCAATCGGCATGATGACGGCGGAAATAATAAAATCCCACAAATCAAAAATGGTTTTGCCGAAAATTTTAAACTCGCTCCATACACCGAAAGACAGCGCTGAAGGAATACCGACTATAAAAATCGCAATGCCGGTTACCCAAGCATGGCTGCTGCGCTTTTTCTCGTCTTGGCGGATGGTTGCCGCGATAACGGTTTCCAGCATGGAAAACGCGGAAGTCAGCGTGGCAAAGACAACCAACAGCATAAACACGGCAAACAAATATGTACCCATCGGCATTTTCATGAAAACCGCAGGCAGCACGACAAAAATCAAACCAGGGCCTTGGCCGGGTTCAAAACCGAAGGCAAATACCGCAGGGAAAATCACCAAACCGGCCAGCAGCGATACAAACAGGTTCATCCACATAATCATATGGCCGGAACGGAACATATCCTGATCTTTACCCAAATACGAAGCATAGGTAATCATCGCGGACACGCCGATACTCAAGGCAAAAAATGCCTGTCCCAAAGCAGTCAGCATCGTGCCGGGTTTCAAATACGACCAATCCGGTTTCAACAAAAATGCCACGCCGTCCATTGCACCGGGCAAGGTCAGTGAACGAATAGCCAGCGCGATAAAGAGGATAAACAAACCCGGCATCAACACGCGGTTTGCCTTTTCAATGCCGTCTGAAACGCCGCCTTTGACCACCCAAATAGTAATCAGCATGAACAAGCCTTGGTAAAATAGCGAGCCAAATGGTGACGAAATCGTATTTTCAAACAGTGCCTTAAAGTCTGCGCCAACGTAAATTTCGCCGGTAAAGCTGTGCACGACGTAGTTCAATACCCAGCCGCCGACCACGCTGTAAAACGACAGCAAAATAAAACATGCGGCCACGCCCATGCGGCCAACCCACGGCCACTGCGAACCCGGACGTAATACTTTAAAGGAATCAATGGCGTTTTTACCGCCCGTACGGCCGATGTAAAACTCGGCCAATTGAACCGGCAAGGCTACCAAAATAGTGAAAATCAAAAATAAAAGAAAGAATACGGCGCCGCCGTTGGTACCGGCTGTATAAGGGAATTTCCAAATTGCACCCAAACCGATGGCCGAGCCTGCCGCCGCAAGCACAAAGCCGATTTTGGATGACCAAGACGAATGGTTGCTCATGATGTAATATTAAGAAACGTGAAGATGCCGAATTGTAACAGGGTGAAGTCAAGCCGTGAGTGGCTGACGGACAGCCGATAAGCAATTCGCACGGATGGTGCGTACTTACCAGGCAAATTAGCATGAATTTTTGATAATTAAACTTTCAATAGCACAAATTTTATTTTTATATTCTAAATTTGACGGTTTATTTCAAAAATAAGCATATAAAAGGCCGTCTGAAACCTTGTTTTTAAGGTTTCAGACGGCCTTTATCCTTAAGCCGCTTTATTTTTTCATGGCATCGGTCATAACTTTGACATTGTAGCGGTACATGCCGATGTAGCTGTTTGCCGGTGCGCCACCCAATGCATCGGAATACAAACGTCCGCTGACATTAACGCCGGTTTCTTTGGCAATACGGTCAATCATGCGCGTGTCTTTGATATTTTCAGTAAAGACGGCTTTAATGCCCTCGCGTTTGATTTGGCGGATAATGGAAGCCACTTGTTTGGCAGACGGCTCGGCTTCGCTGCTCACGCCTTGAGGGGCGATGAATTCAATATTGTAGCGTTTGCCCATGTAAGAAAACGCATCGTGTCCGGTCAAGACTTTACGCTTGGCGGCAGGTACGGCATTAAAGGCAGCCTGCGCATCGCTGTGCAGTTTTTTCAGCTGCATTTGATAGTTACCCAAACGTTGCTGATAGTAGGTTTTGCCTTCAGGGTCGGCTTGAATCAGCGCATTGGCAACGTTTTGCGCATAAGTACCCATCAGGACGGGGTCGGTCCAAACGTGCGGGTCAAACTCGCCGTGATCGTGATGATGGCCTTCATGATCGTGGTCATGATGATGGCCGCCCTCTTCTGCTTTCAAAGCCTGAATGCCTTTGGTCGCTTCGGCGAAAGGAACTTTGCTCTGTTTGACTGCACGCTGTACATCGGCGGCTTCCAAGCCCAAACCGTTGAGCAATACCAATTTGGCACTGCGGATTTTTTTGATGTCGCCACTGGTCATGTGGTAGGCATGGCTGTCTTGGTTGGGGCCCACCAAGCTTTGAACGGCCACACGGTCGCCACCAATCTGTTTGGCCACGTCGCCCAAAATGCTGAAGCTGGTAACAACAGGCAGCGGAGCGGCATAAGCGGCACCGGTCAATAATGCGGCAACGATGCCGAGTTTCCAATGTTTCATATTCTCTCCAGTGATATAACGTAACATTAACATCATCATAAAACAGACCGCCTGATTATTCAAGCGGCCGTCTGAAAAATCATGCCGTGCGGTGTTTCTTGCGGCGCAGCCATTTTGCCAAAATGCCGCCTTCCCAACCGAACACGACGGAAATCAGGTAAAGCGTGCCGCAGCATAAAATAATCGCCGGGCCGGACGGGATTTCGATATGGTAGGAAAACAACAGTCCTGCCAAGCCGCAAAGCAAAGCCAATGCGACCGACAAAATCATCAGCCAACCCATGCTTTTTGCCCACAGTCTGGCGGTAATCGCCGGCAACATCATCAAACCGACCGACATCAGCGTACCCAATGCCTGAAAACCCGCAACCAGATTCATCACGACCAGCACCAAAAACAGCACATGCCAAAAGCCGCCCTTGCCGCCGACAGCCTTGAGGAACAAAGGGTCTATGCTTTCCAACACCAGCGGGCGGAACATGACCGCCATCAGCAAAATAGTGACACTCGCAGAAACGGCAATCAGCTGCAAAGCCGGAATATCCACCGCCAACACCGAGCCAAACAGCAAATGCAGCAAATCGACGCTGCTGCCGTTTTTGCTGACCAAAACCACACCGATGGCGAGGCTGCTCAAATAAAATGCGGCAAAGTTTGCATCTTCTTTCAATGAAGTAAACCGGCTGACCAAACCGGCCAACAAAGCCATCAGCAAACCGGCTGCAAAACCGCCGACGCTCATTGCAGGCAAACTCAAGCCGGCAAACATATAACCAATGGCCGCACCGGGCAAAACCGCATGGCTCAAGGCATCACCCACCAAACTCATGCGACGCATCACCAAAAACACACCGACAGGCGCCGCGCTCAATGCCAGGCAGAAAATCGATGCCAGGGCATAGCGCATAAAGTCAAATTCGGCGAACGGCGCGACGACCAACTCATATAAATCCATGTTTTATCGCTTTTTTATTAATCTCTGAAAGCCTTAGGCCGTCTGAAAAATACTTACTTTCAGACGGCCTTGTCCATTAAACCGCGCACCAATCGGCCGCTTCCTGTTTCTGCATCATTCGGTTTGCCTGTGCCAAAAACTCATCGGTCAACACATTTTCAGTCGCACCGGCAGTCACTTTTTCACGCGCCAAAAGCAGCGTGTTGGCAAAATATGCCCTCACCTGCTCGTAATCATGCAACACGGCAATCACAGCCTGACCGTCCTGATGGCACTGGCGCAAAACTTCCAACAGCGCATAAGTCGTCCGCGCATCTACCGCGTTAAACGGTTCGTCCAGCAGCAAAAATTTGGCATCCTGCACCAGCATCCGCGCAAACAATACGCGTTGGAACTGGCCATTGGACAAATGCGCAATTTGGCGCGTGGCAAAATCCTGCATTTCGACGCGTTCCAACGCCGCCATCACGCGCTTTTTCTGCTCCGCGTTTACGCGTCCAAAAAATCCGATTTCATACCACAGCCCCATCGCCGCCAGTTCAAACACCGTCATCGGCTGGCTGCGGTCAATATCCGACTGCTGCGGCAAATAGGCAATGTTCTTGCGCGCCATATTTTCATAGCGCACGCTGCCCGTGTCCGTCTTCTGCAAGCCCATAATGGCTTTGAGCAGGGTCGATTTGCCCGCGCCGTTCGGCCCGAAAATCGTCCACATCTTGCCATCTTCAAACACCATATCCACATGGTGCACCACCGGCCTGCGCTGATAGCTGACCGTCAGATTTTCCACCACGATACTCATGGCGACACCGCCCAAAAATATACAGCCCACAACGCCGCCAATGCGGCAAGCGCAATCAGCAGCCTTTGCAGCAATCCGGTCAACAATACAGAATTCATAAGCCTAAAACCGCCCTTGCCCGAATACGGACAACAGGCCGTCTGAAAGAAAATTAAAACATTAAAATGATACTGTATAACGTTAACCCTGTAAATTTCTTTCGTTTTCAGACGGCATCGGGCAAAAGGCCGAATATCGGTTACAATCCATTTTTTATTTGATGATTGCCCTATGTCTATTCCACTCTTAAACGAAAAACTCAATACCGAAACTGCCCGCATTTCATGGGAAGAGCTGCAACCCCACTTCGCACGCGGTGCCGCCGTCTATGTAGCACCTGATTTGGATTTGATTGCCGTCGCCCGCCATGTTGCCGAAGATGAAGCCGCGCCATTGAAACATTGGATGGAACAAGGCAAATTCGGTGCCATCAGCGATGATATGGCGCGCACATTTTTATCGGATAAGCAGGAAATGTGGGCGGTTGTCGTGGCGCCGTGGGTATTGGTACAGCCTTGCAAAGACTGATAAGGCCGTCTGAAAAAACAAAACCGGAACATTTCGCATGTTCCGGTTTTTCATTTTTCAGACGGTCTATTGCAAAGTAAAGCCTGCTTTGAATTCAAGCTTCGGCACCCCGATAACGAAACGTTTGCCGATGCTGTCTTCAAACTCATACGCGCCTTCGATGCTGCCCCAAGGCGTGCTGATTTGCGAACCGCTGTTGTACTCATAGGCTTCGCCCGGGTACAAAACAGGTTGCTCTTCAATCAGGCCGGCATGACCGACCTGCTCTGTCTCACCGTGTCCGTCGGTGATTTCCCAAAAACGCTGACGCAAAGTAATGATTTCATCACTGCGGTTGCAGATGGTAATCAGATAATTGAAGGCATAGCGATCGCGATAGACGTCGCTCTGACCGGCCATATAACGCGGCTCCACGTTAATCTCGATTTCATTCATAATTGTTTACCCCGTATGGTATTTATTTTATTTCAATCCGGATAATTCCGGCGTGTCCGCCCTATTTTTGCAAAGGGTCGAAACACTTAAAACGTATCACGCGATCCAATAAAACAGGCCTAAGACCATCAAGGTCATCGCAGCCGCAATCAAATCATCAAGCATAATGCCTAAACCTCCATGAATCCGCCGGTCAAACCATTTGATCGGCCATGGTTTCAACGCATCAAACAAGCGGAAAATAACAAAAGCGGCCAGCCACCAGCTCCACTTAAACGGAATCAGCGACAGCACCAACAGCATCGCAACAATTTCATCCCAAACGATACCGCCGTAATCCTGAATGCCCAGTTCCCTCTCGGTATAACCGCAAATGCGGATACCCCAGAAAAACAGGGCGACACACAATAAAAGCAATATCCAGCCGTCTATGCCCAACAGGCACAATACAAAAGCCAGAGGTAATGCTGCCAGCGTTCCGGCCGTACCCGGCGCAACCGGCGATAAGCCGCTGCCGAAACCGAATCCTAAAAAACACAATGGTTTGTGCAACAGCCAAGAAAAAGTAGGTTTACGTTCAGCCAAAATGATCAAATCCTAAAGAAGTCAGTTCCAATACGCCGCCTTCGGCATCCAAAATATTCAGACGGCCTGAGTCAGTAATTTTACCAATTCGGGCGACCGGTACGCCACTTTGTTCCGCTGCCTGACAAACGCGTTCCCTGTCTTCTGGAGCAGCAGTAAAAATCAGTTCGTAATCATCGCCGCCGGCCAATACTGCCGACAACCATTGTTCGCGCGACAAAACGTTTTTCAATTCAGGCAACGACGGCACACAATCGGCAAATATTTCCGCCCCGACAGCAGAGGCTTTTAAAATATGCCCCACATCTTGAGCCAGGCCGTCTGAAACATCTTGCGCGGCATGGGCAAACGGCAACAATGCCTGACCCAATGAAACGCGCGGTTCCGGACGGAGCAATTTATCATCGCAAACTGCCATGATTTCAGACGGCAATTGATAATGCCCAAGATGTTTGTTCAACGCAGCGGCAGCCAAACCCAACCGACCCGATACCCAAATATCGTCGCCGACTTCGGCCGCATCACGCCGCAGGGCACACCCTGTCGGAACTTCACCTACTATCGTTACATTAAAGACCAAATCGCCTTTGGTGGTATCGCCACCAATCAACACCGTATCAAAACGCGCGGCCAAAGCAAAAAAGCTATCGCAAAACCGTTTGAGCCAGTCTTGATTCAATTCAGGCAACGCAGCACTGAGCAACACCCAACGCGGCTTGGCACCCATAGCGGCCATATCGGATAAATTTACTGCAAGCATTTTCCATGCCAAATCTTCAGGCGAAACATCTTCAAAAAAATGTCTGCCTTTGACCAACATATCAGCGCTAAAACATAAATCAAATCCGTTACTTGGGCGAATAATAGCGGCATCGTCCCCTATGCCTAAAATTAGACCTTCCGATTTTTGTCGCTGCAAATATTGTCTGATAAAGTCAAATTCCGTCATATTTATCCAATATAACTATAACTTAGATTACTATATCTAATTTTGTGCCAGCCTGATGTTTGCCTGCTAACATGTCCAAACATCAAACTTTCATATTATTTAGATATAAAACTCAATAAGTTAAAGGCCGTCTGAAAATATAGATTTCAGACGGCCTCATGTTTTCAAACCACTCTGAGCAGGTAGATTTACAGATAGACGATTTCGCCTGTCCGCCCCCTGCTCTCTTGGCTTGCCCACCAAATAAATTGCGGCAGGACATCTTCGTAGTTTTTACGTTCGCTTTTCGATTCGCCCGGATGAGATTTGATACGTTGTGGCGAATTGATGGCACCCGGCACCAAAACATTGGCACGCAGGTTGTCAAAACGTTCCCACTCATCCGCGGCCACTTTACACAAATAATTGAGCGCGGCTTTGGAGGCACCGAAACCGCCCCAATAGGCTTGCGGTTTTTCGCCGTGGCTTTCGCCGACAAAAATCACAGAAGCGTCTTCGGATTGCTTCAACAATGGGAACAGCGCACGGGTCAAGCCCATAGGCGCAACGGTGTTGATACGGTATTGGTTGACCCATTCCGATACAGTTTGGAAATCCAATGGCGACAAGGCATAGAAATAGCTGGCACAATGCACCACGCCATCCAATTTTCCGCCGGTTGCTTCATCAATAGTTTCCGCGAATTGCTTAAACTCTTTCTCCTCTGCACTCATCAAATCAAAGCAGATGGCAAACGGCTCAGGGCTGCCCGCAGCCACAATGGCATCATATACTTTTTCCAAACGCTTTTGATGACGCGCCACCAAAATGACAGTCGCTCCGGCAGCCGCATAGGCTTTGGCAACCTGCTCGCCCAAACCTTGGGATGCGCCGGTAATCAAGATGGTTTTGTTCGCTAATGTCGTCATGACTTTTCCTTGAACTTTATGGTTTCAGATATTGTATCGGCTTGGTAAGTTTTGTAAAGTCAAAAAGGCCGTCTGAACATTTAGACGGCCTCAGTTTATTCAACCCGCAAATCCAGCATAAGCTTTTCAGCCGCGGCAAAGCCTGACTGAACTGCAGCTTCCAATGTTGCCGGATAGCGAGGATGGAGATAGTCGCCGGCCGGATAAATACGGCGATGGTGCAGCCATGAGAAATCAGGTTGTACAAAATCAACCGTTGTCGCCGTAGTCGCGCGTTTTTCCGTAATAATGCGTACGGCTTCAGGCTTACCCAAATCCGGACAAACCCGCTTAATGTCCGCATGAACTTTCTCGGCCAAATCTTTATCCTTCCAAGCCTCAGTGCAATCGGAAACGCTGATAACAACCGCAACTTCATTATCCAGTAAACCCAATGCCCCCCGACGCAGCACCCATTGCGCCGTACCATCGGCAAATCCGGTTAAAGGTGCAGGCAGTTTGACTGCTTGGGCATAACGCAAATAAACCGTGGTAATCGCATGGTAATGCAACGATTGATAGGCCGTCTGAATATAGTCAGGCGTATCTTCAGGCAAAAGCGCGTCAACATGATATGGAGCAACAGCCAAAACTACCGCATCAAATACTTCGCCATTGATTTCAATTCGGCCATCGATATGATGGTTTAAATGTGTAATACGGGTTTCAAGATGTATTTTTGCACCATGCGTGAGTAAGAAATCCAAAGCCGGTTCGGCTACGATCCGCCCTAAATCCTGCTTAGGCAAAAGATAATCGCTGTTCGCCTTTTCAGACCACACGCCATCATTCAATACATTACATAAAATGCGCAACGATGCCTGTTCTAATGGCGTATTTAAAGCACCCCAGACCAAAGGTTGCCAAAATTGGCCAAGCAGGCTGCGGGGAATATTTCGTGTTCTCAACCACTTCGCAACCGTCAAATCGGTTTTATGATGAGCAGCCCAACGTTGCAATGCCGACATATCCGACAGCAATTTGATTCTCAATGAAAAAGAAAGATTTTTCGCACGCAGGATACCGACAAGCAAATGCCAAGGCGCAGGCAGAGAGGCCGTCTGAAATTGTAATCCTTCATGGATATACCATCGCAAAGGCTGGCGTAAAAAGGCTGATTCAGGTTGAACGCCAATATGTTGCATCAAAGTTTGAACACCATGATACGCACCCAACAAGATATGCTGCCCATTATCCAAAAAGCTGAATCCATCATCTTTCCCAGACAAGGCACGCGCCCTACCGCCTGCCTGTCTCCCAGCCTCAAACAAAGAAATATCAGCTCGATGAATCAGGGAAACCGCCGCAGACAAACCTGCCCAACCGGCACCAATCACGGCAATTTTTGGACGCTTAGTATTCATGGTTTAAATCCAAACAGCCAAGTTTTCAAAGCAATACGTTTTTTACGGGGAGAAGGAATCGCAATTTTATAAGTCAACACATTTTGCGCACCATCACGGTCAATTTCATTCAACAACGCATAATAAATAGCCGCCATAATCAGGCCGACTTTCTGCGATTTCTTATCCTCAGCCGGCAAAAGCAACATCGCTTCACGATAAGTTTCACGCGCCCTATTCACTTGAAACTGCATCAATTTTGCAAAATTTTCTGTCGGTTTGCACTGCATAATTACGTTGGCAGGAACATCAAACTTCTGCATTTCCTCTATCGGCAGATAAATTCTTCCCTGTCGCACATCTTCGCCCACATCACGAATAATGTTCGTCAACTGCAAAGCCAAGCCCATTTTGTCCGCATATTCCAAAGTTTTTGGATTGGAAAAACCTAAAATCCGCGCAATAAGGCACCCCACTACCCCTGCAACACAGTGGCAATACAGCTTTAATTCATCAAAACTACCATAACGAGCCTGCTCCAAATCCATCTGCATGCCATCAATCAAAGCTTCAAATTCATTCTTCGGCAAATCAAAATTTGCCCGAATATCTTTTAAAGCTTGATGAACGGGATGCTCAGGCATCTCATTATTAAACACTTTCTCCAAATCACTGCGCCACCAGTTCAACGTTATCTGAGCTACATTTGGATCGGTACAGCCATCAACTACATCGTCTAGTTCGCGACAAAAAGCGTATAAAACAGTGATCGCATTCCGTTTTTCTACCGATAAAAAACGAAAGCCGGATAAAAAACTGGAATGGCTTTCGGCAACCTTTTGATGACAATAATCCAAAGCAAGCACTGTGTATCCTAAAATATTGTTATAAATAATTAGCAGGGATTTTATCTGTATTTAAAAAAGTACGCCAATATCAAAAATTCATCTTATAACAAGGCCGTCTGAAAGCTAATCTTAAGTATCTTTCAGACGGCCTAATATCTTACGTCGCCAATATCGAAACCAACAGCATCACCACCAACAGCTGTATCAAAGAATACCCCCTCTGCACAGTTGCCCTAT